>NZ_JBMKIC010000007.1:143258-163547 GCF_049238665.1 Enterobacter cloacae complex sp. IR5450
AGGCGGTGACGCACGGTTGGCATCGTCTTCACCATACACCAGCTCGGTAATGACTCCAACTTATTGATAGTGTTTTATGTTCAGATAATGCCCGATGACTTTGTCATGCAGCTCCACCGATTTTGAGAACGACAGCGACTTCCGTCCCAGCCGTGCCAGGTGCTGCCTCAGATTCAGGTTATGCCGCTCAATTCGCTGCGTATATCGCTTGCTGATTACGTGCAGCTTTCCCTTCAGGCGGGATTCATACAGCGGCCAGCCATCCGTCATCCATATCACCACGTCAAAGGGTGACAGCAGGCTCATAAGACGCCCCAGCGTCGCCATCGTGCGTTCACCGAATACGTGCGCAACAACCGTCTTCCGGAGCCTGTCATACGCGTAAAACAGCCAGCGCTGGCGCGATTTAGCCCCGACGTATCCCCACTGTTCGTCCATTTCCGCGCAGACGATGACGTCACTGCCCGGCTGTATGCGCGAGGTTACCGACTGCGGCCTGAGTTTTTTAAATGGCGGAAAATCGTGTTGAGGCCAACGCCCATAATGCGGGCGGTTGCCCGGCATCCAACGCCATTCATGGCCATATCAATGATTTTCTGGTGCGTACCGGGTTGAGAAGCGGTGTAAGTGAACTGCAGTTGCCATGTTTTACGGCAGTGAGAGCAGAGATAGCGCTGATGTCCGGCAGTGCTTTTGCCGTTACGCACCACCCCGTCAGTAGCTGAACAGGAGGGACAGCTGATAGAAACAGAAGCCACTGGAGCACCTCAAAAACACCATCATACACTAAATCAGTAAGTTGGCAGCATCACCCACCAGCTCTTTACGGTAGGCCGCTTCCACGCGCTGGTTTTTAAACTCCAGCCCCGGCAACTTGATCCCTACCACCGCCAGCAGCCCCGTTCCCATCAGCGACCAGACAATCGCGGCAATCACCAGGCCGTAGGGCAGATGGCCGACAATCGGCAGCTCCGGAACGTGCGACGAGAGCGTCACCAGCACCGGCAGGAAGGCGATCAGCGTCATGATGGCGTTGATAAAGCTCACGCCCATATCTTCCAGAGTAGAGGCAAAACGCATGGTGTCTTCCTGCACACGCTGTGCGGCACCTTCGATATGTCGCAGGTGCTGCCAGTGCGCCATATAGTGTTCGTTCATCGCGGTACGCCAGCGGAACACATAGTGGCTGACGAAAAAGTTATTCATCACGCCGATCACCACAGCGATGAGGGCGATGCCGAGGAAGATCCCCACCTCATGGTAGAACTGGTTAATGGTCACTTTATGCGGCGAACTCAGCGCCGTCTGGATCAGATCGTAAAACGGCGCATACCAGGCGTTGACCGCTACGCCCACCTCAACCAGGAACCAGGTGACAAAGATGATTAACGACGTGCCGAGAATCGACCAGTATTGCCAGCGGTGAGGAGAATAGACAAACCAGAACATGGCAAAAAGCCCTACGCAGAGCACGTAATAAGCATAGAAAAGCAGATAGCTCATGGACCAGAAGCGCGCTGCGCTAATGGGAATATCGCCCGTTGCCCCCGTAAGACGGGTCAGCCACGCGCCGCCACCGGCCTGCCAGAAAATGACAGCCAGCAGTGCCCAAATAAATGCCGACAGGAAAAAGGGCCCCGGCTTTGGGAAAAAAGACTTAAACATTGTGCTTCCTTCTTGTTGTTATGGCTGTTGCTGTGTTCAACATATCGCCACACGAAACCTTGCCTGTGCCAGCCTCCCGGCTCAGGCAAAAAAGTGAGACCTGCGGGCGAATTATTAGTTCGCTTCCCAGTTTTTAAGAATTGTTTCGGTGCGTTTCATTCGCAACAGCGATCGTAGCGTCTATCATACGGTCGATGTCACAAAATGGGAGCCACGCTGCAAGTAAATTGTACAAATTTACCCACGGTTACGTTTTTCTCGCTATCGTTATGCAAATCGGGCCATTGCCTGACGCCGATTAGTAGTATAACTACCCGTAACTTTCCTTATTCACTTGATGGATGCTTTTCGTTGAAACGTTGTCTGCTCTCTATCGCCGCGCTGTGTGCGGTGAGCCTGTCCACCGCCCAGGCAGCACAGCCTCTGACGGCCCCGGTTCTGGCCTCTGACATTGCCGATCGCTACGCGAACCTTATTTATTACGGCAGCGGTGCGACGGGAATGGCGCTGGTCGTGATCGACGGTAACCAGCGGGTGTTTCGCAGCTTCGGTGAAACACGACCGGGAAATAACGTTCGTCCGCAGCTGGATTCCGTTATCCGTGTCGCGTCGATAACCAAGCTGATGACCAGCGAAATGCTGGTGAAACTGCTCGATCAGGGCGTGGTGAAACTCGACGATCCGCTCAGCAAATATGCGCCGCCCGGCGCTCGCGTTCCGACATATCAGGGAACGCCGATCAGACTGGTGAATCTGGCGACCCATACCAGCGCCCTGCCGCGAGAACAGCCCGGTGGCGCTGCGCATCGCCCTGTCTTTGTCTGGCCAACCCGTGAGCAACGCTGGAACTACCTGAGCACAGCAACCCTGAAATCGGCCCCGGGCTCGCAGGCTGGCTATTCTAACCTGGCGTTTGATCTGCTGGCCGACGCTTTAGCGACGGCCTCGGGTAAGCCCTACCCTCAACTGTTTGAAGAGCAGATCACGCGTCCGCTCGGGATGAAAGATACCACTTACACCCCCTCCCCGGACCAGTGCAAGCGTCTGATGGTGGCGGAAAAAGGGGCCAGCCCGTGCAATAACACGCTGGCCGCCATTGGCAGCGGTGGAGTTTACTCTACGCCTGGCGACATGATGCGCTGGATGCAACAGTTCCTCTCATCGGATTTTTACGCGCGCAGCAATCAGGCCGACCGCATGCAGACGCTCATCTACCAGCGTGCTCAGTTACGTCGCGTCATTGGCATGGATGTACCCGGTAAAGCCGATGCCCTCGGCATGGGCTGGGTGTATATGGCGCCAAAAGATGGCCGACCGGGGATTATTCAAAAAACCGGTGGAGGTGGCGGATTCATCACCTATATGGCGATGATTCCGCAATCAAACGTAGGTGCTTTTGTGGTGGTCACCCGGTCGCCAAATACACGCTTCGTGAATATGAGTGATGGCGTAAATAATCTGGTGGCCGAGCTGAGCGCCAATAAAGCGCAGGTGCTTACGGCCTCTAACTGATCTCAATAGTCCGTGGGCAAACGGTTGATACTGACCAGTTTGCCCCGGCTCATATTGATGTAGTTCCCCTGACGCAGCGCCGCCAGAACCTCCGCAACGACCGAACGAGAAATACGCGTGCTACGCTGAATATGATTCATAACACCAATTTTTGAACGTAGCGCGTCATCCCACTCGGCCATATTCAACAGCATCGCCCGAATTTGGCTATAGGAATTATTTCCAATCAGCTGTATATCACGTTTTCCCAGTAAATGGTTTAGCCATGACAGCCAGCAGAAAGCTTCTTGCCAAACATGCGCTTCTTGAATAAGTTCGCATGCAGTAGAGGCAGGCAAATAAAATCCGGTACAAGGTGTTTGTGCAATCAGAGAATATTCAAGATAGTTGTCATTTATCCATGCGCTTAAACCGTGGATATACGGTGCCCGCGCAATACCCATAAGTAATTCGTCTGATTTACGGTGGACTGCAGTCAGACCGGATTGTATGACAACGGTCAATGGTTCATCATCATTATTGCCGGTAGTTATTAATTGTTGTGGTTCGGTCTTAAATGGGGTACCGGCGATTTCCAGACACTTAATGAGCCGGCTTAATTCAGAAAGTGGTTTCGCATTAACGTTCATGCATACCTCAAGTCATCTGTATCTGTCGGTTCTTTATTATTTTTAAAGCACATAAAAAAGCGGGGGCAAAGTCCCCCGCGTTTTTTTCTTACCAGGTATATTTCACACCCAGGTTTGCTCCCCAGTTCTGGTCAACGTCGCCGCCGCCCAGATAAGTCGCATCAGTGTAAGCACTGAAGTTTTTCGTGAAGCTGAACTGAGTACCCAGTCCCACGCGAACCGCAGAGCCTTCTACGCCGTTATCAATGCTGTCGTTGTTGATATCAGCATTGTTGTCAGCATCGTCATACACGTAAGCCAGTTTGAAGTAAGGCGTTAATGCCTGCTCGCCGCCGTAGTTGAAGGTATAACCTGCATCCACGCCGAGTTCATAACGCATACTGTCGTAAGACTGACCATCGATACGCATGTCGTTGCTTAACTGGTAGTCATCACCGGACTGGAACAGGCCAGAGATCGCCGCGTAAGGCGTGACGTAGCCAGACAGGTTTGGTTTCCAGTCATAGCCCAGTTTCATTCCGAAACCAACGGCGTCAGTCGTGGTATTACCGTCAACATACTGACCATTGCTCATGGTGGCAGAGAGGTCGTTGTTGAAGCGGGTGTAACTCAGTGAGCTGTCGAGGAAGATATCGTTCATGAACTTCGCCGACGCGTAGATCATCGCAGTCTGGCTGTCCTGATCGACCTGACCCGTACGATCGCTGATATCACCCTTCGCGAAACCAGCCGCACCACCGACAATCCACTTCGCATTATTACCGTCGATCTGAGTATCCAGACCTACCATAATGCCGCTTACGTCCTGATCGTAGCTAACGGTGCCATTATCCGCGTCAAAGTTGCCGCCGAAATAGCTCACCCATGCGCCGCCGTTATCTGCCAGGCCATGACGGCTGTTGGTCAGACGGGTACCCACGGTATCCTGTTGCAGATTCCAGATGTTAGTATTAGTAGAAGGAATGCTCAGCGCCATGTTGGCGTAGTCAGTCAGCTCTTCCTGCTGGAGAACAACGGTGTCGCCCTTCTGCTGCGCCTGATAGGTGTATGCACCTAAATCAGCTTTATTTGCCGCAGTAAAGCTGGCAGCGGTATCCGCGTTATTGTCATAGACGCGAATGATCTCTTTGTTTTTGTAGTCAGCTACGGAGCCTGCGCCGGTCGCATCGTCGATGCGCACTTTATAGTTACCGGCAACGTCACCGTTCACCGCCAGATGACCGTCAGAGTTCAGCGCGACAACACCATAGTCGTAGTCCGCTTTATTGCGATCGTTGGTGATATACCGTGCGTTGTTCAGGTCGCTGTTCAGCACATAATCGCGGCTGGCAACGTTGAGTACACCGCCATCGGTCAGCACCATATTGTGCGTATCAACCTGACCCAGACCCAGCGCCAGCTCTGCACCGTTGTCCACGGTAATGGTGTTGGCATACAGCTCAGCTGTCTCTTCAGTCAGTGCCGCACGGCTGTAGCTATCCAGATACAGGCTATCGGTTGCTACCGCGCCGTTGTCGCCGATGTTCAGGCTAGACGCATTGGTCAGGGTGATGGAATCCGCCAGCAGGCCGGAGTTTTCAACATTGACCTGAGACTGGTTGTTCACCGTCAGCGCGTCGATGTTGGAGATCTTACGGGTATCCCACTCGGAACCGTTATCCAGCGCCACGTTGAACAGGCCGCTCTGATAAACCTCTTCACCTGCAACGTGACCGTTGCTATCAAAGGTAGAATCAGGCCAGATGCTGTTTGGAGAAAGTGCATGCCAGTCTACATTGCTGTAGCCTTCACCATACATCTGCGCCGTGCCGATGGCCTCAACGCTGGACTGCGCGGCACCCACCCATTTACTGCCGTTGGTCAGCGTGACATCCAGCTTGTCGGTATCATCCCAGCCGTTGGTAGTTGGGTTATAGATGCCGTCATCGGTGGTATCCGTTGCCGGATCGCCATTCTCGTAGAAGTTGTTATCAAAGGTGCTGGAGAAAAGGATGTCGCCGGTAATGGTAGAGTGATCGAAGGTAGCGGTGGTCTGCATAGCGTTATCAGACGCGCCAGCCACAACGATCAGCGCCGCATCATCCGCAGCCGTGGCGTTGGTTTCACCGTAGTCGCTCGGCTTCGCCGTTTGACCGTAGAAGCCGCTGGTACCCAGATCGCTGTACGCACCGGAGGTCAGCACAGAGTCTTTCACCACCAGCGTATCGGTAAAGACATTGCTGCTGTTAGCAACGCCTTCAACACCGTCGTATGGCGTGTTATCCAGATCCTGGTAACCCTGCGTCAGCGTAATACCCGCAACGTGGGAATTGTTCTGAATAACGATATCAGATTCAACGTCCAGCGTGATGGCGTTACCCAGATCATAGGTGTCCAGATAATGCGTTTCAGTGGTTTCGCCATTGACGACATCATACGCGTAATGCTCGTAGGTATCGTTGATGGTGGAGTTATCAACGGTCAGGCTAAAACGATCATACTGGGTATGAGCGGTGCCGTCAGTATCTACGCCATCTGCACACGTCGTGGTCATACACTCTGAGGTGATCATGCCATTAATGGTGCTGTTAGAAATACTCAACGCGTTCGCACGGCCATTGACACCATCATCCAGATAGTATGTCGAAATAACTCCGTTTACGGTTGATTTATTGACGACCGGATAAATGTCACCATCATGTGTGGCATCTGAATAATTCCAGTCAGCATAACCATAATACCAGGGCGTGGACGCAGTATTGTCATATCCAAAAGTATTATATGTCGTGCCGGATATATCTTTCGCATTGGCCTGAGAAGCGATAGCCAGTGTGCAGGCTAATGCAAGTTGTGATACAACCAGTTTCTTTTTCCATGTTTGCATTGGGTCATCCCTCCTCAGGGACGTAAGCAAGTTTGTCCATCAAATCATTTAGCAACATTAAATTGCGGAAGGAATTATGCAGTTTCACTTCGAAAAGGTTCAATGAATGATTCCATTAAGTCCGTATTCAGACAAATAAGCTTATAAACCCACGGCAATATCAATCATTATGAATAAATATTATAAATTCAACTGATTGCAAACTACTTTAGTTGCTTCGACACATATAATAAAAAGCAATTAATCATTTATATTTATAATCCCAAACCAATATAGAAGCCTCACCAATATTACACGCCACGCTGAACATCAGAATAAGATTTATAATATAGACTAAATACATGCAGCGTATATTAGTCGATTTCGAAAATCTAAAAGACAACTTTAGTAAAACACCGCTCCCTGCTTTCAGGTACACTATACCTCTTTGTTCCACAAACATCAGGCATACCATGACCGATTTAATTGCACGTCCCCGTCGCCTGCGCAAGTCACCCGCACTGCGCGCCATGTTTGAAGAGACAACACTGACCTTAAACGATCTGGTGTTGCCGATTTTTGTTGAAGAAGAGATCGATGACTACAAAGCCATCGACGCGATGCCGGGCGTGATGCGCATTCCTGAAAAGCATCTGGCCCGCGAGATCGAACGCATTGCGAATGCGGGCATCCGCTCGGTGATGACGTTCGGTATCTCCCACCACACTGACGCGACCGGCAGCGATGCCTGGAAAGAAGACGGCCTCGTGGCACGCATGTCGCGCATCTGCAAAGAGAGTGTGCCGGAGATGATCGTCATGTCCGATACCTGCTTCTGCGAATACACCTCTCATGGCCACTGTGGTGTGCTGTGCGATCACGGCGTGGACAACGATGCGACCCTGCTGAATCTGGGCAAGCAGGCGGTGGTTGCCGCCGCCGCGGGTGCGGATTTCATTGCGCCTTCTGCGGCAATGGATGGGCAGGTACAGGCGATTCGCCATGCGCTGGATGCCGCGGGCTTCACCGACACCGCCATCATGTCCTACTCCACCAAATTCGCCTCCTCTTTCTACGGTCCGTTCCGTGAAGCAGCGGGCACGGCGCTGAAAGGCGATCGTAAAACCTATCAGATGAACCCGCTGAACCGCCGCGAAGCGATTCGTGAATCTCTGCTTGATGAAGCCCAGGGCGCTGACTGCCTGATGGTGAAACCGGCTGGCGCGTACCTGGATATCCTGCGCGACATTCGCGAACGCACCGAACTGCCGCTGGGCGCATACCAGGTGAGCGGTGAGTACGCGATGATCAAATTCGCCGCGCAGGCGGGTGCCATCGACGAAGAGAAAGTGATCCTCGAAAGCCTGGGGGCGATCAAACGTGCGGGCGCGGATCTGATCTTCAGCTATTTCGCGCTGGATCTGGCCGAGAAGAAAATTCTGCGTTAATCCGCTTTAGCGCCGGGTGGCGACTTCGCCTTACCCGGCCTGCTCTCTGCGCTAATCTTCACCAAACTGCAATACAAACGACATCTCCTCCTTCTACTGTCTGGGCAAGACGGCAGGAGGAGTGATCAATGTTTAGTCTCGACAGCGTTCTTGATGACCTTTGGCCTCAGGCGAGGCCCGCACCCTGGCAAAAAAGTCTGTTAAAAAGACTGCTTCACGAAGACGAATTTCAGCAGTTTGCCGCCAGCCACCGTCACCTGAAAGGGCTGGATATGGTGGATCAGGTTCTGGAACACCTTGATATTCACTGCTCCGTTTCCGCCCGCGATCTCGAACAAATCCCCGAACACGGCCCACTCATTGTGATAGCGAACCACCCCACTGGCACGCTGGATGGGCTGGCGTTGCTGTACGCCGTTTCCCGCGTGCGCCGCGACGTCAGGGTTGTTACCAACAGGATGCTGTCCCACCTTGAGCCCCTCAGTTCATTGTTTATTCCCGTGGATAATATGGGCGGCAGAACCGCAAAAGCTTCGCTGATACAGATGGAGCAGCACCTGCAAAACGCCGGTGTGCTGATCTTCTTTCCGGCGGGCGAAGTTTCCCGCCCAACGCGCAAAGGCATACGCGATAAATAATGGCATCCGGGCTTTATCAAGCTGGCTGGCAAATTACGGGTGCCGCTACTTCCGGTACATATCCAGGCGCACAACAGCCTGCTGTTTTATGCCAGTACCCTGGTCTCGCCAACGGTATCCATGCTGCTGTTGATGCAACAGATGTTTCGCCGCCGTCACAGTCAGTTGCCGATCAAAATCGGCCAGCAGATTGCCTGGAATGACCGGTTTAGTTCTACCCTTTCATCGCGTGAGATGGCCGAGCAGTGTCGTCAGCACGTGATACGTCTTGGCAAGGGATTGCCTGGCGTCTTTAAAACCCAGTGCGCCATTGCCCGCCCGGAAGACAGGGCCACGCTGAAGCGCGAACTGGCGCAGGCCGAGTGTCTGGGAAAAACGAGCGATGGTAAGGCCATCTATCTTTGGCAGCGCAACGGGCAGGAAGAGGCGCCTCTGCTGCGCGAGCTGGGGCGGCTGCGCGAGATTGCCTTTCGTGCCGTGGAGGAAGGCAGCGGGAAGCGGCGGGATACGGACAGCTACGATGATGACTATCTGCACCTCATTTTGTGGGATGACGATGACCTGGAGATTGTCGGCGCGTACCGCTTTATGCCAACGGCCATGCAGGTGGAAAAGCGCGGCGTCGAGGGGTTGTACAGCTACAGCCTGTTCCACTACGACGAAAAAATGCAGGACATACTGGAGCACGGCATTGAGCTAGGGCGTAGCTTTATACAGCCGCGCTACTGGGGGCGTCGCGGTCTGGACTATCTGTGGTCAGGTATTGGCGCCTATCTGGCACGCTATCCTCATTACCGTTACCTGTTTGGCCCGGTCTCCATCTCCGGGGGGTTACCGCCTGCCGCGCGGGATCTGCTGGTCGCCTTTTACCGCTTGTGGTTCCCGGCGACGCATCCTCTAGCCGCCTCGCGCCAGCCCTATCCCGCATCCCTGCCAGACGTGCTGGCGCAATTTGGCGGGGTGGATTACGTGGATGACCTGACAAAGCTCAAATCCCTGCTCGGCAACCTGGGTTGCGGCATCCCGCCGCTCTACAAACAGTATTCCGAGCTATGCGAACCAGGCGGCGTGCAGTTTATCGATTTCGGCAGCGATCCGGCGTTCAATAACTGTATCGACGGGCTGGTGCTGGTGGATCTGTGTTATCTGAAGGCGAACCGCTATCAGCGGTATATAGAGGCGCACTTAATACCCTCCCCCCTGCCCTCTCCCTAAAAGGGAGAGGGTGAAAACCGCACCGGTCAGTCCCCTCGCCCCTTTGGGGAGAGGGTTAGGGTGAGGGGCTCAAACCGCACGGTAGAACGGCTTATCCCCCAGGATGGTCGCCCGCTGCATAATCCTTCGCTGCGGCAGATAATCCGCATTGGCGTAATGCTGCGTGACGCGGTTATCCCAGATCGCCAGATCGTTCTCCTGCCAGCGCCAGCGCACCTGAAACTCCGGTTTGGTGATATGCGCGAACAAGAAGCCGAGCAGCGCCTCACTCTCTTTCTCCGCTACGTCCACGATACGCGTGGTAAACCCTTCATTCACAAACAGCGCCTGCTTTCCGGTCACCGGATGCGTACGCACCACCGGGTGCAGCAGCGGGGGATGTTTTTCGACCGCATCCAGCCAGCGCTGGTGCTCCTCTTCCGTTTTACGGTACTTATATTCCTGGAATGATTTTTTGAAGTCATGCTCCGCCCGCAGGCCGCTCAGTAGGGTCTGGAGCGGCGCGGAGAGCGCCTCAAACGCTGCGATCCCGCTGGCCCACAGCGTATCGCCCCCCGTCTCAGGCAACAGCTTCGCCGCAAGAATCGCCCCGGCTGGCGGTGTGTCGATAAAGGTCACATCGGTATGCCAGTTATCGTTATCCGGCGGGTTATCGTTGTGGGTGTCGAGGACGATAATCTCCTCCACCCCTTCCGCATGCGGATAGACGGGGTGGATATGCAGGTCGCCAAAACGCAGGGCCAGCGCGCGCTGCTGATGCGGGGTAATGGCCTGTTCACGCAGGAACACCACCTGATGACGCAGCACTGCGTGGTACAGCTGCTCAAACTGGTTATCGCTCAGCGGACGGGTTACGTCCAGGCCCGACACTTGCGCGCCAATGTACGGCCCCAACGGGATAATCGTCAGACGTTCACTCATTGTATTTCTCCATGCCAGGGCGTCAGGCGACGCTGTAGCGCGCGCAGTCCCAGTTCTAATCCAAAGGCGATCGCGGCGATCACTGCGATCCCTGCCAGTACCACATCAGTCGCCAGGAACTCTCCCGCCGACTGCACCATAAACCCAAGGCCGCGCGTGGCGGCTATCAGCTCTGCCGCCACCAGCGTAGACCAGCCCACCCCAAGGCCGATGCGCAGCCCGGTCAATATCTCCGGCAGCGCGCCCGGTAAAATGACGAACAGCAGGACCTGCGCGCGGCTGGCGCCGAGCGACTGCGCCGCACGTATGCGCACCTGCTGCGCACTCTTTACGCCAGCCAAGGCCGACATCGCGACCGGCGCAAAAATCGCCAGGTATATCAGTAAGATCTTTGACGTCTCGCCGATGCCAAACCAGATCACCATCAGGGGCAAGTAAGCCAGCGGCGGGACGGGACGGTAAAGCTCTATCAGCGGGTCGAGAATGCCGCGTACCGTCGGGCTCAGTCCCATCGCGATCCCCACCGGAACGCCAATAATGACCGCCGCCAGCAGCGCCACCAGAATACGCGTCAGACTGGCGCCTAAATGCTGCCAGAGCGTGGCATCCATAAAGCCCTGCGGCCCGGCGATAGTAATCAGTTTTTCCAGAACCTGGCCTGGCGGGGGCAGAAACAGCGGGCTGACCCACTGCTGCGCGGCAACCGCCCACCATACCGCCAGCAACACCACCAGCGTGCTGACGCTTAAAGTGAGCTGGCGAGAGAACGGCCAGCGTAAGGCAAGGCGCGTCCGCCGCGTTTTTTCACTGAAAACAATGCTCATGAGAACGCCTCCCGTTGCTCAAACACGCGGCTTAAGACGTATTCACGCTGTTCAATAAACAGCGGATCGGATTTGATGCTGCGTACCGGTTCTCCCGCCACATAGCGCCGGGCAAACTCGAGCGGCAGGCGCTCCAGCACGCGTCCCGGCCCCGGTGAGAGCAGCACCAGCTCCGTCGCCATAAACACGGCCTCTTCGATATCGTGGGTGATTAACAGCACCTGCTTGCCGGTTTCGTGCCACAGGCGCAGCAGCAGGGTTTGCATCTGCTCGCGGGTGAAGGCATCCAGCGCCCCGAAAGGTTCGTCCAGCAACAGCAGCTGTGGGTTAGCCGCCAGCGCACGGGCGATCCCGACGCGCTGACGCTGCCCGCCTGAAAGCTGCCAGATAAAGCGTTTTTCAGCCCCCTCCAGCCCGACCTTTTTCAGCATATCGCGCGCCGTATTCAGGCGCTGTTCACGCGCTACACCGGCCAGTTGCAGACCAAACGCAACGTTTTCCTGAACGTTTCGCCACGGGAGTAACCCTTCGTTCTGGAAAACCACGCCGCGCTCTGCGCCCGGCCCCGTGACCCGTTTCCCTTCCAGTTGGATCGAGCCGTGCTGATACGGTACAAACCCGGCGATCAGGTTCAGCAGCGTCGTTTTCCCGCAGCCGGACGGTCCCAGCACCACCAGCAGTTCACCGCTGTCCAGCGTCAGGTTGATCGCTTCCAGGGCGGGTTTGCCGCCGTAATCGGCAGACAGGTTTGTAATGTTCAGCATTGCAGCTCCCTTATTTCACAAAGCGATCGGTCACAAACTGGCTGTAATCCGCCGCCACCGCAGGCACTTTGCCCTGCTCTTTCAGGAACGTCGCAGTGTCAACAATCGCTTTGCTTACCGGCCCGTTCAGCTGCTGGACCTGCTGAGCAGGCGTCAGATAGGTGTTGCCTTTTACCAGCCCCGGCACGTCAGCTTCCGGCACGCCGCTCAGACGTGAGAGTTTCTCCAGGTTGGTGGGCTGTTTCAGCCATTCATCCGGGTTGCTGATGTATGGCTGCTGTGCGTCGATGGCGCTTTTGGCGAAGGCTTTCACCACTTCAGGGTGTTTCTCGGCAAAGTCCTTACGTACCACCCAGACATCAAGGGTTGGCGCGCCCCACTGCCCCACTTTTTCGGAGTCGGTCAGCACGGTGCCCTCTTTTTCCAGTTCGTTGACGGCGGGCGCCCAGACGTATGCTCCGTCGATGTCGCCACGCTGCCAGGCGGCAATAATCGCCGGAGGTTGCAGGTTGATGATCTGCACCTGGCCGGGCTTAATGCCCCAGTGTTTCAGCGCTGCCAGCAGGCTGTAATGCGTGGTGGAGATAAACGGCACCGCGATGCGTTTGCCGATCAAATCTTCGGGTTTCGTGATGCTTTTCTTCACCACCAGCGCTTCGGAATTTCCGAGCTGCGACGCCAGCAGGAAAACTTCAATCGGCACCTGCTGGCTGGCGGCCACCGCCAGCGGGCTGGAGCCCAGGTTGCCAATCTGCACGTCGCCCGAGGCTAACGCCCGCACAATCGCCGCGCCGCTGTCGAACTTGCGCCAGTCGACGTTCGCCCCGCTCGCTTTGGCGAAGGTGTTATCCGCCTGCGCGACTTTTGCCGGCTCAGCGGAAGTCTGATACGCGACGGTGACGTCCACCGCCTGCGCCTGAAATGCCCACAGCGCCAGTGCGCCGAGAAGTGTGATCCGCGATGAAATTGCCATAATGTCTGCTCCCTTGTTGTTATGAGGGCAGTATTTCCGGCGCGAGAATTTTGATAAAGGAATAAAAAAGAATCGCTAATGACGATTCGTTTTTAGAAAAAAAGCGGGAAAGGATAGTGAATTTTGTGCGGTTGTTTCGCCGGGTAAGGCGCAGCCGCCACCCGGCAAAGACCTCAGAGCTGAACCGTCAGCGCAGCAATATCTTTCGGCGTGGTCCGGCAACATCCCCCGATTAATTTAGCGCCAGCCGCCAGCCACTGCGGTAAATACCCCGCCAGCGTCTCGCACGCTTCACCGTGGTGATGCCAGGTTTTGCTCACCGCATCATAATGCTCGCCGGAGTTCGGATAGACCACCAGCGGCAGCGATGTCAGGCTGTGCAGATGCGTCAGCGCCGAGGTGGTGTTTTCCAGCGCGATACAGTTGATCCCCAGCGCGACAACCTGCGGGTAGTTTTCCAGCGCAGAAACGACATCCCGCAGCGGCGTTCCGTCACTCAGGTGCTCGCTGTCACGCAGGGTAAATGAGAACCATGCCCGGGCGCGGGGATACGCCGTCAGCAACGCCGCCAGCGCCTTAATCTCAGTGAACGAAGGCAGCGTTTCACAGGCCAGCAAATCCGCGCCCGCATCCAATAGCGCCTCTACACGCGGGCGGTGGAAGGCGGTGAATTCTTCAGCGCTACGCACGTAATCGCCGCGATACTCGGAACCATCGGCCAGATACGCGCCGTAAGGGCCCACAGATCCCGCCACCAGCAGCGTGCCTGCATTTGCGTTCTCAGCCAGGTACGCTTCCCGCGCTTTGCGTGCCAGCTCTACGCTTTTGCCAATCAACGCCCGGGATTGCGACTCGTCCAGCCCGCGAGCGGCAAAGCCCGCGGGTGTCGCCTGATAGCTGGCGGTGATCGCCACCTGTGCCCCCGCGCGGTAGTAGTCGAGGTGTACGTCACGGATCAGCTCCGGGTTTTCCATCAGCACTTTAGCCGACCAGAGGCTGTCGGCAAGGTTACAACCGCGCGCTTCCAGCTCCGTTGCCATTGCCCCATCCAGCACGACAAACGGCTGGTTTTCAAGGAGAGCGGTAAGCGGATTATTCTGCGACATGTTCAGGCTCCTGCGTGGTCAGGTTTCGGGTCAGATAGTACGCACCATAACACAGGGCGACAAACGGAAGCCCGCAATAAAGGGCAATACGCTGGCTGGGGTCAAACCACAGGCCGACGCAGGCCACCAGGCAGAGGATAAATCCAAGCACGGGCACCAGCGGATACCATGGCGCGCGATACTGCAACGCCGAAAGCGGTTGCCCGGACAGCACGTGACGGCGACGAAACACAAAGTGCGACGCGCAGATGCTGATCCACACCGCCACCACCGCAAAGCCGGAGATAGCGGACAGCGCCACAAACACCGTATCCGGCGCGACCACGCTGGAGAACAGCGCCAGCATGCCGCCCAGCATGGAAACGGAGAGCGCCGTCAGCGGCACGCCGTTTTTGTTGACGCGGGCAAAGCAGCGCGGCAGCGTTTTCTCGTTAGACAGAGACCACAGCATACGGCCAGAGGCGTACAGGCCCGAGTTCGCCGCCGAGAGGATCGCCGTCAGGATCACGAAGTTAAAGATATCCGCCGCATACGGAATGCCGACCTTTTCAAACACCAGCACAAACGGACTTTTCTCCACGCCAGCCTGCTGCATGGGGATCAGCGCCGCCAGCACAAACACGGTGCCAATAAAGAAGATGATGAGCCGGGCGATGGTGGTGCGAATAGCAACCGGAATAACCTTGTGTGGGTTTTCCGTTTCCCCTGCCGCGATGCCGATAAGCTCTGTACCTGAGAAGGCAAAGTTGACCGCCACCATGGTCATCAGGATCGGCAGACCGCCGTGCGGGAACCAGCCTTCGGCAGTAATGTTGCTCAAGCCCGGCGCCGGTGAACCATCCTGCATCGGGATAAAACCGAAGATCGCCGCTCCGCCGAGAATAATGAAGGCGATGATGGTGATGACTTTCACCAGCGAGAACCAGAATTCCCCTTCGGCGAAGAAACGCGTGGAAATCACGTTAAGAGCAAAAATCACCACGCAAAAGACGACGCACCACATCCAGACGGGAACCTGCGGGAACCAGTACTGCATACAGAACCCGGCTGCGGTAAAGCTCGATCCCAGCGCCACTGTCCACGTAAGCCAGTACAGCCACGCCACGGTATACCCTGTCGCCGGGCCGAGATAACGAGCGGCGTAGACGTGGAACGCCCCGGTTTCCGGCATCGCCACGGAGAGCTCGCCCAGACACTGCATAACCAGCCAGACCACCAGCGCACCGATAAGATACGCCAGCAGCGTGCCCGCCGCGCCAGTTGTCGAAATGATGTATCCGGTATTGAAGAATAACCCTGTGCCGATAACGCCACCCAGCGAGAGCATAATCAGGTGGCGGGTTTTCATGGTGCGCTTAAGCTGCCCGTTTTGTTGTTCTGTTTGCATATTACCTTCTAAACGTATGGACATCTAAACATCCAAAGAAGGGTGTTATACCGCGATTGTTAACAAAAAGCCACCCGGCACGACTTCGGCGCAATTATTGGTAAATCCTTAAATCAGTTCTATAGTCGACACAGTTTCTTCTTTACCAGGACTCACTATGCGATTTAACGGACTGACCAAAGGTTTCTTTATTCTCATCCTGGCCCTTGTAACCTGGGCTTTCTTTGACGTGCTGTCACCCTATTTCTCGGCGATTCTGTGGGCCGCGATCCTGACCATCATTTTCAACCCGGTGAAAAACAAGCTGCGTACCGCGCTGGGCGATCGCAACGGGCTGGCTTCCCTCCTCACACTCGGCATTATCTGCCTGATCGTGTTTATTCCGTTGATGGTGATCCTTTCCTCGCTCGCGGTGGAACTGAACATGGTTTACACCAAGCTGCAACAGAACAACACGCAGTTCCCGGAAGTCATCGCCGGTATCTTCAACCGCCTGCCGGACTGGGCCAGCGGCTTCCTGGCGGATCACAACCTGACCAACGCCGCGCAGATCCAGAAAAAGCTTTCCGATGTCGCGTTACAGGGCGGACAGTATCTGGCGGGTAGCGCGTTCCTGATTGGTAAAGGGACGTTCGGCTTTGCTATTAGCTTCGGCATTATGCTGTACCTGCTGTTTTTCCTGCTCAAAGACGGGCCCTATCTGGTGCGCCAGATCCTCGACTCGCTGCCGCTGTCTGACTTCGTCAAACAGCACCTGTTCGCGAAGTTTGTCGGCGTCTCGCGAGCTACGGTAAAAGGTACGGCGGTCGTGGCGGTGGTTCAAGGTACGCTTGGCGGTATCGCCTTTGCCATCGTCGGTATTGACGGTAGCGTACTGTGGGGAGCGCTGATGGCGTTCCTCTCCCTGGTGCCCGCCGTCGGCTCGGCTATCGTCTGGGTTCCCGCCGCCATCTTCCTGTTTGCCACTCACCAGCTGTGGCAGGGTCTGTTCATTGTGGGCTTCTTTGTCATTATCGTCGGGCTGGTGGACAACCTTTTACGTCCGCTGCTGGTGGGCAAAGACACCAAAATGCCGGACTACCTGATACTGATCACCACGCTCGGCGGTATGGAGCTGTACGGCATTAACGGCTTTGTGATTGGGCCGCTGATTGCCGCCCTGTTTATCGCCTGCTGGAACCTCTTCTCCGGCCGCGACCACGCAGGCAACGCCGAGGAGCTGGACGCAGATTTTATCGAAGAAGGAAAAAATCCTCCGGACCTATAACTAAACGCGTTTTGACAGGCGGCCCGGTGCCGCCTTTTTTTTCGCGATAAATCAGGGGTTTTCTATAATCTTTAATGAACGCTCTTCCACATTTGTCGTAGAAGGATCCAACAGGTGCGAATCGCCACGATCACAAACTGGGCTTATGGTGTCACGGTGTGCCTGACCATTGCCTCCGGTATCGTCATGCTGATGGCTTCCCATGCCGACAACGTAGAACGTCAGGCTGTTAAGCAACGACAAATTTTTGACCAGCTTACGGAAGAGATTGAAGCAGAAACCTGGATGCTCTCCGACTTAGCGCGCCTTTACGCCATCAAAAAAGAGCCCGATGTGCTGAAAACGTACCAGGCGAAAGAAGGCGAACTGAAGAATATCGAGCGCAAGCTGGGCCAGTTAAAAGATACGGGCGCAACGGGCGAAGAGCTGGCGCTGCTGTACGAAGGGCTGAAGATTGTCGATGGCCTACAGGATGAACAGCAGGCAGCAATTGCCAGCGTCGCCCGGGGTGAGGAACAACAGGCCATTGCGTTACTCTTCGGCAAAATCTACGAACTTGAAATGGAACGCGCCCAAAGCAAGATTGACCATTTTCGTGTGCTTCTGGATAAGCGCATTATCGCCGATGTCCAGGCTGCGACCAACACGTCAAAAACCCTGCGTACCGCCTATGAAATGATGGTCGGCCTGACCGCCCTGCTCTTCTTATTCGTGATGGGTTTTATTCTCAAGCACCGCGTGCTGCGCCCGGTGGTGCGCCTCAGTGATGTGGTTCACCGGCTGGCCTCACAGGATTACGCCGTCGAAACGCCAAATTTCAACCAGGTCGATGAGATAGGCGATATGGCGCAGGCCATTCGCATTTTCCGCGAGAACGGGCTGGCAAGGCAGCGGCTTGAAAAAGAACGCGACGCAGACTGGGCCATCCGCGAGCTGCTCGCGCGAATGACCCAGCGCTTGCAGGGCTGCGAGAACGTTAGCGACGTGATTGAGGTGGCAGAGCTGTTTGCTCCCAACATTGCGCCGGGTGTCGCCGGGCGTCTGTATATTCTGGATCGAAACCCGTGGGAGATGCGCTGTGCGGCGGAATGGTTATCTCCCCAGGGAGAAAAAAATGCTTTCCACCCCGATCAATGCTGGGCCATACGCCGTGGTCAGAGCCACCCACCGGTCAACGGCGAGCCGGATATCGGTTGCCAGCATCTGCCTGAATCACAAAAAGACAGTTCATTCTGCGTGCCGCTCATTGCGCAGGGGGAAGCCATTGGTTTGCTGTCGTTTCAGAACATCACGCCTGAAACGGCACCGTCCCGCGCCTATCTCGAATTAATGGCGGAAGCCCTGGGTCTGGCGCTGGCCAACCAGCGTCTGCGCGATGCCCTGCTGGAAAAAGCGCTATTCGACCCGCTCACCGGCTTGCGTAACCGCCACCACCTTGAAGCTACCCTGCGCACTCAGATAGCTCAGGCGATGCGCAATGATGAACCGGTGAGCTGCATGATGATCGACATCGATCACTTTAAAAGCATTAACGATCGCTTCGGCCATGAGGCTGGCGATCATGTGATTAAGAGCGTGGCGACAATTGTTCAGCGTGCCGTGCACGATGCCGGCCTGGCCTTCCGCTTTGGTGGCGAAGAGTTTCTGGTGCTACTTACGGGTGCGGATGAGGAAGCGGCTCACGCCTGCGCAACGGAGATTTATAACGGCGTCCATACGCTGTCGCTACGTTATGGGCTTGCTGAGATTGGCCCGGTAGATGTGTCGATCGGGATCGCCAGTTACCCGCAGCACGCCCAAAGCGACGACCTGCTGCGCGCGGCAGACGTTGCGCTTTACCGGGCGAAAGAGCTGGGGCGCTCGCGGATCGTCAGTTTCAGTATGCTGGAGGCGGGTTAAGCGAAACTCAGTGCCAACGACGTCAGAGGTACGCGCACTCTCTTATTCCCTCACATTGAGGGTGCGTTATCATTCTTTGTACAAATAAATTTATCTTAACGATGCCACCATTGATAAAAAATGGGGGTGCGTAAATATATTAATAAATCAAAGCGATCATTTTTTAAACACGGGTGGTTTATTACACTAAGTTTTTATGTTTTAAAAAACGTAAGCTTCAGCCAGCGGTCTGCAATCACGGGGCAAAATACAGCTATCATTTTGATTTTTATGATTTTAATCAAGTAGCGTTTGCAAAAAGGCGTGGCGTTCAACAAAATAGACAAACTTATAGGATAAATAACTTATAATTCTTATACTTCTGTTAAAAAGAGGAGGCCAATATGCGAATAATCCTAATGCTGTGCTGCTTTTTGGTACAAAGTTTAAGCTGGGCTGGCGAACTGCCAAAGCCTGTGGGCAAACCCATCTTAACCATTAGCGGTAATATAGAAAATACGAACGAAAATGGAAATGCCGTTTTTGATATTGCCAGCCTTGAAAAACTGGGCATGGTGAGTTTCCAGACGACCTCTCCCTGGTATAATGGCCGCACGAAGTTTGAGGGTATCCCGATGCGCAAACTCATGGAGTATGTGGGTGCAAAGGGTTCTGTCCTGAATGTGATTGCACTCAATGATTACACTACCGTCATCCCTCTCAGCGACTTCCAGAAATACAACGCCATCCTGGCTTTAAAGGTCAATGGCGAATATATGCGCATCCGCGATAAAGGTCCGTCATTCATCGTCTACCCTTATGACAGCCTTCCTGAACTCAATAATCAGATTTATTACTCGCGATCGGCATGGCAGGTCAGCAAAATGAAGATTGAATAGTAGTTCAGGAGAACATAATGAACAGGATACTGGTTGGTATCATTTTTTCTCTTTTTATCACTACGGGATATATAGCATTTCTTGTTTACGATCGTCAGCAAGAGTTGCAAAAATTGACTCACTACACTGAGTCCTGGTCTGTAGCCCAACTGGTATCTGAATATTACCGATTTGAATCATGGATTGGACTGTACGCAACCGAGACTGATGACGTTACGGTAGACCAGGTTCGCATGCGCCGGTAATGCTGCCAACTTACTGATTTAGTGTATGATGGTGATTTTAAGGTGCTTGCGTGGCTTCCATTTCCATCAGATGTCC
>NZ_JBMKIC010000008.1:0-156256 GCF_049238665.1 Enterobacter cloacae complex sp. IR5450
TCAAAATCGCTGGAGCTGCATGACAAGGTCATCGGGCATTATCTGAACATAAAACACTATCAGTAAGTTGGAGTCATTACCCACCTCGGCAATCAGTTACACCATCAAACGCATGGAGACCGGCCTGGACGTGGTGCTGTTTGTACGCAACACGCGCAGCATTGAGCTGACCGAATCCGGTTTTTATTTTTATCGTAAAGCGACCGACCTGCTGAATGACTTTCATGCCATCAAGCGCGGGATTGATACCATTTCTCAGGGCATTGAGACGCGAGTGCGCATCTGCATAAATCAGCTTTTGTATACGCCACGCCATACCGCGCGTTTGCTCCAGGTGCTGAAAAAACAGTTTCCCACCTGCCAGATCACGGTGACGACCGAGGTGTATAACGGCGTCTGGGATTCCATCATTAATAATCAGGCCAATATCGCCATTGGCGCGCCGGATACGCTGCTGGACGGCGGCGGCATTGATTATACCGAGATAGGCGCGATCCGCTGGGTATTTGCCATCGCGCCCACGCATCCGCTGGCGTTCGCCCCGGAGCCCATCTCCGAAAGTCAGCTGCGTCTGTATCCCAATATCATGGTCGAGGATACCGCGCATACCATCAATAAGAAGGTGGGCTGGCTGCTTCACGGTCAGGAGGCGATTCTGGTGCCGGACTTCAACACGAAATGCCAGTGTCAGATCCTGGGGGAAGGTATTGGATTTTTACCGGAATACATGACGCGTGAGGCGGTGGAGGATGGGCTGCTGGTAACGCGGCGAATCAATAATCCGCGCCAGGATTCGCGCATGCTGCTCGCCACGCAGCATGCGGCGACCGGTCAGGTCACGCGCTGGATAAAACAGCAATTTGGCCCCGAAGGCGTGCTGACCCGGATCTACAGTGACTTACTGTGGCGTACCTAGCTCTTCGTCTGAACCCAAAATGCGTGGATAAGACCGGGGAAGTAGCCCAGGATGGTCAGAAGGATATTCAGAATAAACGCCCAGCCCAGCCCCTTGCCAAGCAGCACGCCCAGCGGCGGGAGAATAATCGTAAAAAGAACGCGCCAAAAACCCATAAATAACTCCGTGCAAGCTAACCAATTGAAAATTATAAAAGACACTTCTCTAAGCGTAGCCAGTTTAAGGGTAACTGCCATTCATCTCTCGCGCTTTTACCTGCCTTTACCCTCTTTACACTGGCTTAAACCCGGCCTTAAATGCTCTACTGTTCTGAAATTGACCGTAAGGAAACATAATGTCTCTTCCTCTTATTTCGCCGCAGCAGGCAAACGCGCTTATTGCTGAAGGCGCCAAACTTATCGATATTCGCGACCCCGACGAGTATGCCCGCGAGCATATTCCGGCGGCGCACTCCATTCCGCTGGATTCGTTACCCGGCGGGCTTAACGCGGCGCCGGGAGAAACGGTGATTTTCCACTGTCAGTCCGGCGCACGAACCTCAAACAATGCTGCTCGTCTGGCGCAGGCAGCATCCCCTGCGAACGCCTGTGTGGTTGAGGGAGGCATTCAGGGCTGGAAACAGGCCGGGCTGCTGACCGTTGAAGATCGATCGCAGCCGCTTCCGCTGATGCGTCAGGTGCAGATCGCTGCCGGGCTGCTGATCCTCTGCGGCGTGGTGTTGGGTTACAGCGTCTCCAGCGGTTTTTTCCTGCTGAGCGGTTTTGTGGGCGCCGGGCTGCTGTTCGCCGGAGTGACAGGTTTTTGCGGTATGGCGCGACTTCTGAAAGTGATGCCGTGGAACCGACGTACCTGATAAGGAGTATCTGAAAGATTAGGCTGTACCCCGTCCCGGACGTGGGCTATGGTGAAGATCATGACAATGATGAGGAGGTGCTATGTTTTCTGTCGGTGATTATGTCCAACCGCGTCAGGGCGGTCCGAAACTGAAAGTGCTCGAAGTGAATGGTGAAAACATTGTGGCCGTGCAGGCCAGCGATGAGCAGGGCGAGAAATATCACCTGAAAGCGGCGGACGTAGTTCTGTACTCCGAAGAAGGTGACTTTGGCGTCTGCTAAGTCAATAATCGGGCGGAATACACCGCCCGAATAATCATCAGATCAGGAAATCGTCCAGCGATTTACCGTTTGCCAGTGCGGTCGCAATTGGCTTTGGCGTACGTCCCTGACCGGTCCAGGTTTTTTCTTCACCGTTCGCGTCAATAAAACGATATTTCGCCGCACGCGCTTTACGTTTTTTCGTCGGCTGACCCGCCTGCGCCAGGTCACTGCCTAACAGATCGCTCGGAGAAATACCGTCAGCTTTCATCAGTTCCAGCAGAGCATTAATTTTATCCTGCTGTTCAGCGCGTTGACGCTCTAATTCAGCCTGCTCGCTGCGTTTTTCTTCAGTGACAATCCGGAATTTTTCCAGCACTTCTTCCAGAACATCCATGGATAATTCACGTGCCAGCGCCCGGAGGGTACGAATATTATTAAGATTCTGTAACGTTAAAGCCATAATAATGAAAAACCTTTCTTCTTGTGTATAACATAAATCAGGCAACAGAATAATTGATTTTGGTTCTGATATCTACCCACCGTGACGTTTTGACATTATTGTAAATGTTTTAGAATATCCCGTTAATATAACCCTGAAATATATGTCTGTTTTAAAGCGTAATATACCGCCCTTCCCCAGGCCAAAAAACCCTGTTTTAAACCGTTCAAAAAACCGCCTCCAAAATCCCACACAACAAAGGTTTCACACGCGCATAGATAATCTAATTCATTGATATATTTCACTAAAATAGGCGCGAGGAGAGAAAATAACGAAGCGCGCAAAAAACGCACAATTTTAGAGAATTTTATGGCTAAAGCGCCAGTAAATAAAAATTAATCACTACTTGTTAGTTAAAAGCCAGAGAGATACGCTATACACTCAAAACAAACCAACCTAAAGCACTAAAGGCCGCAGGTAAAACGCCACTTTTTTGTCCTGTTCGAGGAGTTCAGACATGTTCTCACCGCAGTCTCGCCTGCGCCATGCGGTAGCGGATACGTTCGCGATGGTCGTTTACTGTTCCGTCGTGAATATGCTGATTGAAATTTTCCTGTCGGGAATGTCCTTTGAGCAATCTCTCTCGTCGCGCCTGGTGGCCATTCCGGTGAATATCATGATCGCCTGGCCGTACGGCCTGTACCGCGATGCAGTGATGCGTTTAGCCCGGCGTATTAGCCCGGCGGGTTGGGTAAAAAACCTGGCGGACGTGCTGGCTTACGTGACGTTCCAGTCCCCGGTGTATGTGTTTATTTTGCTGACGGTGGGCGCAGACTGGCATCAAATCGCCGCTGCGGTAAGTTCAAATATCGTGGTATCCATGCTGATGGGTGCGGTGTACGGTTACTTTCTTGACTACTGCCGCCGCCTGTTCAAAGTCAGCCCTTATAGCCAGGCAAAAGCGTAAGGTAAGGCGACTGGCTCATGCCAGTCGCAGAGTTATTGTACGTCGCCAAACAGCCCTTTCAGGAATCGCTCCAGCGCCATACGCGAGCTGAAACCGTGCGGAATACCATAATGTTCATGCGTCTCGCCGCCTAAATAGAGCGGAAATTGCTGATAATGATCGCAGGTTTTAATATCCGAGGCGGGCTCAGCAAATGACAGGCTTCTGTCTTTGAGTGTCGGGTGAATAATGAGAGCAGTACGCCCCATTCTTGCTTCACGGTTGACGTAAACATAATTCTCACCACGGCGATATCCGTACGCTTTTGATGTTACCTCATCCATGGTGAACCCTTCTTTTTCAAGAACGCGCGCCACCTCATCGGGTCGTAAATACATATCTTTTCCTCATTATCATTCCTGCCCGGCAACCTTACAGTATTCAGCATTAGCAGGGCTTTCAGAATATTCCATAAACTGCCCGATAAGCCGTGACTCGCTTCAGATATTACATTTCTGGACTAAACTAAACGGGAACACAAATTATGGAGGATCGTATGTTTAACAGACCGAACCGAAACGATATTAATGACGACACACAGGATATTCGTAACGATGTCAGCCAATTAGCGGACACGCTGGAAGCCGTATTGAAATCCTGGGGCTCTGACGCGAAGGACGAAGCAGATGCCGCGAAACGTAAGGCTCAGTCTCTGCTGCGTGAAACGCGGGCAAGGATGAATGGCCGCTCACGTACCACTCAGGCGGCCTGCGACATGGCCAGCTGCGCCACCACCTTCGTACGTGAAAAACCGCTTTGTACGCTGGGAACGGTCGCGGCGGTCGGGATTTTTGTCGGCGCCCTGCTTAGTCTGCGTAAGTAAGCGCGCGTTCTTAGCCCCGGTAGCCTCAGGCGCCGGGGCTTTTCTTTGCCTGACAACCTGAAAAAACCGTACAGCCCGCCCTGCCCCGCCAGGCTCATCATCGGGGCCTTATTAATCTGAATTTCCCATATCTTGTGTGGTTGAAACTTATATAAACTACATCTAGTATTCCCTTTAGTAAGACACACACAATATGACGCGTTTACTCGCGCCGTCCTCTCACTCTAAATGGAAATGCGAATCATGAGCATTATTATTTACACTCGTAACGATTGTGTTCAGTGCCACGCCACGAAACGGGCGATGGAGAGCCGCGGCGTGGCATTTGAGATGGTCAATATTGATCAGGTGCCCGACGCGGCAGACACCCTGCGGGCGCAGGGTTTCCGTCAGCTTCCGGTTGTGGTTGCCGGCGACACCAGCTGGTCTGGCTTCCGTCCGGACATGATCAACCGCCTTGCCGCTCAGGGCGTCAGTGCATGAGCACGCTGGTCTACTTTTCCAGCAGCTCGGAAAACACGCTTCGGTTTATGGAGCGTCTCGGGCTGCCCGCGATACGCATTCCGCTGAACGAGCGGGAGCGTATTCAGGTAGACGAACCCTACATTCTGGTGGTGCCCAGCTATGGCGGTGGCGGCACCGCAGGGGCTGTGCCTCGTCAGGTGATCCGCTTTCTGAACGATCCCCATAACCGGCAGCTGATTCGCGGCGTGATCGCCGCAGGCAATCGCAACTTCGGCGAGGCCTTTGCCCGCGCCGGGGATGTCATCTCTCAAAAATGCGGCGTGCCGTATCTCTATCGTTTTGAACTGATGGGGACACAGCAGGACGTAGAGAACGTGCGTAAAGGAGTGAACGAATTTTGGCAACGACAACCGCAGAGCGCGTGATTCAGGCAACGCCGGATTACCACGCATTAAACGCCATGCTAAACCTCTATGACCGGGAGGGGCGCATTCAGTTTGATAAAGATCGTGAGGCGGTGGACGCCTTTTTTGCCGCTCATGTGCGCCCGAACAGCATCGTTTTTGGCAGCCAGCAGGAACGTCTCGACTGGCTGGTAAAAGAGGGTTATTACGAAGAGCGTGTCCTGACCCGCTACGACCGCGCCTTCGTGGTGGCATTGTTTGAACGGGCGCACGCCAGCGGTTTTCGCTTCCAGACGTTTCTCGGCGCGTGGAAGTATTACACCAGCTACACCCTGAAAACCTTTGACGGCAAACGCTATTTAGAAAGCTTTGAAGATCGGGTGGTGATGGTGGCGCTGACGCTGGCGCAGGGCGATGAAGTGCTGGCCGAAAGTCTCACGGAGGAGATCCTCTCCGGCCGCTTCCAGCCCGCCACGCCAACGTTCCTTAACTGCGGGAAAGCCCAGCGCGGCGAGCTGGTCTCCTGCTTCCTGCTGCGTATTGAAGACAATATGGAGTCGATTGGCCGTGCGGTAAATTCGGCGCTACAGCTTTCGAAACGCGGCGGCGGTGTGGCATTTCTGCTTTCGAACCTGCGGGAAGCGGGCGCGCCGATTAAGCGCATCGAAAATCAGTCCTCCGGCGTCATCCCGGTGATGAAGATGCTGGAAGATGCCTTTTCGTACGCCAACCAGCTTGGCGCGCGTCAGGGCGCGGGTGCGGTTTATCTGCACGCGCACCACCCGGACATTCTGCGTTTTCTGGATACCAAACGTGAAAACGCCGATGAAAAGATCCGCATTAAAACCCTGTCGCTCGGCGTGGTGATCCCGGATATCACGTTTAAGCTGGCTAAAGAGAATGCCGACATGGCGCTCTTCTCACCGTATGATGTTGAGCGGATTTACGGCAAAGCCTTTGGCGACGTGGCGATAAGCGAGCTGTACGACGAGCTGGTGGCCGACGATCGCATTCGTAAAAAAACCATCAACGCCCGGGATTTCTTCCAGACGCTGGCTGAAATTCAGTTTGAATCCGGTTATCCGTACATCATGTACGAGGATACGGTGAACCGCGCCAACCCGATTGGCGGGCGCATCAACATGAGCAATCTGTGCTCGGAGATTTTGCAGGTCAACAGCGCGTCCAGCTACGACGAGAACCTCGACTACGCGGACGTGGGCAAGGATATCTCCTGTAACCTCGGGTCGCTGAATATTGCCCACACCATGGACTCTCCCGATTTTGGCCGCACGGTAGAGACCGCCATTCGCGGACTGACGGCGGTATCAGACATGAGCCACATCCGCAGCGTACCGTCTATTGAAGCGGGCAACGCCGCGTCGCATGCCATCGGCCTTGGGCAGATGAACCTGCACGGCTATCTGGCGCGGGAGGGCATCGCCTACGGCAGCCCCGAAGGGCTGGATTTCACCAACCTTTATTTCTACACCGTCACCTGGCATGCGGTGCATACCTCGATGATGCTGGCGCGCGAACGCCACCAGCGGTTCGCAGGCTTTGAGCAGTCCCGCTACGCCAGCGGAGAGTATTTCAGCCAGTATCTGGAAGGCGACTGGCAGCCGAAAACCGAAAAAGTACGCGCGCTGTTTGCCCGCGCTGGCATCACCCTGCCGACGCGTGAGATGTGGCAACAGCTGCGTGAAGAGGTGATGCGCTACGGCATTTATAACCAGAACCTTCAGGCGGTGCCGCCAACCGGCTCCATTTCCTATATCAATCACGCCACGTCGAGCATCCACCCCATCGTGTCGAAGATTGAAATCCGTAAGGAAGGCAAAACCGGGCGCGTCTACTACCCTGCCCCGTTTATGACCAATGAGAATCTGGCTCTGTACCAGGACGCCTATGAAATTGGCCCGGAAAAGATCATTGATACCTACGCCGAGGCGACTAAACATGTGGATCAGGGGCTGTCGCTGACGCTCTTCTTCCCGGACACCGCCACCACGCGGGATATCAACAAAGCGCAGATCTACGCCTGGAAGAAAGGCATCAAAACGCTGTACTACATTCGCCTGCGCCAGCTCGCGCTGGAAGGCACC
Source organism: Enterobacter cloacae complex sp. IR5450 (assembly GCF_049238665.1). Taxonomy (NCBI): domain Bacteria; kingdom Pseudomonadati; phylum Pseudomonadota; class Gammaproteobacteria; order Enterobacterales; family Enterobacteriaceae; genus Enterobacter; species Enterobacter cloacae complex sp. IR5450. The sequence continues at coordinate 7,256 of NZ_JBMKIC010000008.1, forward strand.
GAAATTGAAGGCTGCGTGTCCTGCCCGCTGTAAGGAGAAAGGATGAAACTGTCACGCGTAAGCGCCGTTAACTGGAACAAAATTCAGGATGATAAAGACCTGGAGGTATGGAACCGCCTGACCAGCAACTTCTGGCTGCCGGAAAAGGTGCCGCTCTCCAACGATATTCCGGCCTGGCAAACTCTGAGCCATGCCGAGCAGCAGCTGACAATCCGCGTCTTCACCGGCCTGACGCTGCTGGACACCATTCAGAATACCGTGGGTGCGCCCGCGCTGATGAGTGATGCGCTGACCCCGCACGAGGAGGCGGTAATGTCGAATATCAGCTTTATGGAGGCGGTGCATGCCCGCTCTTACAGCTCGATTTTCTCCACTCTGTGCCAGACCAGGGACGTGGACGCCGCCTACGCCTGGAGTGAAGAGAGCGCGTCATTGCAGCGCAAGGCAGATCTGGTGCTGGAATATTACCGGGCCGACGAGCCGCTGAAGAAGAAGATCGCCAGCGTATTCCTGGAATCTTTCCTCTTCTATTCCGGCTTCTGGCTGCCTATGTACTGGTCGAGCCGGGGCAAGCTCACCAACACCGCCGATTTGATTCGCCTCATCATCCGCGATGAAGCGGTACACGGGTATTACATCGGCTATAAGTACCAGAAAGGACTGGAGAAAGTCACCCCGGAAAAACGCGAGGAACTCAAAGGTTTTGCCCTCGATTTACTGATGGATCTGTATGACAACGAGCTGAGTTATACCGAGGAGCTGTACGCCGGAACGGGCTGGGAAGAGGACGTAAAAGCCTTCCTCTGCTACAACGCCAACAAGGCGCTGATGAACCTGGGCTACGAAGCGTTATTCCCACCGGAAATGGCGGAAGTGAACCCGGCGATCCTCGCGGCGCTGTCGCCCAACGCCGATGAAAACCACGACTTCTTTTCCGGGTCCGGCTCGTCGTACGTGATGGGTAAAGCGGTGGAGACGCAAGACGAGGACTGGGATTTTTAATGAATGAATTAACGTTCATTAATTAACTCTGCATTTCATTATTTCCAGCCAAATATTCCACCAGGTACTACACTGTAATTTCCCCGTCATATTCGCCTGAAACACACCGATTCAGGCGAAATTTCCCCATCCAGCAGCAAAAAATTGAGAAAAATTCAAACCGCCCTCAGCCCTTTATTCATGGGAAATTCAGCCGTTTCGCTTGCGGCAAAATTCTGGCCTTCGGCTGGCCCAGGGTTGTCTCAGATTCTGAGTATGTTAGGGTAATGCCAGTTAACTATTTACCATGGTAATCATATCGACATAAACAAATAACAGGACACTCTCTATTGCATGGCAATTAAATTAGAAGTGAAAAATCTTTATAAAGTATTTGGCGAGCACCCGCAGCGTGCTTTCAAATATATTGAGAAAGGCCTTTCGAAAGAGCAAATTCTGGAAAAAACCGGGCTATCGCTTGGCGTTAAAGACGCCAGTCTGGCCATTGAAGAAGGCGAGATTTTTGTCATCATGGGATTATCCGGTTCGGGTAAATCCACTATGGTTCGCCTTCTCAATCGCCTGATTGAACCCACCCGCGGACAGGTGCTGATTGACGGCGTTGATATCGCCAGAATATCAGACGCGGAACTCCGCGAGGTGCGCAGAAAGAAAATTGCGATGGTGTTTCAGTCATTTGCACTGATGCCGCACATGACGGTACTCGATAATACCGCCTTTGGCATGGAGTTAGCCGGTATCCCCGCTCAGGAACGTCAGGAAAAAGCCCTTGATGCACTGCGTCAGGTCGGGCTGGAAAATTATGCTCATGCGTATCCGGATGAACTCTCCGGCGGTATGCGTCAGCGTGTGGGATTAGCGCGCGCATTAGCGATTAATCCGGATATTTTATTAATGGACGAAGCCTTCTCGGCGCTCGATCCCTTAATTCGCACCGAGATGCAGGATGAGCTGGTAAAATTACAGGCCAAACATCAGCGCACTATTGTTTTTATTTCTCACGATTTGGATGAAGCCATGCGTATTGGTGACCGTATCGCCATTATGCAAAATGGTGAAGTGGTGCAGGTCGGCACACCGGATGAAATTCTCAATAATCCGGCGAATGATTATGTGCGCACCTTCTTCCGCGGCGTGGATATTAGCCACGTATTCAGTGCGAAAGATATTGCCCGTCGAACACCAAACGGCATTATTCGAAAAACGCCAGGTTTTGGTCCGCGCTCCGCGCTGAAGCTGTTGCAGGACGAAGACCGTGAATACGGTTATCTGGTTGAACGCGGCAATAAATTTGTCGGCGTTGTCTCCATCGACTCCCTGAAAACCGCCCTGAGCGAAAACCAGGGAATCGATGCAGCGTTGATTGACGCTCCGCTTGCCGTGGACGCCGAAACGCCGCTCAGCGAGTTGCTCTCTCACGTGGGTCAGGCGCCGTGCGCCGTGCCGGTCGTCGGTGAAGAACAACAGTACGTTGGCATCATCTCAAAACGGATGCTGCTACAGGCTTTAGATCGCGAGGGGACAAACAATGGCTGATCAATCAAACCCATGGGGCACCACTGAAGCAGCGGACAGCGCGGCGCAATCTGCCGATGCGTGGGGTTCGACGCCTGCGCCTGCCGATGGCGGCGGCGCGGCAGACTGGCTCAACAGCGCACCAGCGCCTGCCCCAGAGCATTTCAATATTATGGATCCGTTCCACAAGACGCTGATCCCGCTGGATAGCTGGGTAACGGAGGGGATCGACTGGGTCGTTACCCACTTCCGTCCGGTGTTCCAGGGGATCCGCATCCCGGTGGATTACATCCTGAACGGCTTCCAGCAGCTGATGCTGGGCATGCCCGCGCCGGTGGCGATTATCCTGTTCTCGCTGATCGCATGGCAGTTCGGCAGCGCGGGTATGGGGATCGCCACGCTGATCTCCCTGATTGCCATCGGCGCGATTGGCGCGTGGTCTCAGGCGATGATCACCCTGGCGCTGGTGCTGACCGCCCTGCTGTTCTGCGTGGTGATCGGCCTGCCGATGGGGATCTGGCTGGCGCGCAGCCCCCGGGCCGCGAAAATTATCCGCCCGCTGCTGGATGCGATGCAGACCACGCCAGCGTTCGTTTACCTGGTGCCTATCGTGATGCTGTTCGGCATCGGTAACGTACCGGGGGTGGTCGTGACCATTATCTTCGCCCTTCCGCCAATTATTCGTCTGACCATTCTGGGCATTAACCAGGTGCCTGCGGATCTGATAGAGGCATCGCGCTCGTTCGGCGCCAGCCCGCGTCAGATGCTGTTTAAGGTTCAGCTTCCGCTGGCGATGCCGACCATTATGGCAGGTGTTAACCAGACGCTGATGCTGGCGCTGTCGATGGTGGTGATCGCCTCAATGATTGCCGTTGGCGGGTTAGGTCAGATGGTACTGCGCGGCATTGGCCGTCTCGATATGGGGCTGGCGACCGTCGGCGGCGTCGGGATTGTGATCCTCGCCATCATTCTTGACCGCCTGACCCAGGCTGTCGGTCGTGATTCACGCAGTCGCGGCAACCGTCGCTGGTACACCACCGGCCCTGTCGGGTTACTCACCCGCCCATTCACAAAATAAGGAACAACGATGCGACATAACGTACTTTTTGCCACAGCGTTTGCGACCCTTGTCTCCACCAGCGCAGTTGCCGCTGACCTGCCGGGCAAAGGCATTACCGTGCAGCCGGTGCAGAGCACCATTTCGGAAGAGTCCTTCCAGACCCAGATTGTCAGCCGTGCGCTGGAGAAACTGGGCTATACGGTGAATACCGCCAGCGAAGTGGATTACAACGTGGGCTATACCTCCATTGCCTCCGGCGATGCCACCTTTACCGCCGTGAACTGGCAACCGCTGCACGACGATATGTATGCCGCCGCAGGCGGTGACAAGAAATTCTACCGTGAAGGCACCTTTGTGACCGGCGCTGCGCAGGGATATTTGATCGACAAGAAAACCGCCGATAAGTATCACATCACCAATATTGAACAGCTGAAAGATCCGAAGATCGCCAAACTGTTTGATACCAACGGTGACGGTAAAGCCGACATGATGGGCTGCTCGCCGGGCTGGGGCTGTGAAGCGGTGATTAACCACCAGAACAAAGCCTTCGATCTGGCGAAGACCGTCGACGTGAGCCACGGCAATTACTCTGCGATGATGGCCGACACTATCGCCCGCTTTAAAGAAGGCAAGCCAGTGATCTACTACACCTGGACGCCGTACTGGGTGAGCGACGTGCTGAAGCCGGGCAAAGACGTGGTGTGGTTGCAGGTGCCCTTCTCTTCCCTGCCGGGCGAGCAGAAAGATATCGACACCAAACTGCCAAATGGCATGAACTATGGCTTCCCGGTGAATACCATGCATATCGTGGCGAACAAAGCCTGGGCCGAGAAAAACCCTGCGGCGGCGAAGCTGTTCTCGGTGATGAAACTGCCGCTGGCTGACATTAACGCCCAGAACGCGATGATGCACGCGGGTAAATCATCCGAAGCAGATATCAAAGGCCACGTGGATGGCTGGATCAAAGCCCACCAGCAGCAGTTCGATGGCTGGGTGAAAGAGGCGCTTGAGGCGCAGAAGTAAAGTACTTTCCCCTCACCCCAGCACTCTCCCGAAGGGAGGGGGTGTTAGCGTTCCCTCTCCCTTCAGGAGAGGGTTAGGGTGAGGGGCTTAACCGCACAAACACACACATAACAATTCCCCAACATTCACCATCATTGGTTATTATGTTTCCGGAAAAATAATCACTTAACTCACGATTCCTGAAACTAATGACAAAAACAACTCAAGGGCTTAGCCCCGCACTCATCCTTTTAATGTCCGTGGCAACGGGTCTGGCCGTCGCCAGCAACTATTACGCACAACCACTGCTCGACACCATCGCACGCGCCTTCGATCTTTCAGCCAGCTCCGCCGGCTTTATTGTCACCGCAGCACAGCTCGGCTATGCGGCCGGGCTGCTGTTCCTGGTGCCATTAGGCGATATGTTTGAGCGCCGGATGCTTATCGTCTCCATGACGCTGCTGGCGGCGGGCGGAATGTTGATCACCGCCAGCAGCCAGTCGTTAACGATGATGATTATCGGCACCGCGCTGACGGGGCTGTTCTCGGTGGTGGCGCAAATTCTGGTGCCCCTCGCCGCGACGCTGGCTTCCCCGGAAAAACGCGGCAAAGTGGTCGGTACTATCATGAGCGGCCTGCTGCTGGGCATCCTGCTGGCGCGAACCGTTGCCGGGCTGCTGGCGAGCCTCGGCGGCTGGCGCACCGTTTACTGGGTGGCGAGCGTGCTGATGCTTATCATGGCGCTGGCCCTGTGGCGCGGCCTGCCAAAGGTGAAGCATGAAAATCACCTGAACTATCCGCAGCTCCTCGCCTCCGTTTTCAGCCTTTTCACCCGGGATAAACTCCTGCGCACGCGCGCCATTCTGGGGTGTCTCACCTTCGCCAACTTCAGCATCTTATGGACGTCGATGGCGTTTCTGCTCGCCGCGCCACCGTTTAACTACTCAGAAGGCGTGATTGGCCTGTTCGGGCTGGCAGGCGCGGCTGGCGCACTGGGCGCGCGCCCGGCGGGTGGGCTGGCCGATAAAGGTAAATCTCATATGACCACCTCCGCAGGGCTGGTTTTACTCCTCCTCTCCTGGGCGGCCATCTGGTACGGACACGTCTCCGTGCTGGCGCTGATTGTCGGTATTCTGGTGCTAGACCTCACCGTGCAGGGCGTACACATCACCAACCAGACCGTGATTTACCGCGTGAAGCCGGACGCCCGTAACCGTCTGACGGCCGGGTACATGACCAGCTACTTTATCGGCGGCGCGGCGGGCTCGCTCATCTCAGCCTCCGCCTGGCAGCATGCGGGCTGGACGGGTGTATGCGCCATCGGCGCCATCGTCGCGGCGATAAATCTGCTGGTATGGTGGCGCGGCTATCACCGTCAGGAAGCAATTCACTAAGTTTTACATTGCTTTGGGCCCCCCGGGGTGTAAAGGGGGCCTGCATCTGTTAAGGTAACAGCAATCATTTATCCCAGAAATTTTACTGTGGGTGACATATTTACTACCGGCATGAATAGTTCAGACCCCTGTCCTCACATCCCCTCTTTCGCGGGTACACACCCCACGCTCTCTGTGCTCACCGGGTCACGGATTTACCCGGCGCTTTCTGATGGTGACATACGTTTGGCGGATATAACCGCACAAATAATTCATTTACATTATTTGTCACTGTCGTTACTATATCGGCTGTAATTAATGAGGTTATGCCCAAAATGGATAGTTCGTTTACGCCCATTGAACAAATGCTTAAGTTCCGCGCCAGTCGTCATGAGGACTTCCCGTATCAGGAAATTCTGCTGACCCGCCTGTGCATGCACATGCAGGGCAAGCTGCTAGAAAATCGTAACAAGATGCTGAAAGCGCAAGGGATTAACGAGACGTTGTTTATGGCGTTGATTACGCTGGAGTCTCAGGAAAATCACAGCATTCAGCCATCGGAACTGAGCTGTGCGCTGGGGTCATCCCGTACCAATGCAACCCGTATCGCGGATGAACTGGAAAAGCGCGGCTGGATTGAACGCCGTGAAAGCGATAACGATCGCCGCTGCCTGCATCTGCAACTGACCGAGAAAGGTCACGAATTCTTGCGCGAAGTGCTGCCACCGCAGCACAACTGCCTGCACCAGCTCTGGTCTGCCCTCAGCACCGCCGAGCGCGACCAGCTTGAGCATATTACTCGCAAGCTGCTCACCCGTCTGGACCAGATGGATGAAGATGGCGTCATCCTTGAGGCGCTGCGCTAACGCGACGATCCGCTCAACATTCCAGATTGCTAAAAAGAAAAACTGACAGGCCAGCACGTGAAACTGCTGGCCTTTCTGACAACAGGTCGGCTCAGCCGATGTGAAAATAAAAAGATCGTGGAGAACAACAATGAGCGCAAATGCGGAGAACACCCCCCCGCAGCAACCGGTCAACAAAAAGGGCAAACGTAAGAGCGCCCTTATTCTGCTGACCTTGCTCTTTATTATTATTGCCGTGGCATATGGGATCTATTGGTTTTTAGTCTTGCGTCATGTTGAAGAGACAGACGATGCATACGTGGCAGGGAATCAGGTTCAAATCATGGCCCAGGTGTCAGGCAGCGTGACGAAAGTCTGGGCTGATAACACCGACTTTGTGAAAAAAGGCGATGTGCTGGTCACGCTCGATCCAACCGACGCCCAACAGGCTTTTGAAAAAGCACAGACGGCTCTGGCCTCCAGCGTTCGCCAGACCCGCCAGCTGATGATCAACAGCAAGCAGCTTCAGGCCAATATCGACGTGCAGAAAACGGCGCTGGCTCAGGCGCAGAGCGACCTCAATCGTCGTGTTCCTCTCGGCACCGCCAACCTGATTGGCCGTGAAGAGTTGCAGCACGCCCGCGATGCGGTGGCCAGCGCACAGGCGCAGCTGGATGTGGCGATCCAACAGTACAACGCTAATCAGGCGATGGTGCTGGGTACTTCTCTGGAAAACCAGCCGGCGGTGAAACAGGCGGCGACCGAAGTGCGTAACGCGTGGCTTGCCCTGCAACGTACCAAAATCGTCAGCCCGATGACCGGCTACGTTTCCCGTCGTTCCGTACAGCCAGGGGCGCAGATTAGCACCACCACGCCGCTGATGGCGGTCGTTCCGGCGAACAACCTGTGGGTCGATGCGAACTTCAAAGAGACCCAGCTGGCGCATATGCGTATCGGCCAAACCGCAACTGTGGTCAGCGATATTTACGGCGATGACATCAAGTACACCGGGAAAGTGGTCGGTCTGGACATGGGGACCGGCAGCGCGTTTAGCCTGCTGCCTGCACAGAACGCCACCGGCAACTGGATCAAAGTGGTACAGCGCTTGCCTGTGCGTATCGAACTGGATCCTAAGCAGCTGGCAGACCATCCGCTGCGAATTGGCCTTTCTACGCTGGTGACGGTCGATACCGCCAACCGCGACGGTCAGATCCTCGCAAGCCAGGTGCGCAGTACGCCAGCTTATGAAAGTAACGCCCGTGAAATTAGCCTCGATCCGGTCAATAAGCTGATCGATGACATCGTGAAGGCAAACGCCGGTTAAGCCGAAGGTGAGCGTTATGCAACAGCAAAAGCCGCAAAAACCGCTGGAGGGGGCGCAACTGGTCATTATGACCATTGCGCTGTCGCTGGCGACATTCATGCAGGTGCTGGACTCCACCATCGCAAACGTGGCGATCCCTACGATCGCCGGGAACCTTGGCTCATCGCTGAGCCAGGGGACCTGGGTCATTACCTCGTTCGGGGTGGCGAACGCCATCTCCATTCCCATCACCGGCTGGCTGGCGAAACGCGTCGGTGAAGTGAAGCTGTTCCTTTGGTCGACGATCCTGTTCGTGTTGGCCTCCTGGGCCTGCGGCATGTCCAGTAGCCTGACGATGCTGATTTTCTTCCGCGTCATCCAGGGGATTGTCGCCGGGCCGTTGATTCCGCTGTCGCAGAGTTTGCTGCTGAACAACTATCCGCCCGCCAAACGCTCCATCGCGCTCGCGCTGTGGTCGATGACGGTGATCGTCGCTCCGATTTGCGGGCCAATCCTCGGCGGCTATATCAGCGATAACTATCACTGGGGCTGGATCTTCTTCATCAACGTGCCCATCGGTGCGCTGGTGGTACTGATGACGCTACAGTCTCTGCGTGGTCGCGAAACGCGGACCGAACAGCGGCGGATCGACGGCATCGGACTGGCACTGCTGGTTGTCGGCATCGGCAGCCTGCAAATCATGCTCGACCGCGGTAAAGAGCTGGACTGGTTCGCCTCTACGGAAATCATCGTACTGACGGTGGTCGCTGTGGTGGCCATCAGCTTCCTGATTGTCTGGGAGCTGACGGACGATAACCCGATAGTCGACCTCTCGTTGTTTAAATCGCGAAACTTCACCATCGGCTGCCTGTGTATCAGCCTCGCCTATATGCTCTACTTCGGCGCGATTGTTCTGCTGCCGCAGCTGTTGCAGGAGGTGTACGGCTATACCGCAACCTGGGCGGGGCTGGCCTCCGCGCCGGTGGGGTTAATTCCGGTTCTGCTGTCGCCGATTATTGGCCGTTTCGCCCATAAGCTCGACATGCGCAGGCTGGTGACGTTCAGCTTCATCATGTACGCCGTGTGCTTCTACTGGCGCGCGTATACGTTTGAACCGGGAATGGACTTTGGCGCCTCCGCGTGGCCACAGTTTATTCAGGGCTTCGCCGTAGCGTGCTTCTTCATGCCGCTAACCACCATTACGCTTTCCGGCTTGCCGCCTGAGCGGATGGCGGCGGCATCGAGCCTGTCGAACTTCACCCGTACGCTGGCGGGCTCCATCGGGACATCGATCACCACCACGCTGTGGACCAACCGGGAATCGATGCACCATGCTCAACTCACCGAAGCGGTGAACCCGTTCAACCCTAACGCTCAGCAGATGTATAGCCAGCTTGAGGGGATGGGGATGACGGAGCAGCAGGCGTCCGGCTGGCTTGCCCAGCAGATCACCAACCAGGGGCTGATTATCTCGGCAAACGAGATTTTCTGGATATCGGCAGGGATCTTTATCGTCCTGCTGGGGCTGGTGTGGTTTGCCAAACCACCGTTTGGGGCCGGTAGCGGGGGCGGTGGGGCGCATTAGCCCTCATTACAGGACGCCTTACCCGGCCTACGATCGTAGGCCCGGTAAGCGCAGCGCCACCGGGCAACTTCTACGGTTGTCCAAAACGCGACAGCGATTGTCAGTTCCGATAAAGCAGCGCGCCTGAAATCGATTCACGATAGTGAAAAGACAACAGGAGCGCACCATGCTGAACACACCCGCCGACAAATACCAGCCTTACCCCACCCTTTCGTTGCCCGACCGCCGCTGGCCGGAGCAGATTATCACCTGCGCCCCGCGTTGGCTCTCGACCGACTTACGCGACGGTAACCAGGCGCTGGCCGAGCCGATGGACAGCGCGCGCAAGCTGCAATTCTGGGATCTGCTGCTGACCTGCGGGTTTAAAGAAATAGAAGTCGCCTTCCCGTCCGCCTCGCAGACGGACTTTAATTTTGTACGTCAGCTGATTGAGGAGAACCGCATCCCGGATGACGTCACCATTCAGGTGTTAACGCAGGCGCGGGACGATCTTATCCATCGCACTTTCGACTCCCTGCGCGGCGCGAAGCAGGCCACCGTTCACATGTATAACGCTACCGCCCCGCTGTTCCGCCGTCTGGTATTCGGCATGGAGAAAGCGCAAATCGTCGAGCTGGCGACGCGCGCGACGCGCCTGATTCGTCAGCTGTGTGAAGAGAACCCTGACACCCGCTGGCAGTACGAATACTCCCCGGAAACCTTCTGCTTTACCGAACCGGAGTTTGCGCTGGAGATTTGTGAAGCCGTGGCGGAGATCTGGCAGCCGTGCGCGGCGCGTCCGATGATCGTCAACCTGCCCGCTACCGTCGAAGTGAGCACGCCGAACGTCTATGCTGACCAGATCGAGTATTTCTGCCGCCACTTCAGCCGCCGCAGTGACGTCTGTATCAGCGTACATCCGCATAACGATCGCGGAACGGGCGTCGCCAGCGCGGAGCTGGCCGTCATGGCCGGGGCTGACCGCGTGGAGGGCTGCCTGTTTGGCAACGGTGAGCGCACGGGCAACGTCTGCCTGGTGACGCTGGCGATGAACCTCTACAGCCAGGGCATTAGCCCGAATCTGGATTTCAGCGATATGAATCGGGTGGTTGAAACGGTAGAAACCTGCAACCAGCTGCCCGTCCATCCGCGCCATCCGTGGGCGGGTCGTCTGGCTTACACCGCCTTCTCCGGCTCGCACCAGGATGCCATCAAGAAAGGTTTCGATGCCCGTAAGCCTGGCGAACGTTGGGAGATGCCCTATCTGCCCGTCGACCCGCAGGATATTGGCTGTACCTATGAAGCGGTGATCCGCGTGAACAGCCAGTCAGGAAAAAGCGGAAGCGCCTGGCTTATTGAGCAAAACCACGGCCTGAAATTGCCTCGCGCCCTGCAACAGGATTTTAGCCAGCACGTGCAGCAGGAAACGGATAACCATGGAAAAGAGATGACGCAGAATGCGCTCTGGCAGCTGTTCCGCGCCCGTTACGGCCTGGTGGCGAGCCCGCCATTAGCGCTGCAATCGTACCGCAGCGACAGCCAGCAGGACGGCCAGCTGCGGCTGACGGCAAGCGTCGCCACGCATGGGGGCACCCGCCAGCTGGAAGGCCAGGGAAACGGTTTGCTCTCCGCCGCCGCTCACGGCTTAAGCCGCTGGATCAACGCGTCGTTTGTGATCAAGGATTATCACGAACATACGTTAGGCGAACGCAGCGACAGCCGCTCGGTGGCCTATATCCGCTGCCTGTTCCAGGATGGGACCAGCCGCTGGGGCGTGGGCATCGACAGCGACGTAGCACGCGCGTCGATTCAGGCGCTTTTTAACGCGGTCAGTCGTTCCTGAAGTAATCGCTGGGTGAGAGACCCATTACCCGGCGAAACATTGCCGTAAAGGCGCTGTGGCTGCCATACCCCAGATCCAGCGCCACGCGTAATACCGGCTGGCCCTGCGCCAGCCGCACTAAGGCTTCCAGCAGTCGCGCCCTTCTCACCCACTCGCCGTAGCTCAGGCCTGTCTGCTGCTGAAAATGACGGTTCAGCGTGCGTTCGCTCATCCCCACAATACCTGCGGCCTGGGCGCTGCTCCAGCTTTCTCCCGGGGCCATTCGAATCTGCTGGCAGAGATGGCGCAGCGCTTCGCTTTCCGGCTCGGGCAGGTGAAACGGCAGCACCGGCATGAGACGAATTTCATCGAGGATCAGCTCATAAACACGTTCATCGCGGCTTCCGGGTGCGTAAGATTCAGGAAGCGTAAGGGAGGTCAGGATCAGCTCGCGCAGCAGGGGCGAGATCTGCACGATCTGGCAGGTCGCCGGGAGATCGGCGCGCGCCAGCGGGTCGATAAACAGCGTGCGGGCGGCAACGTTGCCGGTGATGCGCAGGGCGTGCTGCGTACCCGCAGGTAGCCAGACGCCGCGACCGGGCGGCACCACCCAGCAGCCGGATGCGGTATCCACCCGCACGACGCCGGTGAGGCTGTGCAGGAGCTGCGCGCAGTCGTGCTGATGCCACGGCTCGCTGTCGCCATGAGCATAATCATGCGAAAACGGCACAAGCGGGCGATGGGTAAAGGAGAAGGTGGTGGTTGTCGTCATCAGGATTGTAGGCCCGGTCAGCGAAGCGCCACCGGGCATCCACAGGCACGATACTAAATGTGCAGTTCCTGAAGTTTTTCTTTTGGCAGGGCCAGCTCGTCGTTGCTGTTTACACGAACATCACGTTCGATGATATGACGGGCAATCTCCTGAGCTTCTTCCAGAGAGTGCATCTGGTAAGTGCCGCACTGGTAAACGTTCAGCTCAGGGATCTGGTTCTGCTCTTTCACCTTCAGCACGTCTTCCATCGCCGCTTTCCACGCATCCGCGACGCGTTTTTCTTCAGGCTGACCAATCAGGCTCATGTAGAAACCGGTGCGGCAGCCCATCGGAGAGATATCGATGATCTCCACGCCGTTGCCGTTCAGGTGGTCGCGCATGAATCCGGCGAACAGGTGTTCCAGCGTGTGAATGCCTTTCTCTGGCATCACTTCTTTATTCGGCACGCAGAAGCGCAGGTCGAAAACGGTGATCGTGTCGCCGTGCGGCGTGTTCATGGTCTTCGCCACGCGGACTGCTGGTGCTTCCATACGGGTATGGTCGACAGTAAAGCTATCTAATAACGGCATACGTCACCTCCGATAGTGATTTTTTTTAAAATAAACTGAACTCTTCTACAGAATGCGCGTCTGAGTATATGAAAGACGCGCATTTGTTATCATCATCCCTGAATTCAGAGATGTATATTTTGGCCACAGCGATGTGGCCTTTTTCTTTTGGTTCAGGCCTGCTTCGCCAGAAACGCCTCAAACGACTCAGTATCTGCCGCTTCGACCTCTTTCTGACGCACAACCGACGCATCGCGCTCTGCCACAAAATCCGCTTCGCTCAGGATCTCTAACGGCTCCTGCATCAGCATCTCACGGTACTCCGCTGAGAGTGAACGCCCTGTGCCACCATTTCCCTGCTCAATCATAGAACGCAGAATACGTGCTGAGAATGTCCGTTCCGGGTTATCAAAGCTTTCAACCAGTTCGTCGCAGACCTTCTGGTAAGCTTCGCCGCCGTACACGCTATCCAGCGTCTGGGCTACGCGCTTCAGGTCATGGAACAGATCCTTCCCTACCTTAGACAGTGGGAACTGAGCCGTTTCACAGCCAATACCTAACGTCAGGCCCGGCTTGCGCCCTTCCAGAATCACGCGATTCCAGTTGGCACGGGTACACAGCAGTTCGTCGGAACTCATTTCCGGCGCATCCGCCAGTACGCACCAGACCATAAACAGGTCAAGGAAACGAACCTGCTGCTCGTCAACGCCAATCGGTGAGAACGGGTTGATATCCAGCGAGCGCACTTCAATGTATTCGATCCCGCCGCGCTGTAGCGCATCCGACGGCGTTTCACCGCTGCGCGTCACGCGCTTCGGACGAATCGGCGCATACAGTTCATTTTCAATCTGCAACACGTTGGTGTTAATTTGCAGGCGTTTGCCGTCTTTTTCGAGGCCGATTTTTTCGTACTCTTCCGACGGGGTTTTTATCGCCCGCTTCAAGCCTGCCACATATTCGTGCAGATCGTTAAACGTAATTCCGAGATTGCTTTGCGATTTATTGGTATAGCCAAGGTCGCTCAGGCGCAGGGAGGTCGCGTATGGCAGGTAATACATGCCACTTTCGGTCTTCTCGAACGGTAGCGTGGTCGGTTTCCCTTGCAGGAACGATGAACAGATAGCCGGGGACGCGCCGAACAGATACGGAATAACCCAGCCAAAACGGTAGTAGTTGCGGATCAGGCGGAAGTAGCCCGCGGAGATCGCTTCTTTATCCGTTTCACCGCACTTCGCCTGCCAGAACGCCATCGGCAGAGAAAAGTTGTAGTGCACGCCAGAGATCGTCTGCATCAATGCGCCGTAGCGGTTTTTCAGTCCTTCGCGATACAGCGTTTTCAGCCGACCAATATTCGAGGTGCCGTACTGCGCCAGCTCGATATCCTGCCCCTGCTCGATATAGCACGGCATGCTGAGCGGCCACATACGCTCGTCGCCGAGGTTGCGGGCGGTGAAGCGATGCACGTCGCGCATGATCGTCAGCATATGATCAATATCACCGTCTACTGGCGTGATGAACTCCAGCAGCGCTTCGGCGAAATCGGTTGTGATCCATTTATGTGTCAGCGCCGAGCCTAACGCCTTCGGGTGTCCCGTAGTCGCTAAGCTACCATCCGCATTTACGCGCAGCGTTTCGCGCTCAAGCCCACGCTGAATCCCCTTCAGTGCCTGAGGGTGATTTTCCAGCCAGGCCAGCGCCTGTGATACGTCCGGGATCAATTTGACCTCCCGCCTGTCAAAAAATTGTCACTCAGCATAATTGTAATGGTTGACGATTGAAGGTCGCGAATTCATTCCACCAATTAGTGCCACCACGTCATACCCTGTAGTGTTACCCATGCCAGTAAAACATAGCGTAACGCCTTGCCAAGGCACAAAAAAAAGAGCACCGGTCCCCAGGAGATGCGCATCCATCCCGCCAGCAGACACAGTAAATCGCCTATTACAGGCATCCAGCTTAATAACAGCGTGGCAGCGCCATAGCGTTTTAGCCAGCCCACTGCCTTTTCCTGCCAGCGAGATTTTTCGCGTAGCGGAAAGAAACGTCCAAGAATAACGTTAGTCAGCCCTCCAAGGCTATTACCCATTGTTGCTATTAAGACCAGCAACCAGGGCTGACTTACGCCGGACAACAGCATCGCCACCAGCACCACTTCCGAATTCCCCGGTAAGAGGGTGGAGCTTAAAAAACTGCTGGCGAATAATGAAGCGAGTGACAGCGCGTCACTCACAGTAAGCGAACGTCCACCGCCGCCATTCCGGCATCACGCGCGGCCTGAATGCCAAAATCAGCATCTTCGAACACCACGCATTTTGCAGGTGGAACACCCATTAATTCTGCACAGAGCAGGAAGGTATCCGGTGCGGGTTTGTGATGTTTAACATGATCGGCGGCAACGACGGCAGAAAAATAGTGGCGCAGGCCAAGGTGGTTGAGTAGCGCTTCAGCAATCGCGCTCTCGCTGCCCGTACCGACAGACATAGGACGACGCCCGTGCCACTCCTTGACGACGTCAATGAGTGGTAAAGGCTGCACGGTGTCTAACAGTATGGCTTTTACCGCGTCGGTTTTTTCACGCGCGAGCTGATGAGGGTCGAGATCGGCCTGATTCAGCTCAATCACGGCCTGTGCGATACGCCAGGTGGGCGATCCGTTGAGGGCAATCATCGCCTGTAAATCGAAACGCATACCGTAACGGCCCAGGACTTCGGTCCAGGCCTGACGATGCGTGGGTTCGGTATCCAGGAGGGTGCCGTCCATATCGAAGATCAAACCGTCATACTGTGCGTACATCGTGCTCTCGCTAAACGATTAACAAAGCATTACTTTATCGTAAAAGGGGATTTTTGTCGCTGACAGAGAGCGTGATTGCTGACGAAACGTCGAAGGAATGAACAAAGAAGGAGAATATGGTGCATCCGGGAGGATTCGAACCTCCGACCGCTCGGTTCGTAGCCGAGTACTCTATCCAGCTGAGCTACGGATGCATCGGGATTTACTGTTGTACTTCTCGATACTCATATCACTTCAAAAGCAATATGAAGTAAAAAATGGTGCATCCGGGAGGATTCGAACCTCCGACCGCTCGGTTCGTAGCCGAGTACTCTATCCAGCTGAGCTACGGATGCATCGGGATTTACTACTGTACTGCTCGATATTCATATCACTTCGAAAGCAATATGAAGTAATAGATGGTGCATCCGGGAGGATTCGAACCTCCGACCGCTCGGTTCGTAGCCGAGTACTCTATCCAGCTGAGCTACGGATGCATCGGGATTTACTACTGTACTGCTCGATATTCATATCACTTCGAAAGCAATATGAAGTAATAGATGGTGCATCCGGGAGGATTCGAACCTCCGACCGCTCGGTTCGTAGCCGAGTACTCTATCCAGCTGAGCTACGGATGCAAAATGGCGGTGAGGCGGGGATTCGAACCCCGGATGCAGCTTTTGACCGCATACTCCCTTAGCAGGGGAGCGCCTTCAGCCTCTCGGCCACCTCACCACACAACGCCTCTTTCGAGTGCTTCGAGCAACTCGTTAAGAGCTTCTCGTCGCTGCGTGGCGCATATATTACTTTCTGGGACTTATAAGTCAAACAATTTTCCACATGCTTTTTTCGTTTGCACAATTCGCACGCAATTCGCATGTAAAAGCCGCAAAGAGAGTGTTTTATAAGCGGATTTTGCAGACATCTTCACAGAATTCTGTTGAGAGAAGCGCGTCTTTTGGATGAGATAAGATTATGAGAGTGGTCAAAAACGAAGCGTTTGAAATAGAACGGTAACTTTATGCAGGAAAAATAGCAGGAGGGTTGCGTCTCGCCCGACAGCGAGACGCGACAATATCAGTAACTGGACTGCTGGGATTTTTCAGCCTGGATACGCTGGTAGATCTCTTCACGGTGGACAGATACTTCTTTAGGAGCGTTAACACCAATACGTACCTGGTTACCCTTTACCCCTAAAACTGTCACGGTGACCTCATCCCCAATCATGAGGGTCTCACCAACTCGACGAGTCAGAATCAGCATTCTTTGCTCCTTGAAAGATTAAAAGAGTCGGGTCTCTTGTATCCCGGCATTATCCATCATATAACGCCAAAAAGTAAGCGATGACAAACACGTAAAGTGTAAGCAGTCACGGCATCACATTCTGTTAAACGTAAGTTTAGCCGATATACACAAACTCAACCTGACTTTATCGTTATCGATAGCGCAGTGAGCAAGACGCCATAACGTTACCGCTATGGCGTCTGCTTGTGCTTTGTAGTTATTACAGTTTCGCGCTTACCCAGCTTTCAACGCTGGCTAATGCCGCGGGAAGTGCCGCCGCATCCGTACCACCGGCTTGCGCCATGTCCGGACGACCGCCACCTTTGCCACCCACCTGCTGGGCGACCATGCCAATCAGTTCCCCTGCTTTGACACGATCCGTCACATCCTTAGAGACGCCCGCAATCAGAGAAACCTTACCCTCTGCGACCGTTGCCAGCACGATAACCGTCGAACCAAGCTGGTTCTTCAGATCGTCGACCATGGTACGCAGCATCTTAGGCTCAACGCCCGCCAGATCGCTGACCAGCAGTTTGACGCCCTTAATGTCTACCGCTTTGCTGGAGAGGTTTGCGCTCTCCTGCGCCGCAGCCTGTTCTTTCAGCTGCTGGAGTTCTTTTTCCAGCTGACGGGTACGATCCAGCGCGACACGCACTTTTTCGCCTAGGTTCTGGCTATCGCCTTTCAGCAGCTGCGCGATCTCGTGTAGCTGGTCGCTCTGCGCATGCAGGCTGGCAATTGCGCCTTCCCCGGTCACCGCCTCAATACGACGCACGCCTGCCGCCGTCCCCGACTCGGAAACGATGCGGAACAAGCCGATGTCACCGGTGCGGGATGCGTGAGTACCGCCACACAGTTCGGTAGAGAAGTCGCCCATGCTCAGCACGCGAACGCGGTCGTCATATTTCTCGCCAAACAGCGCCATCGCACCTTTCTTCTTCGCTGCCTCGAGATCCATGATGTGGGTTTCGATTGGCAGGTTACGGCGGATCTGGGCATTCACCAGGTCTTCCACCGCACGAATTTCAGATGGCTTCATCGCTTCAAAATGTGAGAAGTCGAAACGCAGCACTTTGTCATTAACCAGAGAACCTTTCTGTGCAACGTGCGTACCCAGCACTTCGCGCAGGGCTGCATGCATCAGGTGGGTTGCCGAGTGGTTCAGACGAATGCGCGCGCGGCGAGCTTCGTCAACGTTGGCCTGAACGCCCTCGCCCACTTTCAGAGAACCGGAAACCAGTTTGCCCTGGTGACCAATCGCCTGACCGTATTTCTGGGTATCGCTTACGCTGAAGCTGAAGCCATTGCCTTTCAGTTCGCCTTTATCGCCAACCTGACCGCCCGATTCCGCATAGAACGGCGTTTTATCCAGGATAACAACCGCGTCCTGACCCGCGCTAATGCTGTCTACGGCTTTACCGTCAACAAACAGCGCGGTCACCTTGCTGGTCAGGGCCAGCTCTTCGTAGCCTTTAAATTCAGACGCGCTATCAACGCGGATCATCGCGTTGTAGTCTGCGCCAAAACCGCTGGATTCACGCGCACGACGACGCTGCTCTTCCATTGCGGCTTCAAAGCCTGCTTCGTCAACTTTGATGTTGCGCTCGCGGCAAACGTCCGCCGTCAGGTCAACCGGGAAGCCGTAGGTGTCGTACAGGCGGAAAGCGGTTTCGCCATCCAGCGTGTCGCCCTTGAGTTTCGCCAGCTCGTCGTCCAGCAGCGCCAGACCGCGCTCCAGCGTACGGGCAAACTGCTCTTCTTCGGTTTTCAGAACCTGTTCAACCTGCGCCTGCTGGCGTTTCAGCTCGTCGCCGGCAGAGCCCATCACGCCAATCAGTGGCCCAACGAGTTTATAGAAGAAGGTGTCCTTCGCGCCCAGCATGTTGCCATGGCGGATCGCACGACGAATGATACGACGCAGCACATAGCCACGGTTTTCATTTGACGGGATAACGCCGTCAGCAATCAGGAACGCACAGGAACGAATATGGTCTGCGATAACGCGCAGTGATTTGTTGCTCAGATCGGTTGCGCCCGTTACCTCAGCAACGGCTTTGATCAGGGTGCTGAACAGGTCAATCTCATAGTTGGAGTTAACGTGTTGCAGAACGGCCGCGATACGCTCAAGGCCCATACCGGTATCTACGGACGGTTTTGGCAGCGGCTCCATGGTGCCGTCGGCCTGACGGTTGAACTGCATGAAGACGATGTTCCAGATCTCAATATAGCGATCGCCATCTTCTTCCGCGCTTCCCGGAGGGCCGCCCCAGATGTGGTCGCCATGATCGTAGAAGATCTCGGTGCACGGACCGCAAGGGCCGGTGTCGCCCATCTGCCAGAAGTTATCAGACGCGTAAGGCGCGCCTTTGTTGTCACCGATACGGATGATACGTTCGCGAGGGATACCCACTTCTTTTTCCCAGATGTCGAACGCTTCGTCATCGGTCTCATACACGGTCACCCACAGACGCTCTTTCGGCAGATTGAACCAGTTTTCACCGGTCAGCAGTTCCCACGCGTATTGAATGGCGTCGTGTTTGAAGTAGTCGCCGAAGCTGAAGTTACCCAGCATTTCGAAGAAGGTGTGGTGGCGCGCGGTGTAACCGACGTTTTCCAGATCGTTGTGTTTACCGCCCGCACGCACGCAACGCTGTGAGGTTGTGGCGCGGGAATAATTACGCTTGTCGAGACCAAGGAACACATCCTTGAACTGGTTCATCCCGGCGTTGGTAAACAGCAGAGTCGGGTCATTGTTCGGTACCAGGGAGCTGCTGGCAACAACCTGGTGTCCCTTACTATGGAAAAAATCGAGAAACGCCTGACGGATCTCAGCGGTGCTCTTGCTCATAATTATCCTGAAATCAAGCTAACGAAATGTCGCAGCAGATCTGTATCTGTAAACAGTTGGACGGACCAGCTACTGGAAAAAGTGGGAATAAGATAAGTTTTCTTTAGTGGGAAGTAAAATCCCGCATGCGTTCAATCGGTAAAATTACGCCAGATATCCTGAATATCTTCCATCAGGAAGCCGCGGTAGAGCAAAAAGCGCTGGATTTTAACTTTTTCTGAAAATTCACGCGGCAGCGGCTCACCGTACTTTCGTACCGCCTGCTCACGCGCCAGTTCGCACCAGTCAATTTCACTTTCGCGCATGGCTTTTTCAATCGATTCACGGGCTACGCCTTTCTGGTTCAGCTCCTGGCGGATACGCGCTGGCCCATAGCCTTTACGACCACGGCTGGCAAGAAAGCGAGCGGCAAAACGGCCGTCATCCAGATAGTGATGCTCGTAGCACCAGGCAACCACGCGGTCATAATCTTCCGCGGTGGCATCAATGTCTTCCGGACCGTTTTTGCTCATGACGGGCGCTGACAGTTTCCGCCGCAGCTCCTGTTCGCTATGGTCACGCACGGCAAGAATACGCACGGCCCGATCCAGCAAGCGTGAGTAGGCTGGTCGGCGTGATGTCGGTTCACTCATAAAAAACCTGTCGATTCAGAAATGCAAAAAGGGCCGCATCAGCAGCCCTTCATTTTTATCCGAGAGGATTAAAAGTCTTCGTTGGTTTCTTCAGCATCCGCGCCGTCGACCACGAAATCAGGTTTAGAGTCCTGGTTGTTCAGCAGGAGTTCACGCACCTTCTTCTCAATCTCTTTCGCCGCCGCCGGGTTCTCTTTCAGCCAGGAGATAGCATTCGCTTTACCCTGACCAATCTTGTCACCGTTGTAGCTGTACCATGCGCCCGCTTTTTCAATCAGCTTCTCTTTCACGCCCAGGTCAACCAGCTCGCCGAGGAAGTTGATACCTTCGCCGTAGAGGATCTGGAACTCAGCCTGTTTGAACGGTGCTGCGATTTTGTTCTTCACAACCTTCACGCGAGTTTCGCTACCGACTACGTTATCCCCCTCTTTCACCGCGCCGATACGGCGGATATCCAGACGGACAGAAGCGTAGAATTTCAGAGCGTTACCGCCGGTGGTAGTTTCCGGGTTACCGAACATTACACCAATTTTCATACGGATCTGGTTGATGAAGATCAGCAGCGTATTGGACTGCTTCAGGTTACCCGCCAGCTTACGCATCGCCTGGCTCATCATACGTGCCGCGAGGCCCATGTGAGAGTCACCGATTTCACCTTCAATTTCCGCTTTTGGCGTCAGCGCCGCAACGGAGTCGACGATGATCACATCAACCGCACCTGAGCGCGCCAGCGCGTCACAAATTTCCAGTGCCTGCTCGCCGGTGTCCGGCTGGGAGCACAGCAGGTTGTCGATATCAACGCCCAGTTTACGGGCATAGACCGGGTCCAGCGCGTGCTCGGCATCGATAAACGCACAGGTTTTACCTTCGCGCTGTGCCGCCGCAACAACCTGCAACGTCAGGGTGGTTTTACCCGAGGATTCCGGACCGTAGATTTCTACGATACGGCCCATCGGCAAACCGCCAGCGCCCAGTGCGATATCAAGAGAAAGCGAACCAGTGGAGATAGTTTCCACATCCATGGAACGGTCTTCACCCAGGCGCATGATGGAGCCTTTACCGAATTGCTTTTCGATCTGGCCCAGTGCTGCCGCCAACGCTTTCTGTTTGTTTTCGTCGATAGCCATTATTACTCCTGTCATGCCGGGAGAAGCAACTGCGCTTCACCATGGACTTCTGTTCTGTTGAGGCAATTATACTGTATAGTCATACAGTATCAAGTATTTTGTAGAAATTGTTGCCAGAGCGTTTTTAACGCGTATTCCGTTGCCTGACGACGCACGCTTTCGCGATCGCCGCTGAAGCATTCCCGGCGGGTGATCCCTTCACCTTTTGAGGTGGCAAAGCCAAACCAGACGGTGCCGACAGGCTTCACGTCGCTGCCGCCGTCCGGCCCCGCGATACCGCTGATGGAGATAGCGTAATCTGCGCGCGCCTCTTTCAGCGCGCCAATCGCCATCTCGATCACCACCGGTTCGCTGACCGCGCCATGCTGCTCAAGCGTAGCTTCACGCACGCCAATCATCTGCGCTTTAGCCTCGTTACTGTAGGTCACAAAGCCGCGTTCAAACCAGGCGGAACTGCCAGCAATATCGGTAATTGCTTTCGCCACCCAGCCGCCGGTGCAGGATTCTGCGGTCGTGAGAGTCGCGCCGCGCTGTTTCAGCGCCAGCCCCACCACTTCGCTTAACTGCATCAATTCATGGTCAGTCATTCTCGCTCCAGGCCTTAGAAAAACATGCAGCACAAGATAGCACTTTCTCATCAAATATGGGGATGCGCGTCGGGTTTTACGAGGGGGCTTCAGAAAAAAGCCGATGCGGGCGCACCGGCCAGAGAGACGCTTATTTCATGCTGTTAGCGAGGGTGTCCACATTGTGGCGAAACGCCTTGACGTAGGTGTCCGCCACGCCGCCCTTCGCGGACAGCGCTTCCGGGTAAAGTTCACCGCCCGGCTGGGCGCCCGTGGCGGTCGCAATCTGCTTCACCAGGCGCGGGTCAAGCTGGTTTTCCATGAACCAGGTTTTCACGCCGTCAGCTTTAATCTGGTTGATGATCTCCGCTACCTGCGCCGCGCTGGCTTCACTCTCAGACGACAGCCCCTGCGGCGCCATAAACATCACGCCGTAGGCGCGGCTGAAATAGCCGAAGGCGTCGTGGCTGGTCAGCACTTTGCGCTTCGCCTGTGGAATGTCGCTGAAACGCTTTTTAGCCCAACCGTCCAGCTGAGAGAGCTGCGCAATATAGGGTTTACCGGTAGCTTCAAGCGCCGCCGTATCTTCAGGATCGGCCTTCACCAGCCCTGAGAGAATATTTTGCGCATACAGCGCGCCGTTCGCCGCGCTGTTCCACGCGTGCGGATCGGTCACGGTTTTACCGTCCTCTTCCAGCGTGTGCGTTTTCACGCCGTCTGAAGCAACTACCAGCTGGCCTTTGAATCCGGAGGCTTTCACCAGACGGTCGAGCCAACCCTCCAGCCCCAGCCCATTGACCACCACCACGTCAGCTTTACTCAGCGCCGCGCTGTCTTTGGGCGAGGGTTCGAAAGTATGGGGATCACCGTCTGGCCCCACCAGCGTCGTCACCTTCACACGATCGCCGCCAACCTGCTGCGTGATGTCTCCCAGGATGGAAAAGCTGGTCACCACATTAAGCGTTTTCGCCATTACGCCGTGCGTCATCATGCCGAGCGCGAGCGCCACGGCTAACCCTGTACGTTTCATCGTTTCCCCTTGCGTTAAAAAAGCGCCCGCAGGCTATCCGCCAGCCTGCTGCGCGTGCCAAATAAAACTGAAATAAAGAACAATGCGCTGGCGGTCAGCACAATGGAGGGCCCGGCGGGCAGACTCACTGCCCAGGAAAGACTTAAGCCCAGCCACGCGCAAAAAATACCGCTGATACCCGCCATCAAAAGTAACCCTGGCAGTGTGCGCACCCAGCAGCGTGCCGCCACGGCGGGTAACATCATCAGCCCGACGGCCATCAACGTGCCGAGTACCTGAAAACCGGCCACCAGGTTGAGCACCAGCAGCGCCAGAAACAGACCGTGTAACATCCCGGGCAGCCAGCGCGCGTTCACCTGCAACCACGCAGTATCGAACGCTTCACTGACCAGCCCACGATAAAAAATCGCCAGCGTGAGGAGCGTGAACATGCAGACCCCCGTCACGAACAGGGCTGACGCGCTATCCACGGCGAGAATGGAGCCAAACAGAAGATGAAGCAGATCGACATTTGAACCGCGCAGCGACACCAGCGTGACGCCCAGCGCCAGGGAACCCAGGTAAAACCCCGCGAAGCTGGCATCTTCTTTAAGAGGTGTACGGCGGCTGACCAGCCCGGCCACCAGCGCAACGGCGATACCGGCAATAAACCCGCCGACAGTCATTGCCAGCAGCGACATTCCGCTGAGCAGATAGCCCACCGCGACACCCGGCAAAATGGCGTGAGAAAGGGCGTCCCCCATCAGGCTCATCCGACGCAGCTGAAGGAATACACCCAGCGCAGTGGTGCTGACGGAGAGCGCCAGGCAAACCACCAGCGCGCGCCGCATAAAGCCGTACTCAATAAACGGCTGGAAGAAGAGATGCCAGATCATGCCACCCTCACCCGCTCGGTTTTCCAGTGCGGCGTATCAGCGTCCAGCCGCAATGTTTGTGGGAAGTGGCGCGAGACGCGTTCGCTGTCGTGCAGTACCGCCAGCAGAGTCTGCCCCTGCATATACATCTCCAGCATCAGATCCATCAGCACGTTGCAGGTCGCTTCATCGACGCCAGTGAAGGGTTCGTCCAGCATCACCAGCGGTGCCTGCTGCACTAAAACGCGGGCAAACAGCATGCGCTGGAATTGCCCGCCGGAAAGTTCATCAATAGTGGAGAACGCCATGGACTCCAGCCCCACGCGCTCCAGCGCGCCGGCAATGCGCATGCGGGCATCCCGACGAAAACCGGCAAACAGAGAGATTGCTGGCCAGCAGCCCATGCTCACCACGTCCTGCACGGTCAGAGGAAATTGCGCCTCCAGCGCGTGACGCTGCGCCAGCCAGCCCACCACCGGACGTCTCCCCTGCCAGCGAAACGTACCGCTGACGGGCGGAATAAAGCCAGCGAGCGTTTTCAGCAGCGTGGATTTGCCGCAGCCGTTGGCCCCGACGATGGCGGTCATGCTCCCGCGTTCAATCACGCCGGACAGCGCGCGCGTAACGGGCTGGCGATCGTAACCCGCCACCAGGTCGTTCATCACAATCATGGCAACGCCACCGCCCAGCGCACGGCCAGGCCGAGAAACAGAATGAGCACCAGCGCCAGCAGCAGCCGAAGCGAGGATGAGAGAGAAAACAGGGACATGGATATCTCAATTAAATAATGTTATAACATAACAATAATGAAAGGCGATTGAGATGTAAACGGCGGGAGTTAAATGGGAGTGTGGCGAAATGTTTCTGCGGGAAACAGGTGCGGGCGGGTGCCCTCACCCCAGCCCTCTCCCACAGGGAGAGGGAGGCATAAGGGGACTTA
Source organism: Enterobacter cloacae complex sp. IR5450 (assembly GCF_049238665.1). Taxonomy (NCBI): domain Bacteria; kingdom Pseudomonadati; phylum Pseudomonadota; class Gammaproteobacteria; order Enterobacterales; family Enterobacteriaceae; genus Enterobacter; species Enterobacter cloacae complex sp. IR5450. The sequence goes on from NZ_JBMKIC010000008.1 coordinate 32,115, forward strand.
CTGGCTAAACGGTGACGCTGCTGGCACACGCGCCTGAGACACCGCCAGCCCCAGCTGCCACACCGCCATCGCATAGTGCGTGCTGTGGTTGTAGCGGGTAATGGTGTAGAAGTTCGGCAGCCCGAACCAGTACTGATAACCGGTTCCGACATCCAGGCGCAGCAGGCTCACCTGGTCAACATTGCCCAGCGGCTGAGACGGCGTTAAGCCTGCCGCTGCCAGCTGCGCCACGCTGTATTTGGTTTTAAATCCGTTTTCCAGACCAAACGCTTCGCCGTTCGCCTGTACCGCCACCTGGCCGCCCGGCGTCCAGCCATGCGCTTTGAAGTAGTTGGCCACGCTGCCAATAGCGTCTTCGGGATCCCACAGGTTGATGTGACCATCCCCGTTAAAATCTACCGCGTACTGCTTATAGGAGGACGGCATAAACTGGCCGTAGCCCATCGCACCGGCGAACGACCCTTTCAGATCTAACGGATCGTCCTGTTCGTCTCGCGCCATCAGCAGGAAGGTTTCCAGCTCGGAAGAGAAATACTCCGCGCGACGCGGGTAGTTGAAGGAGAGCGTCGCCAGCGCATCGAGGATGCGGGTTTTACCCATAATGCGTCCCCAGCGGGTCTCAACCCCAATAATACCGACGATGATCTCCGGCGGCACGCCATAGACCTGCCACGCGCGGTTCAGGGCGTCTTCATACTGATTCCAGAACACCACGCCATTTTGCACGTTGTCCGGGGTAATAAACTGTTTGCGATAACGCAGCCACGCCCCGTTTGGCCCGGTCGGCACCTGGGCCGTCGGCGCCTGCCTGTCCATCAGGCGCAGCACGTAGTCCAGACGCTTCGCCTGAGACAAAATGGCATGCAGCTGCTGGCGATCAAAACCGTGCTTGCTCACCATTTTATCGATGAACTGTTCGGCCGCAGGGTTATTCGCGAAGTCGCCTCCCATCTGCATCATATTGTGCTGCGGCTCCAGCAGGAATCCTCCGGAAGGCGCGCCCGCCGTTGGCTGAACGGCTTCGGTCTTGGGTTTGCTACTACAGGCGGACAGGAGAATAAGCGCAGGCAACAGCGCTGCATAACGACGCTTGAACATGTGGCATCCATTTAACGAGTTCGGTAAGAACCCAGTATGGTAAAGCATCCCCAACTCCTCAAGGAAGCGGTACGCACCTCCCCAACGCAAATCCGTGCCTTTTTCCACCAAAAATTATTCACCTCACCAATAAACTTTCAAAATAATACATTTTTCTTTCATTGTGAGATCTAACTAACACTTTAAAACCTTTCAAAGTGATTATTATTAGCCGCAGATAGACAAAAACAAACGCCCTACAGGAGAGAAGAATGATAGAAACCATCACCCATGGCGCCGAGTGGTTCATCGGGCTGTTTCAGAAAGGCGGAGAAGTGTTCACTGGCATGGTGACCGGGATCCTGCCCCTGCTGATCAGCCTGCTGGTGATCATGAACGCGCTGATTAACTTTATCGGCCAGCAGCGCATCGAGCGCTTCGCCCAGCGCTGCGCCGGAAACCCGCTGTCCCGCTACCTGATACTGCCCTTTATCGGCACCTTCGTGTTCTGCAACCCGATGACCTTAAGCCTCGGCCGCTTTATGCCAGAGAAGTACAAGCCGAGCTATTACGCCGCCGCCTCCTACAGCTGCCATTCCATGAACGGCCTGTTCCCGCACATCAACCCCGGCGAACTGTTTGTCTATCTCGGGATCGCCAGCGGCCTGACCACGCTTGGCCTGCCGCTCGGCCCGCTGGCGGTGAGCTACCTGCTGGTCGGTCTGGTGACCAACTTCTTCCGCGGCTGGGTGACTGACCTCACCACCGCCATTTTCGAGAAAAAAATGGGCATCCAGCTTGAACAGAAAGTCCATCTTTCAGGAGCCACAGCATGAACCGGATCCGCATTGAGAAAGGCACGGGCGGCTGGGGCGGCCCGCTGGAGTTCGACGCCACCGAAGGCAAAAAGATTGTGTACATCACCGCGGGCACGCGCCCGGCGATCGTCGACAAGTTGCGCGATCTGACCGGCTGGGAAGCGGTCGACGGCTTCAAGGAAGGCGAACCGCCGGAAGCGGAAATCGGCGTGGCGGTGATCGACTGCGGCGGCACGCTGCGCTGCGGCATCTATCCGAAGCGCCGCATTCCGACGGTAAATATTCACTCCACCGGGAAATCCGGCCCGCTGGCTCAGTACATCGTTGAAGATATTTATGTGTCAGGCGTGAAGGAAGACAACATCACGCTGGTGAATGGCACATCTGCGCCGCAAAAAGCGGCCCCGCGCGAGTACGACACCAGCAAAAAAATCACCGAGCAGAGCGATGGCCTGCTGGCGAAGGTCGGGATGGGGATGGGGTCCGCCGTGGCGGTGCTGTTCCAGTCCGGGCGCGACACCATCGACACGGTGCTGAAGACCATTCTGCCGTTTATGGCATTCGTCTCGGCGCTGATCGGCATCATCATGGCCTCAGGCCTGGGCGACTGGATTGCCCACGGCCTCGCCCCGCTTGCCAGCCACCCGCTCGGCCTGGTGACGCTGGCGCTGATCTGCTCCTTCCCGCTGCTGTCGCCGTTCCTCGGCCCGGGCGCGGTGATTGCTCAGGTTATCGGCGTGCTGATTGGCGTGCAGATTGGTCTGGGGAATATTCCTCCGCACCTCGCCCTGCCCGCCCTGTTTGCCATTAACGCCCAGGCAGCGTGCGACTTTATCCCCGTGGGGCTGTCGCTGGCGGAAGCACGCCAGGAGACCGTGCGCGTGGGCGTGCCGTCCGTGCTGGTCAGCCGCTTCCTGACGGGCGCGCCGACGGTGCTGATTGCCTGGTTTGTTTCCGGCTTTATTTATCAATAAGAGGTGCCTGCCATGACTGTGATTTACCAGACCACCATTACCCGCATCGGCCAGAGCGCGGCGGATGCGCTGAGCGACCAGATGCTGATCACCTTCCGCGAAGGCGCCCCGGCAGATATCGAAGAGTTTTGCTTTATCCACTGCCACGGCGAGCTGAACGGCGAGCTAAAGGCAGGGAGCCAGCTACAGCTGGGCGAGGCGCGCTATGCCGTGACCGCCGTCGGCGACGTCGCCGAGCAAAACCTGCGCGAGCTGGGGCATATCACCCTACGTTTCGACGGCCAGCCGCAGGCGGAGTATCCCGGTACGGTTCACGTAGTGGGCCCGGTTCCGCAGGCTGTCACCCCAGGCTGCACGTTAAAATTTATTTCGTAATAAAGGAGAGACACATGAGTCAGGTTGCCGTTGTCATTGGTGGGGGACAAACCTTAGGCGAGTTCCTCTGCCATGGGCTTGCCGCAGAGGGCTACCGCGTGGCGGTCGTGGATATTCAGAGTGAGAAAGCCGCCCGCGTAGCGGACGCCATCAACACCGAGTTTGGCGAAGGGATGGCGTACGGATTTGGTGCCGACGCCACCAGCGAGCAGAGCGTGATGGCGCTGGCCCGCGGCGTGGACGAGATATTTGGGCGTATCGACCTGCTGGTCTACAGCGCGGGGATCGCGAAAGCGGCGTTTATCAGCGATTTCGAGCTGGGGGATTTTGACCGCTCGTTGCAGGTGAATCTGGTGGGCTATTTCCTCTGCGCCCGCGAATTTTCCCGTCTGATGATCCGCGACGGTATTCAGGGTCGCATCATTCAGATCAACTCAAAATCGGGGAAAGTGGGCAGCAAGCACAACTCCGGCTACAGCGCGGCGAAGTTTGGCGGCGTCGGGCTGACACAGTCTTTGGCGCTGGATCTGGCCGAATACGGCATTACCGTTCACGCGCTGATGCTGGGTAACCTGCTGAAATCCCCGATGTTCCAGTCCCTGCTGCCGCAGTACGCCGCCAAACTTGGCATCAAAGCTGAAGAAGTGGAACAGTACTACATCGACAAAGTGCCGCTCAAGCGCGGGTGCGACTATCAGGACGTGCTGAACATGCTGCTGTTTTACGCCAGCCCGAAAGCCTCGTACTGCACCGGACAGTCGATTAACGTCACCGGTGGGCAGGTGATGTTCTGATCGAGCAGGGTGATGCCCTCACCCTCCCCCTCTCCCACCGGGAGAGGGAATATAACAAGGAGCCGATATGGTAACCGCACTCATCACCGTCGCCGCCCTCGCCTGGATCTGCCAGATGGCGTTTGGCGGCTGGCAGATCTACCAGTTTAACCGCGCCTTTGATGCGTTGTGTCAGAAGGGACGCGTCGGCGTCGGGCGTTCCGGGGGGCGCTTTAAGCCGCGCGTGGTGGTTGCCGTTGCGCTGGATGAACACAACCGGGTGAGCGATTCCCTCATCATGCGCGGCGTAACGGTGTTTGCCCGTCCGACCAAAATTCAGGCGATCAACGGCATTTCGCTGCATGAATTACAACCTGATGTGATCTTCCCCCATGATTCACTCTGTCAGAATGCACTATCATTAGCGCTTAATCTGAAACATGGATAATTTCGTTGTGAAAGTTATAAACTTGCGGAATTATCATTTCGCAACGTAAGGAACGAAGCGCCTATGAAACCACGTCAGCGGCAGGCGGCCATACTTGATCATCTGCAAAAGCAGGGAAAGTGCTCGGTAGAGGATCTGGCCCACTACTTTGACACCACCGGCACGACAATACGCAAGGACCTGGTGTTGCTCGAAAACTCCGGCGCCGTCATTCGTACCTACGGCGGCGTGGTGCTCAATAAAGACGAAGCCGACCCGCCTATCGACCACAAAACGCTGATCAATACTCACCAGAAAGCGCTGATTGCCGAAGCCGCCGTCAAATTTATCCATGACGGCGATTCCATTATCCTCGACGCAGGCAGTACTGTCCTACAGATGATCCCGCTGCTCAGCCGCTTTAATAACATCACCGTGATGACCAACAGCCTGCACATCGTCAATGCCCTGTCAGAGTTCGACAGCGAGCAGACCATCCTGATGCCCGGTGGCACCTTCCGTAAAAAATCGGCGTCGTTTCACGGGCAGCTGGCGGAGAACGCCTTCGACCACTTCAGCTTCGATAAACTGTTTATGGGTACCGACGGCATCGACCTGAACGCGGGCGTCACGACGTTTAACGAGGTGTTCAGCGTCAGTAAAGCCATGTGCAACGCCGCGCGGGAAGTGATTTTGATGGCAGACTCGTCGAAGTTTGGCCGCAAAAGCCCCAACATTGTCTGTAGCCTTGAAAGCGTCGACAAGCTGATTACCGACGCGGGTATCGACCCGGCGTTCAAAAAAGCGCTGGAAGAAAAAGGCATCGACGTGATCGTAACCGGAGAGAGAGATGAGTGATTTTCTGTTAGAAACGGGCCGCCAGACGCTGATGCTGGAGCTGCAGGAAGCCAGCCGCCTGCCGGAACGTCTGGGCGAGGATTTTGTCCGCGCGGCCAACACCATTATCCACTGCGAAGGCAAAGTGATCGTGGCGGGCATCGGTAAATCCGGCCATATCGGCAAAAAGATTGCCGCGACGCTGGCCAGCACCGGCACCCCGGCCTTCTTCGTGCACCCTGCCGAAGCGCTGCACGGCGATCTGGGAATGATTGAGAGCCGCGATGTGATGCTGTTTATCTCCTACTCCGGTTCGGCGAAAGAGCTGGATCTCATTATTCCACGCCTGCAGGAAAAATCGGTGGCCCTGTTAGCGATGACCGGCAAATCCCGATCGCCGCTGGCGCTGGCCGCGAAAGCAACGCTGGATATTTCCGTTGAGCGCGAAGCCTGTCCGATGCACCTGGCACCGACCTCCAGCACCGTCAACACCCTGATGATGGGCGACGCGCTGGCAATGGCGGTGATGCAGGCGCGCGGTTTTAATGAGGAAGATTTCGCCCGCTCCCATCCTGCGGGCGCGCTTGGGGCACGTCTGCTCAACAAGGTTCACCACCTGATGCGCACCGACGATGCCATTCCTCAGGTCAAACTCGACACCAGCGTGATGGACGCCATGCTGGAGCTGAGCCGCACCGGGCTGGGGCTGGTTGCGGTATGCGACAATGACCGCCAGGTGCAGGGCGTCTTCACCGACGGCGACCTGCGCCGCTGGCTGGTGGGCGGCGGCAAGCTGGAGGCGCGGGTATCCGAAGCAATGACCCAGGGCGGACTGACGCTGAATGCCGACAGCCGCGCCATTGAAGCCAAAGAGGTGCTGATGAAGCGCAAAATCACCGCCGCGCCGGTGGTGGACGAGCACGGCAGGCTGTGCGGCGCGATCAACCTGCAAGACTTCTACCAGGCGGGGATTATTTAACCCTTCAGCCCCAGACGTTTCGCCAGCCTGTGGAGGTTGGCGACGTCCATCTCCAGCGCCCGCGCGCACGCCGCCCAGCTGCGGTTATTCTGCTCCAGCGCGCGGGTGATCATCTGACGCTGGAACGCATTCGTCGCCTCGCGCAGGTTTTCGTTCACGCTCTCAGGTATCACCGGCTTCACGGACGGCGTCGTTTCCTCATGCAGCGCGAAATGGCGCGCATGAATTACCACTTCATCCCCCGAACGCGTAGCCCGCGCCAGCACCACCGCGCGGTGAATCGCATGTTCCAGTTCACGCACGTTACCTGGCCAGCCGTAGCTCAGCAGGTGCGTCCTCGCACCGGGGCTTAGCACCACGCGGGAAAGCCCCATTTTGAGCCGACACTGTTCGCAGAAAAAGCCCGCCAGCAGCACCACATCCTCGCCCCGCTCGCGCAGCGGCGGCACCGTGAGCGGGAACACGCTCAGACGGTGGAACAGATCGGCGCGGAAATTCCCCGCCAGCACCTCTTCGCGCAGATCGCGGTTCGTCGCCGCCAGCACGCGCACATCCACGCGTAAGCTGCGATCGTCTCCCACACGTTGAATATCGCCATACTGCAACACCCGCAGCAGTTTGGCCTGGAGCGAAAGGGAGAGTTCGCCAATTTCATCGAGGAACAGCGTGCCGTTATCGGCCATTTCGAACTTGCCGCTGCGGTTGCTGATCGCCCCGGTAAAGGCCCCTTTGACGTGTCCGAACAGCTCGCTTTCCGCCACGCTTTCCGGCAGCGCCGCGCAGTTGAGATAGACCAGCGGATTCACCGCACGGGGCGAGGCTTCGTGGATCGCTTTCGCCACCAGCTCTTTACCGGTGCCGGTCTCTCCGAAGATCAGCACGTTCAAATCAGACGCGGCGACAATCTCAATCTCTTTTTTGAGCTGCGCCATGCCTGGCGAAAGGCCGATCATTTCGGTGTGTGCCACCTGCTCAAACGCCGTCGGGCTACCCGGAAGAATATTCTGGCTCTCCAGCTGCTCTATCAGCAGGGCGTTGTTCAGCGCCCCGGCCGCCAGCGCAGCAATCAGCCGTAGCTCTTCGTCGCTGAAGGTATCGAACTGATCCGGCGACATGCCGTCGAGGGTTAACGCACCAATCAGGTTCTGCCCGGCAAACAGCGGCAGGCCGATACAGGCGTGCACCTTCAGGCTCTCCTGCCCGGGGATCAGGCCGTCGTAAGGGTCGGGCAGATCGCTGTCCGCCGGGAAACGCACCACGTCACCCGCACGGGCGATGGTTTCCAGACGCGGGTGGCCCTCCAGGGTAAAGCGCCGCCCGAGTACGTCCTTCGCCAGACCGTCGATAGCCAGCGGAATAAACTGCCGCCCTTCGTAACGCAGCAGCGCCGAGGCATCGCAATCCAGCACGTGACGCAACGTGGAGATCAGCCGCTGAAAGCGGTCCTGATGACCAATACCGGTTTGCAGTTCTATAGCGATCTTCGCCAGCACATCTACGGAAAAGCTCATCTCTGCCTCACTGTCATTTTGACAATACATAGTGTCATATTGACAATTTTTAAGATAGTCAAAATGACTACCTATTTGGGAGCATCAAAATATAAATCCATTATTTTCAATAAGTTAAAAAGTTGGCACGCAACTTGATATATGACAGTCATCTTATTTGAAAACGCCGTATTAAGTTGAGGTTGCTATGTCTATTCTGGTTAAAAATAACATTCATTGGGTGGGTCAACGTGACTGGGAAGTACGTGATTTTCACGGGACGGAATACAAAACGCTGCGCGGTAGCAGCTACAACAGCTATCTCATTCGTGAAGGTAAAAACGTCCTGATCGATACCGTCGATCACAAATTCAGCCGCGAGTTCGTGCAGAACCTGCGCAGCGAAATCGATCTGAATGAGATCGACTACATTATCATCAACCACGCGGAAGAGGATCATGCCGGGGCGCTGACCGAGCTGATGTCCCACATTCCGGATACCCCGATCTACTGCACCACTAACGCCATTGACTCCATCAACGGCCACCACCACCATCCGGAGTGGAACTTCCACACTGTGAAAACCGGCGACACGCTGGATATCGGCAACGGCAAACAGCTGATCTTCGTGGAAACCCCAATGCTGCACTGGCCGGACAGCATGATGACCTACATGACCGGTGACGCGGTGCTGTTCAGTAACGACGCCTTCGGCCAGCACTACTGCGACGAACGTCTGTTCAACGACGAAGTGGATCAGACCGAGCTGTTCGAACAGTGCCAACGCTACTACGCCAACATCCTGACCCCGTTCAGCCGTCTGGTCACGCCAAAAATCACCGAGATCCTCGGCTTCAACCTGCCGGTGGATATGATTGCCACCTCCCACGGCGTGGTATGGCGTGAAAATCCAACCCAGATTGTCGAACTGTACCTGAAGTGGGCGGCGGACTATCAGGAAGACCGCATTACGATCTTCTACGACACCATGTCCAACAACACCCGCATGATGGCGGACGCCATTGCCCAGGGCATCAACGAAGTTGACCCGAACGTGGCGGTGAAAATCTTCAACGTGGCGCGCAGCGATAAGAATGAGGTATTGACCAACGTCTTCCGCTCCAAAGGCGTGCTGGTGGGTACCTCCACCATGAATAACGTGATGATGCCGAAAATTGCCGGACTGGTGGAAGAGATGACCGGCCTGCGCTTCCGTAACAAACGCGCCAGCGCCTTTGGTTCACACGGCTGGAGCGGCGGCGCGGTAGACCGTCTCTCCACCCGTTTACAGGATGCCGGTTTTGAGATGTCCCTGAGCCTGAAGGCGAAATGGCGTCCGGATCTCGACGCGCTGGAAATCTGTCGCCAGCACGGTCGCGACATTGCCCGCCAGTGGGCGCTTGCGCCACTGCCGGAAACCGCACCCGCCGCGGCTGTTGCGCCGGAAGCCGTAGCAGAAGCCGCTCCTGCCGCTGCCGACCTCGGCCCTTGCATGCAGTGCAGCGTCTGCCAGTGGATTTACGATCCTGAGCTGGGCGAGCCGTTGCAGGATGTCGCGCCGGGTACGCCATGGAGCGAGGTGCCGGACAACTTCCTCTGCCCGGAATGTTCCCTCGGGAAAGACGTCTTTGATGAACTGGCAACGGAGGCAAAATGAGCCACGGCATCGTCATTATCGGCTCGGGCTTTGCCGCCCGCCAGCTGGTGAAAAATATCCGCAAACAGGATGCTAACGTGCCGTTGACGGTAATCGCCGCCGACAGCATGGATGAGTACAACAAGCCTGATTTAAGCCACGTCATTAGCCAGAATCAGCGCGCCGACGATCTCACCCGCCAGACGGCGGGGGAGTTTGCAGAACAGTTTAACCTGCGTCTGTTTCCGTACACCTGGGTGACCGATATCGACGCCGACGCCCACGTGGTGAACGCGAAAGATAAAACCTGGCACTACGACAAGCTGGTGCTGGCGACGGGGGCATCGGCGTTTGTGCCGCCGGTTGAGGGCCGCGAACTAATGGTCACGCTCAACAGCCAGCAGGAGTATCAGGCCAGCGAGACCCTGTTACGCGACGCCACGCGGGTGATGATTGTCGGCGGCGGGCTGATTGGCACCGAGCTGGCGATGGACTTCTGCCGGGCGGGAAAATCCGTCACCCTGGTTGACCACGCGGCCAGCATTCTGTCAGCGCTGATGCCAGCAGAAGTAAGCAGTCGCTTACAGCATCGTCTGACCGACATGGGCGTGCATCTGCTGCTGAAATCGCAGTTGCAGAGCCTGAGCAAAACCGAAACCGGCATTTGTGCGACGCTCGACTGCAACCGCAGCGTGGAAGTGGATGTGGTAATTGCGGCGACGGGGTTGCGCCCGGAAACCGCGCTGGCGCACCGCGCGGGCGCAGAGATCAATCGCGGCGTGAAGGTGGACAGCTACCTGCAAACCACCCAGCCGGATATTTATGCCCTGGGCGACTGCGCGGAAATTAACGGCCAGGTGCTGCCGTTCCTGCAACCGATTCAGTTAAGCGCCATGTTCCTGGCGAAAAACCTGCTCGGCGGCAACGCCCCGGTGAAATTACCCGCCATGCTGGTGAAGGTAAAAACGCCGGAACTACCGCTGCATCTCGCAGGTGAAACGCAGCGTCAGGATCTGGACTGGCAGATTGCCCTTTCGCCTCAGGGCATGGTGGCGCGCGGCACCGATACTGCCGGTCAGATGCGCGCCTTTGTGGTCAGCGAAGACAGAATGAAGGAGGCCTTCGCGCTGCTGAAATCGTTACCTGCTTAACCCTCGTCATGCCGGGCGGCGCTCCGCTTACCCGGCCTACAGTACTGCCACGCTTACTTAACCTTTGGATTTTATTGTCCACCGCCCCGATGTCCCGGGGCTTTTTTTATGGCTACCCTTTCAGCGTCAGGAGCGCACCACCAGCGCGTCATAACCGCGCCAGCGGTAGTTCGCCATCGAGATCAGCCAGCAGGCGACAAACAGCCCGACCACCACAAATCCGGCATCGCCCAGGTTATCGTTCACCGCGCCAATTAGATCCCACACGTCGCCGCTGAGGGAGAACTTGTCCATCAGCAGACCCAGCGCTTCCAGGCCGCCGATAAACAGCGCCACTACCACCGAAGTGCCGGTGATGGTCATGTTGTAGTACAGCTTGCGCTGCGGCTTGTTAAACGCCCAGCCGTAGGCACCCACCATCAGCAGGTTATCGAGCGTATCCACCAGCGCCATGCCGCTGGCGAAGAGCGCCGGGAAGATCATGATCGACCACACCGACATCCCGCTGGAGGCGCTGGCGGCGGAGATCCCCAGCACGCCGATTTCGGTGGCCGTGTCAAAGCCGAGGCCAAACAGGAAACCGACCAGGTACATCTGCCAGCTTTTATTGACGAGGCGGAAGGTTTTGCCGAACAGCCAGTTCATGACGCCACCCTGTGCAGGCAGCGTGATGTCGCCCTGCGCCGGCCTGCCGTGTTTCAGTGCCTGAAAACTGCGCCAGACGCCGCGCAGGATCACCATATTCACCAGCGCCATCGCCAGCAGGAAGGTGGCGGAGACGGCGGTGCCAATCAGGCTGCCGGTTTCGTGGAACCATGCCATGTTTTTCTGAAACGCCGTGGCGGTAGCGGCGATAGCAATGGAGGCCAGCACCACGATGGTGGAGTGTCCGAGGGAAAACCATGCGCCCACGCCGGACGGGCGCTTGCCCTGCTGCATCATCTTACGCGTCACGGTATCAATCGCGGCGATATGGTCGGCATCCACCGCATGACGCAGTCCGTAACACCAGGCCAGCAGGCTGGCCGCCATCAGCGCCGTACTGTCGCTAAAGGTGTGCCACGCCAGCCCCCAGGCCAGCAGGTTAGCCATCCCGAGAGCCAGCAGCAGGCACGCTGCACGAGGTTCATTGCGTAACAGTCGTAACATTTTAAGTCCTTTGTAAACATGATCGGGCGGCAGCAACCACCGCCTGCCCGAAGGAGATCGCTCCGTCACCTGCGGGCAGGCGCGAAGGAAAAAGAAGCGTGAAATCAGAAAGGTAATGACGAAGGCGCGCGCGCAGCAGGCGGTTGTGAAGGACGCCGCCGCTGAAGCACACCGTAGAGAGCGACCGTCGGCGGGCATGCGTTGCCGCCAGTTCGCTCAGCCCTTTTGCCAGCGCATCGTGAAAGGCCCAGGCGCGCTCGCCGGGCTCCGCCCGCCAGGCCAGCCACTGCTGCCAGAACAGCGCAAGGTTATCCGTCTGGAGCGTCACCGGATGATCAACCCCTGCACAGCGTTCGGCCAGCGCCTCCAGCCGGCACGCGGCTTCGCCCTCATAGCGTTGCGTTTCAATGCCCAGCGCACAGGCCACGGCGTCGAACAGACGACCACAGGAGGAGGCGCGCGGCGCATTGATACCGCGCGACACCGCCGTTGCCAGCAGCGGCCAGTTTTGACGCTGTACCGCCTCCGTTTCCGGGTACTGCTGCCAGTCAGGTACGAACGCCAGACAGTGGGCGAGCAAATTGCGCCACGGCTGTTTTGCCGCCAGATCGCCCCCCGGCAGCGCAACGGCTGGCAGACCGCCCAGCCGTTCGCAGTCGCGATAGTTCACCCGCAGGCACTCGCCGCCCCACAGCGCGCCGTTCTCGCCCATGCCGATCCCGTCCAGCGTCAGGGCAATAACATCCCCGCCGTCGAGCGGCCAGCCGTTCTCCGCCAGACACGCTACCGCATGCGCATGATGATGCAGCACGGACTCAACGGGCAGCGCCTGCGCCCGGGCCCACTGTCGGGCGTGATATCCCGGATGGGCATCGCACACCACGCGCTCTGGCTGGAAAGCGTAGATCTCCTGCATCGTCGAGAGCGCGCTGCGCCACTGAGCCTCTACGCCCTCGTCGCTCAGATCGCCAAAATGCTGGCTCAGCACCGCCTGGTTGCCACGTACCAGGCAGAAGGTATTTTTCATCTCCGCGCCGGTGCATAACATGGGCGGGATGTCGCGGAATCCGGCAGGCAATGTGATGGCATCCGGCACAAAACCGCGTGCGCGACGCAACATCGTGCCCTCCTGGTCCATCACTGAATCATCCATCCGTTGCAGGATGTCGCGGTTGTGCAGCAGGAAGCCGTCAGCGATGTCACTGAGTTCTTCCAGCGCCTGCTGGTTGTTTATGACGGGTGGATGGCCACTTAGGTTGCCGGAGGTCATCACCAGCGGACGCTGACAGTCCAACATCAGCAAATGCTGGAGCGGGTTCGCAGGCAACATCACACCAACCGTATTCAGCCCCGGCGCAATCTCCTCAGGAAACGCTGGAAGGCAGGCTTTTGGCGTCAGCATAATCGGCGCAGCGGGTGAACGTAACAGCGTCTGGATGGTCTTCGGCAGACCGTTCGCATGCGGGATCATCACCGCCAGCGGCCTGGTCGGGCGCTGCTTGCGTGCCCGCAATTTCCGAATCGCCTGCGGGTTAAGCGCGTCACAGACCAGGTGAAAACCGCCCAGCCCTTTGACCGCCACAATCCCGCCGCCTTCCAGCATCGCCACCGCCGCGCTTAACGCCGATTCGCGGGCAGCAGCAGCCTCCCCGGCTCGCCACTCCAGCTGCGGCCCGCAGTCCGGGCAGGCAACCGGCTGGGCGTGAAAACGCCGGTCAGCCGGGTTGCGGTACTCCGTTTCACAGGGCATACAGAGCGGGAATGGCGCCATTGACGTGGCCGGGCGGTCATAGGGCATGGCGCGGATAATGGTAAACCGCGGCCCGCAGTGGGTGCAGTTGATAAAGGGGTAGCGGTAGCGACGTTCGCGGGGATCGCGCATCTCCGCCAGGCACGCGGGACAGGTGGCGGCATCCGGGACGATTTGCGTGTCCATCGCCCCACTCTCGCTGTGGCGGATGACAAACTCGTCCGGCAGCGTATTCCAGCTGTACGGCTGCGTTTCAACGCGATCGATGCGCGCCAGCGGTGGGCAGTCCTGGCTCAGTCTCGCGGTAAAGTCACCCCCACTACCCGCGAGACGCACCAGGACACCCTCTCCGTCGTTGCAGACATCGCCCGCCAGCCCCAGCTGGTGTGCAAGTTGCCAGACGAAGGGACGAAACCCCACGCCCTGCACCTTGCCGCGCACCCGCAGCTGAACGCCGTTGCTGCTCATACGGTTCAGAACAGCAGTGATGACGAGGTGTCGAACGCCGCGCGGCGACGTTTTTCGGCACTCATCTGTTCGAGCTTGTCTCGATCGACGCAGACCAGCGCATGCGTCGGACAGGCTTCCATACACGCCGGACCGGCGTCGCGGTGGTAGCAGAGGTCACATTTATTGGCTTCGGCTTTCTCCGCGCGCACGCTCAGCCCGATACCGCTGTTGCGAACCACCGGGCGAACCACCACCTCCATCGCGCCATACGGACACGCCACCACACAGGTTTTGCACCCGATGCAGCGCTCCTGCATCACATGCACGAAGCCTTTCTCGCGCTTAACCGCCCCGTTCGGACAGACGTTGGCGCACGGCGCGTCTTCACACTGGCGACAGATAGCGGCGGTAGAAATATTCACGCCTTTAATGACGTGGATGCGCGGCAGAAAGGTATCAGGGGTGAGAGAGGCGCAATCCTGCTCTGCCTGATGGGACACCACGCACGCCACTTCACAGGTACGGCAACCAATGCATTTGCTGGCATCGGCCATAATAAAACGGTTCATCTGCTTCTCCGGCATAACTGTTATGCGCGAAGCTATTCATAAACCGTGCCAATATTTAATGCGTTGATTTTAAAGCGAAATAAAAAGAAGTAGTTCTGTCATCGTCATTAGTGACGATGACAGATGTCGACGTCAGCGATGCGGGCCGTCAATGACGGAGTCGCGCAGGATAAGCTCGCCGGAGAAGGTTTGCTGAGGCTTAAACTCACCGCCGTCGAGCATGAAAATCAGGCGGCTGATGGTCTCCCGGATCATCTCCGTTACCGGAATACGCACGCTGGAGAGGGACGGCACGATATAGGGCGCGATTGCCACGTCGTCAAAGCCGATGACGGACACCGCGCCCGGCGTGGCGACGCCGCTCTCGTGCAACTGCCTGATGGCGCCAATCGCCATATCGTCGTTACTCGCCACCAGCGCGGTAAACGCTTCGCCGCGGGTGAGCAGCTGAGAGACCGCCGCCGCGCCGCTAGCCGGGCTCCACTTCCCTTCGGCGATCAGCGCGTCACGAACTGCAATCCCGTGCTGCGCCAGCGCGTCCCTGTAGCCGGAAAGACGCTCCACCCCGGTGGGGGAATCCAGCGAACCGGTGATAAACGCAATCTCCCGGTGGCCTTTCGCGATCAGCTGCGATACCGCGTCCTGACACGACGCTTTATGATCGGACCAGACGCTGTGGCTGCTGTTTTTCCGCAAACGGCGGTTGAGCACCATAATCGGCTGCTCGCATTTCTCAATAATTTCGTCCAGCGCTTCCACGCTCAGAAAACGCGGGTAGATGATTACCGCGTCGCAGCGCATGTCGAGCAGGTACTGGATCGCCTCGCGCTCCTCTTCGGCGCTGTGCTTGCCGTCCGCCAGGATCAGCTGACGCCCCTTCTCTTCCGTCATCCGCGCGGCGTTAAACAGCAGCTCGCTAAAGTAGACCCCATGGTACAGGGTGTTTGTCACCACCAGCCCCAGGGTCTGGGTGCGTTTGGTCGCCAGGTTTCGCGCCAGCAGATTGGGGCGATACCCACTCTCTTCGATGGCCTGAAACACGCGGTCTTTCGTCTCCTGGCTGACGTAACCGTTCCCCGACAGCACCCGCGAGACCGTCGCTTTTGACACGCCTGCCCGCTTCGCCACTTCCAGCATCGTGGTCATAGTGTTATTCCATTCAAAACTGATGAGCCGCAGTGTACTTCACCGCAGAAAAATTGTCGCAGCGGCGTTATCACGCTTTTTACGGCCACGAGTGATCGTCATCACGAAACGAAAAAATGCATAAAAAGTGGTCTTGTTTCATTAAAAGAAACTCATGATGATTATGTGAAACCGGTTTCCTACACTTCTCATAACGATAACAGGATCACATCCGATGGCAAAAAATTACGCTGCGCTGGCAAACGACGTTGTTAGCGCGCTGGGCGGTAAAGAGAACATCGTCGCCGTCACCCACTGCATGACGCGCCTGCGCTTCGTTCTGAAAGACGAAAGCCTTACCGACACCGCGCGCCTGAAAAGCATCAGCGGCGTGCTCGGCGTGGTGCGCAACGACAACCAGTGCCAGGTAATCATCGGCAACACCGTGTCCCAGGCATACCGTGAAGTGGTGAGCCTGCTGCCCGCTAACCTGCAACCTGCCGTAGCGGAAGGTCCACAGAAGCTCACGCTGCGCCGGATTGGCGCCGGGATCCTCGACGCGCTGATCGGCACCATGTCTCCGTTGATCCCGGCGATCATCGGCGGGTCGATGGTCAAGCTGCTGGCGATGATCCTTGAGATGACCGGCGTGCTGGGCAAAGGTGACCCGACGCTGACGATCCTGACCGTTATCGGCGACGGCGCGTTCTTCTTCCTGCCGCTGATGGTGGCGGCTTCCGCAGCGGTGAAGTTCAAAACCAACATGTCCCTGGCAATCGCCATCGCGGGCGTGCTGGTTCACCCGAGCTTTATCGAGCTGATGGCCAAGGCCGCGCAGGGCGAGCACGTTGAGTTCGCGTTCATTCCGGTGACGGCGGTGAAATACACCTATACCGTTATCCCGGCGCTGGTGATGACCTGGTGCCTGTCGTACATCGAACGCTGGGTGGATCGCATTACCCCGGCGGTGACGAAAAACTTCCTCAAGCCGATGCTGATCGTGCTGATTGCCGCCCCGCTCGCCATCGTGCTGATTGGCCCGCTGGGGATCTGGATCGGCAGCGCCATCTCCGCGCTGGTCTACACCATTCACGGCTATCTGGGCTGGCTCTCCGTTGCCATTATGGGCGCGCTGTGGCCGCTGCTGGTGATGACCGGGATGCACCGCGTGTTTACGCCGACCATCATCCAGACCATTGCCGAAACGGGCAAAGAAGGGATGGTGATGCCGTCGGAAATCGGCGCCAACCTGTCGCTCGGCGGTTCATCGCTGGCGGTAGCGTGGAAAACCAAAAACCCGGAGCTGCGCCAGACGGCGCTAGCCGCGGCGGCCTCCGCCATCATGGCGGGGATCTCTGAACCGGCCCTGTACGGCGTGGCGGTACGCCTGAAGCGTCCGCTGATTGCGAGTCTGATCAGCGGCTTTATCTGCGGCGCGGTGGCAGGAATGGCCGGTCTTGCCAGCCATTCGATGGCGGCGCCGGGGCTGTTTACCAGCGTGCAGTTCTTCGACCCGGCCAACCCGATGACCATCGTCTGGGTGTTTGGCGTGATGGGTCTGGCAGTGGTGCTGTCGTTTGTGCTGACCCTGCTGTTAGGGTTTGAGGATATCCCGGTAGAAGACGAAGCCGAAAAAGCACGCGCCCTGCAAACCGCACCGGTACAGAACAAAGCAGCAGAAGCATAAACTGAAAGCGAGGTAAGAATGTCTGTTTTTCCACAAGGATTTTTATGGGGCGGCGCGCTTGCCGCCAACCAGAGTGAAGGGGCTTACCGTGAAGGCGGCAAAGGACTGACGACGGTCGATATGATCCCCCACGGCGCAAACCGTCTGGCGGTAAAAGTCGGCAAGGAAAAACGGTTTTCGTTGCGGGACGACGAATTCTACCCGAGCCACGAGGCGATTGATTTTTACCATCGCTACAAAGAAGACATCGCCCTGATGGCGGAGATGGGCTTTACGGTGTTCCGCACCTCGATTGCATGGAGCCGCCTCTACCCGAACGGCGACGAACCGCTGCCGAATCAGGAAGGCATTGCCTTCTACCGCGCGGTGTTCGAGGAGTGCAAAAAGTACAACATCGAGCCGCTGGTGACCCTCTGCCACTTCGACGTGCCGATGCACCTGGTGACGGAGTACGGCTCATGGCGCAACCGTAAGATGGTCGATTTCTTCGCCCGCTACGCCCGCACCTGCTTCGAAGAGTTTAACGGGCTGGTGAAATACTGGCTGACCTTCAACGAAATCAACATCATGCTGCACAGCCCCTTTTCCGGCGCGGGGCTGGTGTTTGAGGAAGGTGAAAACGAAGACCAGGTGAAATACCAGGCCGCGCACCACGAGCTGGTGGCGAGCGCGCTGGCGACCAAAATTGCCCACGAGGTGAACCCGGAAAATCAGGTCGGCTGCATGCTGGCGGGCGGTAACTTCTACCCCTACTCCTGCAAGCCGGAAGACGTGTGGATGGCGCTGGAGAAAGACCGCGAGAACCTGTTTTTTATCGACGTGCAGGCGCGCGGCAGCTATCCGGCCTACTCTGCCCGCGTGTTCCGCGAAAAAGGCGTCGTGATTGTGAAAGACCCGGGCGATGACGAACTGCTGAAAAATACCGTCGACTTTGTCTCGTTCAGCTACTACGCCTCGCGCTGCGCGTCGGCGGACATGAACGCGGGCAACACCAGCGCGGCGAACATCGTGAAGTCCCTGCGCAACCCGCACATTCAGGTGAGCGAGTGGGGCTGGGGTATCGACCCGCTCGGCCTGCGCATCACTATGAACATGATGTACGACCGCTACCAGAAGCCGCTGTTCCTGGTGGAAAACGGCCTGGGAGCGAAAGATGTCATTGATGAAAACGGCGAGATCAACGACGACTACCGCATCAGCTACCTGCGCGAGCACATCCGCGCGATGGGCGACGCGATTGAGGACGGCGTTCCGCTGCTGGGCTACACCACCTGGGGCTGCATCGACCTGGTCTCGGCCTCAACCGGGGAGATGAGCAAGCGCTATGGATTTGTCTACGTCGACCGCGACGACGCCGGGAACGGCACGCTGGAACGGAAACGCAAGAAATCGTTCGGATGGTATAAGAAGGTGATTGCGAGTAACGGGGGGGATCTCGAGTAGCCTGTTGCCCTCACCCCAGCCCTCTCCCACAGGGAGAGGGAGATGGGTTTGGTAGGCCGGGTAAGGCGAAGCCGCCACCCGGCACTGCTCAGAGCGGAGAAAAACCTCCATCCCCAACCCACCCTGCAAGCCGTGAATACACCCCCTCCACCGCCTCTTTCACCGGCGGCGTCATCGGGTAATAAAACCCGACAATATCCGGCTGAATGCCCAAAAACAGCACCTCGCCCACGTCGTCTTTGATCTGATCCACCAGGTAGTTCAGCGGCATATTGTGGGTGGTCATCATAAACATCTCGGCGATGTCGTCCGGGTCAATCAGGCGGATCTCGCCGGGGTTAAGCCCCATATCGGTGGCATCGACGATTAACAGCCTGTCCGGATGCAGTTCACGGATGGCGACCACGTCGTTTTCCGGCGCGCTGCCGCCGTCAATCACCACCCAGTTGCCCGGCGGGTTTGCGGCGCACAGTTCCGCCAGCAGCGGACCCGCGCCGTCGTCGCCCATCATGCTGTTGCCGACACACAGTAAAACGTCAGTCACGTAATCTCCTCACCATCAGGTAGATGGCGCTCTCCTGATGAATATCGTGCAGCATGCCGAGCAGCGTTTTGCTCCACGCCTGCTGCGCCGGGGTTTGTACGCTCAGCGCCGCGTCAAAGGCGTTAGCGAGCATCGCAATGTGGTTGGCGTCGATGACGATCTCGCCATACTTCGGCACGCCCTCCATCTTGCGCCGCGCCGTACTGCCCTCCTCCAGCGTGGCGATCCACGCCAGGTATTCCGGCCACGGGCAGGTTAACGCCGCCTCCAGGCAGTCGATCACCCCGAGGTGGTGCCCAATCGCCAGGCTGTAGTAAACCACCTGCTGCGCCGCATCTGGCGTGGCGTCGTTCTCATCAATAAACTTACGGCTCAGCTGGCTGAACACCACCGTTTCACTCATCGGATACGCGCCTCATCCACGATGTTGTTCAGGTTCGCCACGATCTCATTGAGACGCGGATCGTTTTCCGCCTCCAGCCAGCGCGCCACCTGATGGTCGCCCTGGCTGAGCAGACGCAGATAATCGTCGGCAATCTGGCGTCCGTAGCGGTAGCCCGCCAGCCTGCGTGCCGTGCGGTCGATCTTCACCCGCAGCGGCTGCACCATGTCCGGGTGCAGGATAGTGGCTGGCTGGTTGTCCAGCTCGCCTGGCTCGCGGGCGTGGATCTTCTGCTCCAGCAGGCCGAGCGCCATGGCAAAACCGTACAGCGTGGCGGCGGGCGTCGGCGGGCAGCCCGGAATGTAGACGTCCACCGGCACAATTTTGTCGGTGCCGCCCCAGACGCAGTAAAGATCGTGGAAGATGCCGCCGCTGTTGCCGCAGGCGCCGTAGGAGATGCAGATTTTCGGATCCGGCGCAGACTGCCAGGCGCGCAGCGCAGGCGAGCGCATCGCGCGGGTGACCGCGCCGGTGAACAGCAGGATATCCGCGTGGCGCGGGGACGGCACCACCTTGATGCCGAAGCGCTCGGCGTCAAACAGCGGCGACAGCGTAGCGAAGATCTCAATCTCGCAGCCGTTGCAGCCACCGCAGTCCACGCGATAGACGTAGGCCGAGCGTTTGATTTTTTTCAGCAGCGACGCCTTCATGCTGGCGATGGACTCCTCCACCGTCAGCGGCACCGGAATGCCGTTAGCGTCGCGCGGGCCGAGTAAGTTTTCCATCAGCTGGCCTCTCTCATATGGCGGGTTAAATCGATGCGGTCAGACGGCAGCAGGCATTTCTGACGCTTGCACTCCGGGCAGGTTTCGAAGCTTTCACGGTGATGCTCCGCGCGGACGTCGCCGTTGTGCTTCAGCAGCGCGATGGCGTAGTCGATCTCTTTTTGCACGGCGAACGGACGCTTGCAGACGCGGCAGTTGCACAGCGCAAAGCGCGATTGCTGGAGGAAGTCCTCTTTTTTCCACACCGCCAGCTCGTACTCCTGAGACAGGCGAATGGCGACCGTCGGGCAGACCTCCTCGCAGCGGCCGCAGAAGATGCAGCGCCCGAGGTTAAACTGCCAGGCCAGCTCGCCGGTTTTCAGGTCCGTTTCCACCGTTAAGGCATTCGACGGGCAGGCGTTGACGCAGGCCGCGCAGCCGATGCACTGCTGCGGGTTGTGCTCCGGCTTGCCGCGAAAGTTTTTATCAACCGGGATCGGCTCCAGCGGATAACTGCTGGTCTGCGCGCCGGTTTTGATCACTTTTTTGATAAAGGTAAACATGGCGAATCCTTATTTCAGCGGCGAGTTCTTACGCTCGATGCTGTAGCGCTCAAGCTCTTTGTACGGCACCACCTGGCTTTTCTTCTTGCGCACGTCCACGACGGTCATGCGGTCGGTGCAGGAGTAACACGGGTCGAGGCTGCCGATGATCAGCGGCGCGTCGGAGACCGTGTTGCCGCGAAGCATGTAGCGCAGGGTTGGCCAGTTGGCGTAGGTCGCCGCACGGCAGCGCCAGCGGTAGAGCTTCTGGTTGTCGCCGGTCATGCTCCAGTGGATGTCGTCCCCGCGCGGCGCTTCGGCAAAGCCGAGGGCAAAGCGGTTTGGAATGTAGGTGAAGCCTTCCACCATCAGCGGGCCGCCCGGCAGGTTATCGAGGCCGTAGTCGATCATGTTCAGCGCGGTGAATACCTCGTTGATGCGCACCTTCAGACGGGAGATGACGTCGCAGCCCTGCTCGCTGTGCACGGTCATCGGCAGCAGGCCGTAGCCGACGAACGGGTGATCGGCGCGGGTATCGCGGGCGTGGCCGCTGGCGCGCACCATCGGACCAACGTTACTGAAGTCGCGGGCGATTTCCGGGTCAAGACGACCAATCCCGACGGTGCGCTGCTCAATGTTGGGCGTGCTGAGCAGCATATCCACCAGCTCCTGCACGTCCCGGCGCATCTGCTGCGCCAGCTGGCGGGTCTGGATCATGTCGTCTTTCAGCAGGTCGCGGCGGATCCCGCCGATCAGATTCAGGCCGTAGGTTTTACGCGCCCCGGTGAGGATCTCCGCCATCTTCATTGATGCCTCGCGCACGCGGAAGAACTGCATAAACCCGGAGTCAAATCCGACGAAATGGCAGGCCAGGCCGAGGTTCAGCAGGTGCGAGTGCAGGCGCTCCACCTCCAGCAGAATGGCGCGGATCATCTGCGCGCGTTCCGGCACCACGATCCCCATGCCGTTTTCCACCGAGGTGGTGTAGGCGGTGCTGTGGGCAAAGCCGCAGATGCCGCACACGCGGTCAGAAAGAAACGTGACTTCGTTGTAGCCCATGCGGGTCTCCGCCAGCTTCTCCATGCCGCGGTGGACGTAGAACAGGCGGTAGTCGGCGTCGATAATGTTCTCGCCGTCGACGAACAGGCGGAAGTGGCCCGGTTCGTCAGAGGTAACGTGCAGCGGGCCAATCGGCACCACGTTATTCTTCTTGCTGCCCAGCTCGTTGATGAACTCGTAGGTTTCGCTGTCGGTGGTTGGGGCCGGGCGCTGGCGGTAGTCCATGCTGTCCTTGCGCAGCGGATAGAGTTCATCCGGCCAGTCGTCCGGCAGCACCAGGCGACGCTCGTCAGGCAGGCCAACCGGCATCAGGCCGTACATGTCGCGCACTTCGCGCTCGCCCCAGACGGCGGCAGGCACGCGCGGCGTGACGGACGGGTATTCCGGTTTATTCGGGTCGACCTCGACGCGCACGGTGATCCAGCACTTCTCGCCCTGCTCCATCGACATCACGTAGTACACCGCGTAACTGCCGCACAGCTGGCGCTCGTCGTTACCGAACAACACCGACAGCCAGCCGCCCTGCTGGTAGTAGAGAAACTCCACCACTTCCGGCAGATAGTTCACCTTAATGGTGACGGTGATCTGGTCTTTGGTTTGCCAGGACTCCTCCAGCACCACGCCCGGGAAAGCCTGATGCAACGCGGCGAGATACTGCTGACCTTTCTTTTCTTCAGACATAAACACTCTCTTTAATCACGCCACCAGCAAGGAGACGAACGCTAAAAATGCAAAACCAAAACCAGCCCAGGTAATGCGTGACGTTTCGACAAAACGCAGGCGCGCCATGCTGTTTTCAAACAGGGCAATGACCAGCACGCCGATAAGCAGCTTGAGCACAGCCACCACCACGGCCAGCAGCAGGCCGCCCGCAGAGAAGTGCGTCATCTGCCCCCACGGGAAGAAAACGCCGACGAACATCTGCAACACCACCAGCTGCTTGAGACTGATGCCCCACTTCAGCACCGCAAAGCCGTAGCCGCTGTACTCGGTGAGCGGCCCCTCCTGTAATTCCTGCTCCGCTTCCGCGAGATCGAACGGCAGCTTGCCCATCTCGATAAACGTGGCGAACGCGCAGGCGCAGAGCGCCAGCACCAGCGGGAGCGAACGTGAAACCGGCCAGTGGTAAACGGTGTCGGTGATGAAACTGATGTGGGTCGAGCCTGCAACCTGCGCGGCGACCCACAGCCCCAGCAGCAGAATTGGCTCAACCAGCACGCCGAGCATCGCCTCGCGGCTGGCACCGATACCCGTAAACGGGCTGCCGGTGTCCAGGCCCGCAATCGCAAAGAAGAAACGCGCGATGGCGAAGAGGTAGATCAGCGTAATCAGATCGCCCAGCACCGGCAGCGGCGACGCCACCGTCACCACCGGCAGCGCGGTGGCGATGGTCAGCATCACGCCCACCATCACAAACGGCGTCAGGCGGAACACCCAGCCCGCGGCATCCGGCGCGACGCTCTGACGGGAGAGCAGTTTGAAGAGATCGCGGTACTCCTGGAGCACGCCAGGTCCGCGACGGTTGTGCAGCCGGGCGCGCGCCACGCGCGTGATGCCCGACAGCAGCGGCGCGGCGGCGAACAGCACCAGCGCCTGAAGAATTGCCAGTAACAGACTCATGTCAGGCTCCTCGTGAAATGACAATCACCACCAGCACCGCCAGCTCGATCAGCGCCAGGCGGCGGAACAGTACGGGCACGGCGGCCCCCTGCCAGCCCGGCACCCAGCCCACCGGGTTCAGCCAGTGGCGCAGCTTCAGCACGGCGGCAAAGTTCTCTTTCACCGGCATGGCGAAACCGTGGGCGGTGATGACCATCGACTGCTCGTGTTCGTAGCCGCAGGCCCACGCCGCGCCGCGCGAGCGGGAGGCGAGACGGTCGCGTCTGAAGAACAGCATCAGCACGAACGGCAGGAGCGGCGCGGCAATCAGCAGCAGCGCCATCATCGGCTGGGAAACGACGGTATGCGCCGTGACCAGCGGCAGCGGAATAGCCTGGCCCAGCTGCGGCAGCAGCCACGGCGCGGCAACCCCGCCCGCGATGCAGCACAGCGCCAGCGCGACCACGCTGGTGGTCATCAGTACCGGGGCGCAGCAGGCGTTTTCCGCTTCTCGGGTGCGCGGCGCGCCCAGGAAGGTGACACCGTAAACTTTAGCCATACACATCACCGCCAGCGCGCCGGTGATCGCCAGGCCCACCGCCAGCAGCGGGCCGAGTAAACGCCCGATAAACGCCTCGCTCTGGCCGAGGGCGAAGAAGGATTGATAAATCACCCACTCGCCGGCAAAGCCGTTCAGCGGCGGCAGCGCAGCCATCGCCATCAGCCCGACCAGCATCGCCAGCGAAATGACGGGCATTTTTTTGCCAATCCCGCCGAGCTTCTCAATATCGCGGTGCCCGGTGCGGAACCAGACGCTGCCCGCGCCGAGGAACAGGGTGCTTTTAAACAGGCTGTGGTTGATAAGGTGATACAGACCGCCAATAAACCCGGCGGCAATCAGCGCCGGCTGGTTGAGCGCCAGCCCGGTGACGCCTGCGCCCATGCCGAGCAGGATAATCCCGATGTTCTCCAGGGTGTGGTACGCCAGCAGACGCTGGATGTTGTGCTCCATCAGCGCGTAGAGGCCACCGACGAACGCGGTGATCATCCCCGCAATCAGCAACGCCACGCCCCACCACAGCGGCGGCTGATCGCCCGTCAGGGTTATCGTCAGGATGCCGAACAGACCGACCTTCATCACCACGGTGGAGAACAGCGCAGCGGCCGGGGCTGAGGCATTGGCATGCGCCTGCGGCACCCAGCCGTGCAGCGGGATTATCCCGGCCAGCAGGCCAAAACCGACTACGCTCAACAGCCAGACGTCGTTGCCCAGCGGCTGGCCGTTAAGCGCGGCGAAATCCAGCGTGCCGAAACGCTGCCACACCAGCCAGCAGGCCAGCGCCAGCAGCAGCGTGCCGAGACGTCCGAGCGCAAACCACAGCTTGCCGGAGGCGCTGCATCCGGTCAGGAACACGCCGCACAGGGCCATGATTTCAGCCATCACCACCAGCGCGCCGAGGTTGCTGGCGACAACGGTACAGACCGCGGCGGCCATCAACAGGTTAACCAGCAGGCCGTTGGCTTTGGTGTGCTGATGGCGGTGCCAGTCGATATTAAACAGGCTGATAAACAGCCCGCACAGGCCAAAGGTTATCAGCCAGATGGCGTTCAGCGGCGTAAGCTCAACGGCGTGGTGAATCAGCGGGATGAGGGTGTCGACGGATTGCCCGTCGATCAGGACAACCCCGCCCGCCGCCAGCGTCATCAGGCTGCCGACCGCCCCGCCGATACCGGCGATCACGCCGCTCAGCGTTTTATGGAAGGCGAGGAGCAGCGCCAGGACAGCGGCGGCGGCAAACCAGGCCACGCCGCTGGTCATCATAACTATCGCGTTCATTTCGCCCCCTCGTTAAGCGCCCGCAGCAGCGAAAGATCGCCGACGTCGGTATTGATGGTCAGCTCACGCTTGCGTTTGCTGGTGCGAGCGATGTCGCGGATGTTGACCAGGACCAGCGCCCGGGTCGGGCAGGTCCGCACGCAGGCCGGACCCTGCTCATCGAAGCTGCACAGGTCGCACTTCACCGCAACGGCGCGAATGCCCGGCACCCAGTCCAGCAGCGTACTCACGCGTGCCGGAGCCGGTGGCGCAGGCGGCGCTTTCGGGGTATTGGCATTCGCCGGAATATGCAGCGGACGGCTGCCGGAAAACTCAATGGCGCCGAACGGACAGGCGATGCCGCACAGCTTGCAGCTCACGCACAGGCTTTCGTTCAGCTGTACCGCGCCGTCAACGCGGGTGATGGCATTGACAGGACAAACGCCCGCGCACGGGGCGTCTTCACAGTGGTGACAGAGCTGCGGGGCAGACTCTTTCTCATTACGCATGACGCGCAGGCGCGGCATGGACTGTAGCCCGTGCAGGCGGTGCGTTTCCGAGCACGCCGCCTCACAGGTCCGACAGCCAATACAGACCGTCGAGTCAGCAATTACAAAACGGTTCACCGGGTCATCCTCTGGTGATGGTCATTTTTGACGAAAAAAAACTGTCTTATCGACACTTCTCGACACTCGCTTTTCAGGCCACGTTCGCGGAGGATTTTCCGTCGATCAGCTGTTTCAGGTTGATCGGCTGATCGTGCTCAACGGCGGCGTAGAGGCCGTTATAAACCGGCGCTATTTTCTCCAGATAGTGCTCCAGCACCTGCTGGCGATCGCGGTTGCTGACGTGACCGTCCACCATGCCGTCGGCCATCAGTTGAGCTTTCGCAATACACTGTTTTTCACCCTCTTTTGTCTCAACGTAATACTCAATGGTGTGGCTGTTGAAGCTCTCCGCCAGGGTGACAAAAATCGTGAAGTGACAAAACAACACAAAGCGCATGTCCCCCTGCGCCGCGCAGCTCATGGCATGGTGCAGACGGGCTTTTGACAGGGTGATCCCCTGAATCAGAGAGTTGCAGTAGAGGTGCCACTGATCCTGAAGCTGCTGATGACGTTGCGCGATGTAATCCGCTTTTTCGCTAATTTCCCAAATAGTCATAAAAGGTATCCGGTTAATGGAGTTAGCGGCTGTTAAGCAGTTTTCGTGCCAGTTTTTAATCTGTTGATTTAAATATCTTTTAACAAGATACGTACTGTCACCGCCGCGGTGTCGACGTGTCATTTCGACAGCGTTGACATCGTCACGCCGTAACGCAAATCAAGCTGGCACTGTTATTGCATTGAAGGGGCAATTCATTAAGGAGGCGTCATGCACGAAATCACCCTCTGCCAGCGGGCACTGGAACTTATCGAACAGCAGGCTGTGCAGAACCATGCGAAGCGCGTGACCGGCGTCTGGCTGAAGGTCGGGGCGTTTTCCTGCGTCGAGACCAGCGCCCTCACCTTCTGTTTTGAGCTGGTGTGCCGCGGCACGCTGGCGGAAGGTTGCGCACTGCATATCGAGGAGCAGCAGGCGGAGTGCTGGTGCGAACAGTGTCAGGAGTACGTCACGCTGCTGTCATCGAAGGTACAGCGCTGTCCACAGTGCCAGAGCAGCGGGCTGCGCATCGTGGCGGATGACGGTATGCAGATCCAACGCCTCGAAATCGAGAAGGAGTAAAGTATGTGTAGTACCTGCGGTTGCGCTGAAGGCAACCTGTATATCGAAGGGGATGAACACCGCCCCCACTCCGCGTTTCGCTCCGCGCCCTTTTCCCCTGCCCCGCGTCCGGCGGCGGCACTGACCGGCATCACCTTCGCGCCGCAGCGTTCCGACGCGGGTGACCTGCATTACGGCCGCGGCGAAGCGGGCACCCACGCGCCGGGCATCAGCCAGCGCCAGATGCTGGAGGTGGAGATTAACGTGCTGGATAAAAACAACCAGCTCGCCGTCCGCAATCGCGCCCGCTTTGCCGCGCGCGAACAGCTGGTGCTGAACCTGGTCTCCAGCCCCGGCTCCGGTAAAACCACGCTGCTGACCGAAACCCTCAAACGGCTGAATAAACGTGTCTCCTGCGCCGTTATCGAAGGTGACCAGCAAACGGTAAACGACGCCGCGCGCATCCGCGAAACCGGTACGCCTGCGATTCAGGTCAACACCGGGAAAGGGTGCCATCTGGACGCGCAGATGATTGCCGACGCCGCCCCGCGCCTGCCGCTGGCGAACAACGGCATCCTGTTCATTGAAAACGTCGGCAACCTGGTCTGCCCGGCAAGCTTCGACCTCGGCGAGCGGCATAAAGTGGCGGTACTCTCCGTGACCGAAGGGGAAGACAAGCCGCTGAAGTATCCGCATATGTTTGCCGCCGCCTCCCTCATGCTGCTGAACAAAGTCGACCTGCTGCCGTACCTGAATTTCGACGTGGATAAGTGCCTGGCTTACGCCCGCGAAGTGAACCCGGACATTGAGATCCTGCTGGTTTCCGCCACGCGCGGCGACGGGATGGACGCCTGGCTGAACTGGCTGGAGAACGAACGATGTGCATAGGCGTCCCCGGAAAAATTCATTCCATCGACGGCAATCAGGCCAAAGTGGAGGTATGCGGCATCCTGCGCGATGTCGACCTGACGCTGGTAGGCAGCCACGATGAGACCGGCGCATCGCGTCTCGGCCAGTGGGTGCTGGTCCACGTAGGTTTTGCCATGAGCGTGATTAATGAGGAAGAAGCCCGCGACACGCTGGACGCGCTACAGAATATGTTTGACGTCGAGCCGGACGTGGGCGCCCTGCTGTATGGGGAGGAACGATAACACATGCGTTACGTTGATGAATATCGCGCGCCTGAGCAGGTGTTGCAGCTTATCGATCGCCTGAATTCCCGCGCGTCGCTGCTGGACTACACGAAAGAAAAACCGCTGCGGATCATGGAGGTGTGCGGCGGACACACCCACGCCATCTTTAAATTTGGCCTCGACCAGCTGCTGCCGGAGAACATCGAATTTATCCACGGCCCCGGCTGCCCGGTGTGCGTGCTGCCGATGGGGCGCATCGACAGCTGTCTCGACATCGCCAGCCGCCCCGGTGTGATTTTTTGTACCTTTGGCGACGCCATGCGTGTACCGGGAAAAAATGGCTCGCTGCTCCAGGCGAAGGCGCGCGGCGCGGACGTGCGGATCGTCTACTCACCGATGGATGCCCTGACGCTGGCGATGGCTAATCCTGAGCGTAAGGTCGTCTTTTTCGGGCTGGGTTTTGAAACCACCATGCCCGCCACCGCCATTACCCTCCAGCAGGCGAAAGCCCGCAACGTCACAAACTTTTACTTTTTCTGCCAGCACATCACGCTTATTCCCACGCTGCGCAGCCTGCTGGAAGCGCCGGATAACGGTATCGACGCGTTTCTGGCGCCGGGCCACGTCAGCATGGTGATCGGCACAGAAGCCTACGGTTTTATCGCTGAACAGTACAATCGTCCGTTAGTGGTGGCTGGTTTCGAGCCACTTGATCTACTGCAAGGCGTGACCATGCTGGTTGAGCAGAAAATAGCGGCCCTGAGTGCGGTGGAAAATCAGTATCGCCGCGTGGTGCCCGATGCAGGTAACAGACGGGCACAGCAGGCCATAGCCGACGTGTTTAGCGTCGAAGGCGACAGCGAGTGGCGCGGACTGGGGCTGATTGCCGAATCCGGCGTACACCTGACGCCCGCGTATCGCGCCTTCGACGCCGAAGCGCATTTCCGACCGCAGCCGCAGCAGGTGTGCGACGATCCCCGCGCCCGCTGTGGCGACGTACTCACCGGAAAATGCAAACCTTATCACTGCCCGTTATTTGGCAACGCCTGTAACCCGCAAACCGCGTTTGGCGCGCTGATGGTCTCTTCAGAAGGGGCATGCGCCGCGTGGTATCACTATCGCAACCAGGAGTGTGAAGCATGAACACGGTGGAAATGGCGCACGGAAGCGGTGGACAGGCGATGCAGCAGCTGATTAACCGGCTGTTTATGGACGCCTTTAACAATCCCTGGCTCGCCGAGCAGGAAGATCAGGCGCGCATTGCGCTCTCAACCCTCACCGCACACGGTGACAGGCTGGCGTTCTCTACCGACAGCTACGTGATTGACCCGCTGTTCTTCCCGGGCGGCGATATCGGCAAGCTCGCCGTCTGCGGCACGGCAAACGACGTCGCCGTCAGCGGCGCGATCCCCCGCTACCTCTCCTGCGGGTTTATCCTCGAAGAAGGGTTACCGATGGAAACGCTCACGGCGGTGGTCAACAGCATGGCGCACACCGCCCGCGAGGCGGGGATCGCTATCGTCACCGGGGATACCAAGGTGGTGCAGCGCGGCGCGGCGGATAAGCTTTTTATCAACACCGCCGGGATGGGGGCGATCCCCGCCGATATTCACTGGGGCGCTCAACAGCTTTGCGCAGGCGACGTGCTGATTGTCAGCGGCACGCTGGGCTGCCACGGGGCAACCATCCTGAACCTGCGCGAAGGCCTGGGGCTGGACGGGGAACTGCGCAGTGACTGCGCGGTACTCACGCCGCTGATCCAGACGCTGCGCGACATGCCGGGCGTAAAAGCCCTGCGCGACGCCACGCGAGGCGGCGTGAATGCCGTGGTGCACGAATTTGCCGCAAGCAGCGGCTGCGGAATTGAGCTGACCGAGCGCGGCCTGCCTGTCAAAGGCGCCGTGCGCGGGCTATGCGAGCTATTAGGGCTAGACCCGCTTAACTTTGCCAACGAAGGCAAGCTGGTGATCGGCGTGGAACGCACGGCGGCGGAAGCCGTACTTGCACAGCTGCGCGCGCATCCATTAGGGAAAGACGCGGCCATCATCGGCGACGTGGTTGAGCGCAAAGGGGTGCGCCTGACCGGGCTTTACGGCGTGAAGCGCACGCTGGATCTGCCGCACGCTGAACCGTTACCCCGTATTTGCTAGACCGCATCAATAGCGGTCAGCGCCGAACGTCTCTTTTTGCCAGTTTCTATTGGAAAGCAACAATGCCGTATACACCGATGAGCGATCTTGGACAGCAGGGCCTGTTTGACATCACGCGCACACTTTTACAACAGCCCGACCTCGGCGCACTGAGCGATGCCCTGACGCGGCTGGTCAGGCAATCTGCGCTGGCGGACAGCGCCGCCATTGTGCTCTGGCATAGCGCAACCCACCGCGCGAGCTATTTCTCAACGCGTGATAACGGCAAAATCTTCGAATATGAAGATGAAACGTTTCTTGCCCACGGCCCGGTGCGGCGTATTCTCTCCCGCCCGGAAGCGCTGCACTGCAATTTTGACCAGTTTCGCCAGGCCTGGCCGAAGCTGGCAGAGAGCAACCTTTACCACCCTTTCGGCCACTACAGCATGCTGCCGCTGGCGGTGGAAGGGCAAATTTTTGGCGGCTGCGAGTTTATCCGCGATACCGACCAGCCCTGGAGCGAGGCGGAGTACGAACGCCTGCACACCTTTACCCAGATTGTGGCCGTTGTCGCGGAGCAGATCCAAAGCCGCGTCACCAATAACGTGGACTACGACCTGCTGAGCCGCGAGCGCGATAACTTCCGCATTCTGGTTGCCATCACCAACGCCGTGCTCTCCCGCCTGGACATGGATGAGCTGGTCAGCGAAGTATCAAAAGAGATCCATCACTATTTTAAAATCGATGCCATCAGCATTGCGCTACGCGGCAACCGGAAAGGCAAGCTGAACATCTACTCCACCCACTACCTTGATGAAGCTAACCCGGCGCACGAGCAGAGCGAAGTGGACGAAGCGGGAACGCTGTCCGAGCGGGTATTTAAAAGCAAAGAGATCCTGCTGCTCAATCTCAATGAACAGGATCCGGTAGCCCCCTACGAGCGGATGCTCTTCAACACCTGGGGCAACAAGATCCAGACCCTGTGCCTGCTGCCGCTGATGTCCGGCAACACCATGCTCGGCGTGCTCAAACTGGCGCAGTGCGATGAAGCCGTATTTACCACCGCCAACCTGAAGCTGCTGCGCCAGATCGCCGAGCGCATCTCCATCGCGCTGGATAACGCCCTCGCCTATCAGGAGATCCACCGCCTGAAGGAGCGGCTGGTGGACGAAAACCTGGCGCTGACCGAGCAGCTCAACAACGTGGACAGCGAGTTTGGCGAAATCATCGGGCGCAGCGATGCCATGTACAGCGTGCTCAAGCAGGTGGAGATGGTGGCGCAAAGCGACAGCACGGTGCTGATCCTCGGTGAAACCGGTACCGGGAAAGAGCTGATTGCCCGGGCGATCCACAACCTGAGCAACCGCAACAGCCGCCGGATGGTGAAGATGAACTGCGCGGCGATGCCTGCGGGCTTACTGGAAAGCGACCTGTTCGGCCACGAGCGCGGCGCCTTTACTGGCGCCAGCAGCCAGCGGCTGGGCCGTTTCGAGCTGGCGGATAAAAGCTCCTTGTTCCTCGACGAAGTGGGCGATATGCCGCTGGAGCTTCAGCCCAAGCTGCTGCGCGTTTTGCAGGAGCAGGAGTTCGAGCGCCTCGGCAGCAACAAGCTGATCCAGACCGACGTGCGTCTGATTGCCGCCACCAACCGCGATCTGAAAAAAATGGTCGCCGACCGCGAGTTTCGCAGCGATCTTTACTATCGCCTGAACGTCTTCCCGATCTGCCTGCCGCCGCTGCGCGAGCGCCCGGAAGATATTCCGCTGCTGGTGAAAGCCTTTACCGCGAAGATTGCCCGCCGGATGGGGCGAAATATCGACAGTATTCCTGCCGAAACGCTACGCACACTCTCGGCGATGGAGTGGCCGGGGAACGTGCGCGAGCTGGAAAACGTCATTGAACGCGCGGTCCTGTTGACGCGCGGGAACGTGCTCCAGCTGTCCCTGCCGGAGGTTTCTCTTGCGGAAACGACCGTGGCCGCAACCGAGGTTGCGAAGGATGGAGAGGATGAATATCAGCTCATTATGCGAGTGCTGAAGGAGACCAACGGCGTGGTAGCCGGGCCGAAAGGCGCGGCGCAACGGCTGGGGCTGAAGCGTACCACCCTGCTCTCGCGCATGAAGCGTCTGGGAATCGATAAAGAGAGCCTGAATTAACCCGTCATTCCGGCGCCGTATATGGCGCCGCCTTTCATCACTCTGCGTAATTGTCTCACATTGACACAATATATTTTCCTCTGTATAAAATTCCGCCTTAATAATGCGTTTCATTTGCATCAAAATAATTTTAATGAAGGTAGCGTTTAATGAAAAAGGTTCTCTGCGCGTTAGGCCTGGCGGTTGCATCAATGAGTACAGCTCTGGCTACCACGTACCCGCTCACGATAGAAAACTGCGGGTATAAAGAAACCTTCACCAAAGCGCCGGAACGCGTTGTGGCCCTGGGGCAGAATACCGTCGAGATCCTGCTTCTGCTGGGTCTGGAAGATAAGGTGAAAGCCAGCGCGTTCTGGCCGACCAAAGTATTGCCGCAGCTGGCTGAGCAGAATGCAAAAATCAAAACCCTGACCGTCGAAATTCCGACACTTGAATCCTTTCTTGCGCAAAACCCTGATTTTGTTCCTGCACAGCTGCCGCTGCTGCTCGGGCCTGAAAGTAAGGTCGCAAAGCGTGAAGATCTGGCCACCGTTGGGGTAAACAGCTACTTGTCCCCGGGCATGTGCGCCACTAAAAAAGCCGCAGGCGACATGTACGGCAGCCGCCAGACGCTGTGGGACATGACCTACCTTTATCAAGAGATTGAGGATTTCGCCAAGATTTTCAACGTGGAAGCGCGCGGTCAGGCCGTTATCGCCGACTTCAAAAAACGTGAAGCCGACCTGCGCCAGGAGTTTGGCAAAAACAACAAAGACCTCTCCTTTGTTTTCTGGTTCTCAAGCTCCTCACCTTCGGCTGATGCCTATGTCGGCGGCAAAAACAGCGCCTCTGGCTTTATTGCTAACGTGCTGGGCGGCCATAACGCCATTACCTCTGAGACCGAATGGCCGACCGTGGGCTGGGAAAGTATTATTGCCGCTAATCCGGACGTGATTGTGGTCTCCAGCCTGGATCGTAACCGC
Source organism: Enterobacter cloacae complex sp. IR5450 (assembly GCF_049238665.1). Lineage (NCBI taxonomy): Bacteria > Pseudomonadati > Pseudomonadota > Gammaproteobacteria > Enterobacterales > Enterobacteriaceae > Enterobacter > Enterobacter cloacae complex sp. IR5450. Next base: position 65,615 of record NZ_JBMKIC010000008.1, read on the forward strand.
TGGGCGCTGGACAACGCCGAAGAAAAAATCAAATTCCTGAAAAGCGATCCAGCCGTCAGCCAGATGGAGGCGGTGAAGAAGGGTCATATTGTGGTGATGGACGGCCAGGCCATGAACCCGACGATTCGCACGCTTTACGGTGCTGAGCAGGTCGGCGAACAGCTCAGAAAACTGGGACTGAACTGATGACCACCGCCGTACTTCAGATGCGGCAGGGGGTGCTCCTGACCACGTCATGCCTGCTCGCCTTCGTGCTGTTGTTTCTGGTGATCGCCCTTGGCGTCAGCATCGGTGAGTTGTCTATCCCGCTCAATAACGTGTTCTACGCCATCAGCAATAAGCTGGGGCTGACTGACGTTCCGCTCAACCGCATCTACGAGAGCGTCATCTGGGACTTTCGCCTCAGCCGCGCGCTGGTGGCGGCCTGCTGCGGAGCCGGGTTGGCCATCTGCGGGGCCGTATTGCAGAGCCTTTTGAAGAATGCGCTGGCGGAACCTTACGTGCTCGGCGTGTCGGCGGGAGCGTCAACCGGGGCGGTGTCAGTCGTCGTATTGGGTCTCGGCACCGGCGCAGTGTCGCTTTCTGCGGGCGCGTTTGCCGGAGCCTTCGCCGCCTTTGCCTTCGTCGCCTTCCTGACCAACGGCGCGCGCGGCGGCAATGAACGCACGATCCTGGCGGGCGTAGCGGCCTCTCAGCTGTTTAACGCCATTACCGCCTATACCATCAGCACCTCTGCCAGCGCGCAACAGGCGCGCGACGTGATGTTCTGGCTGCTGGGCAGCTTTAGCGGCGTACGCTGGCCGGAATTCCAGCTGGCGCTGGTAGTGGTACTGGCGGGGCTGGCCGTCTGTCTTTATTATTCCCGTGCGCTGGACGCCTTTACGTTCGGTGATGATGCCGCCGCCTCGTTGGGCATTGCCGTGCCCTGGGTGCGCCTGGCCTTGTTTACCACCACCGCCCTGATCACCGCGACCATCGTCAGCATGGCGGGCTCTATTGGTTTTGTCGGGCTGGTCGTGCCGCACGTTATGCGTTTCCTGTTCGGGCCGCTGCACCGCACGCTGCTGATAGCCAGCGCGCTGGCGGGGGCGATCCTGATGGTGCTGGCCGACATCGCCTCGCGGATGCTGATTGCTCCGCAAAGCCTGCCGGTTGGCGTCGTTACCGCACTGGTGGGCGTACCGTTCTTCGCCGTGATTATCTACCGCTCAAGGAATAAGTAATGAGCATCTGCGCCGAGAAAATCACCTGGAAGGTAGGTAAAAAGATCATTGTGAATCATGTTTCGCTGAAGGTTTCCCGGGGCGAAACGGTGGGCCTGCTTGGCCCTAACGGCTGCGGTAAATCCTCACTGTTGCGCATACTGGCAGGTCTGCGCCGCCCGGATGCCGGGTGCGTGACGCTGGACGGACAGGACATTGCCCGCATTGCCAAAAAGCAGCTGGCGCGGCGCGTGGCGTTTGTTGAACAGCACGGAATGACCGACGCCAATATGCGCGTGCGTGACGTCGTCAAACTGGGGCGAATTCCGCACCATTCTCCCTTCTCAAACTGGAGCGCGCAGGATGACGAAACCGTCACCGCCGCCCTGCAACGCGTGGATATGCTGGATCGCAGCGAACAGGGCTGGCTGAGCTTATCCGGCGGCGAGCGTCAGCGGGTACATATCGCCCGCGCGCTGGCGCAAACGCCCACCGAGATCCTGCTGGATGAACCGACCAACCATCTGGACATTCATCATCAGATGCAGCTCATGCAGCTTATCAGTGAGCTGCCGGTAACCAGCATCGTCGCCATTCACGATCTTAACCACGCATCCATGTTCTGCGATTCGCTGATTGTGATGCAGCAAGGGCAGATTGTGGCGACCGGAACGCCGCAGGAAATCTTATCCGAGGAGCTGCTCTGGGACGTCTTCAGGGTGAAAACCAGAATCGAGATCTCGCCGTACCACGGCAAAAAACACATCCATTTTATCGTGTAGGGGTGAGTTAAAACGATGCCTCTTCGCACTGCCACCACGCTCTGGCCGCCCGTTCTGCTGGGCAGCCAGTTCGTGTTTAACATTGGCTTTTACGCGGTCGTTCCCTTCCTCGCGATCTTCTTGCGTGACGATATGCTGCTCTCCGGCGGGCTGATTGGGCTGGTGCTTGGGCTGCGCACCTTTTCCCAGCAGGGGATGTTTATTGTTGGCGGCGCGCTTTCAGACCGGTTTGGCGCGAAGAGCGTGATCCTCAGCGGCTGCATCGTCCGCGTGGTGGGTTATTTACTGCTGGCCTTTGGGCAATCCCTGTGGCCCGTCATTCTGGGGGCCTGTCTGACGGGCGTTGGCGGCGCGCTGTTCTCACCGTCGATAGAGGCCCTGCTGGCAAAAGCGGGAACGCAAAGTGAGGCAAAGGGTAAACGCAGCCGCGCGGAGTGGTTTGCGCTGTTTGCGGTGTGCGGTGAACTTGGCGCCGTTCTTGGCCCGGTGATGGGTGCGCTGCTGACGGGGCTGGGTTTCCGCCAGGTTGCGCTCGCGGGGGCGGGAATATTTATCGTTGCGCTCGTGGTGCTCTTTTTCTGCCTGCCCGCGGCGCACCGCAGCACGAAGCCGCTGAAAATTCTGCCCTGGTGGACGACGTTCCGCCAGCCGCGTTTCGTCGCCTTTATCATCGCCTACAGTTCGTGGCTGTTAAGCTATAACCAGCTCTATCTGGCGCTGCCGGTGGAGATCCAACGCGCCGGCGGGAACGAAAAAGATCTGGGGCCGCTGTTTATGCTGGCCTCGGTGCTGATCATTGTTCTGCAATTGCCCCTCGCCCGCTTCGCCCGAAAGGTTGGCGCGGTAAGGATTTTACCGGTGGGCTTTTTGCTGCTCTCCGCCGCGTTTGCCAGCGTGGCGCTTTTTGCCGCGACGGAGCCGCCGGAAGGCTGGCTGCGCCTGCTGCCCTCTGCAAGCTTTGTCACCCTTTTAACGCTTGGACAGATGCTGCTGGTGCCGTCGGCAAAAGATTTGATCCCACATTTTGCCGAGGAGTCGACGCTTGGAGCGCACTATGGCGCGCTCTCAACCGCCGGCGGCATCGCGGTGCTGGTGGGGAATTTAGGTTTAGGCAGCCTGCTGGACAAGGCGCTGGTGCCCTCGACGGAGGCCATTTACCCGTGGCTGCTGCTGGCGGTGTTTCCACTGTGCAGCGCGGTCGCGCTGAGCGTGATTTGTCGTCCACTGCGGCGCTGAGACGATTATTTTTTGGGCCGATACTTTTCCGGTAATTCCGGAACCGGACGACGATCGTCGATCAGATGTCGGATGGTCAGAATCGGATGACGCCATAACATACGTGGCCCTGCCCAGCGCATCACCTGCTTCATCTCTTCCCGTCGGGCGGGCTGATAACAGTGCACCGGGCACTGTTTGCAGGCAGGTTTTTCCTCACCAAACACGCATTTATCCAGCCGCTTATCAGCATAAGCCTTGAGCGCCGAATAGTGCCCCTCTTCTTTTATGGCGTGCGGACACCTGTTTTCGTACAGGGCGATCATTCTGGCGATCGTCTTTTTTTCTCGTGAAATACGTTTACCGGACATAACGCCGTCCTCAACATTAAAGTGCATTTATAATACCCTTTTATCTGCACATTTTCAGTCATTGCATTCCGTTTTCTGAAGCGTCCTTCCAGAATTTCCCCGCCCCCCGCCGCGTTTTACTGGTATTTTATACAGGCATAAATAATCACCTTTGACCGCATTCACCGGAGCGCTTATGCAACAGATCGCGATCGCCAAACCCTATCGTCACTTGAAAGTGGGTTACTTCAGAAAACGTCATGAAGACCGTAAAACGAAAATTCCAAAACGGTACAGCGTACACGCAGCTCTAAGCCTGAAAGGCGACTGGCTTGAACAAGCGGGATTTACCACCAACTCGCAGGTGCGGGTGGGCGTCGAGCACGGAAAAATCATCATTGAATTAATGGCGGAAGATGCCTCGTAAAGTCGTGACTTTTTTCTGCGCCGCACCTTTTTTTCATGCGACAATAGAAGGAACAATCGGCCATTGAGCCGCTCAAAGCGTAATATTTTCAAAGAAATGGATATCATAACTCCATGAGCACAATCGACAATTTCGACGCGCATACGCCAATGATGCAGCAGTACCTGAAGCTGAAGGCACAGCATCCGGAAATTCTGCTGTTTTACCGTATGGGCGATTTTTACGAGCTTTTTTATGATGATGCGAAACGTGCGTCTCAGCTGCTCGACATTTCCCTGACGAAACGTGGCGCGTCGGCAGGCGAGCCCATCCCGATGGCGGGTATCCCGCATCACGCGGTTGAAAACTATCTGGCGAAGCTGGTGAACCAGGGCGAGTCTGTCGCTATCTGCGAACAAATTGGTGACCCGGCCACATCGAAAGGCCCTGTTGAGCGCAAGGTCGTACGCATCGTCACGCCGGGAACCATCAGCGATGAGGCCCTGCTTCAGGAGCGCCAGGATAACCTGCTGGCGGCGATCTGGCAGGATGGTAAAGGGTTTGGCTACGCCACGCTGGATATCAGCTCCGGTCGTTTTCGCCTGAGTGAACCGGCTGACCGTGAAACCATGGCGGCTGAACTACAGCGCACTAATCCGGCAGAACTGCTTTATGCAGAGGATTTCGCCGAGATGGCGCTGATTGAAGGTCGCCGCGGCCTGCGTCGTCGTCCACTGTGGGAGTTCGAAATTGATACCGCGCGCCAGCAGTTGAACCTGCAATTTGGCACGCGCGATTTGATTGGCTTTGGCGTGGAAAACGCCCCGCGCGGGCTGTGTGCCGCAGGCTGCCTGTTGCAGTACGTTAAGGATACGCAACGTACCGCCCTGCCCCATATTCGTTCCATCACCATGGAGCGTCAGCAGGACAGCATCATCATGGATGCCGCCACGCGCCGCAACCTGGAGATCACGCAGAACCTCGCTGGCGGCATGGAAAATACGCTGGCGTCGGTTCTTGACAGCACGGTTACCCCCATGGGCAGCCGTATGCTCAAACGCTGGCTGCATATGCCGATCCGCAATACCGAAACGCTGACTGGCCGCCAGCAAACCATTGCCGCATTGCAGGATCGTTATACCGAATTGCAGCCGGTGCTGCGTCAGGTGGGTGACCTTGAGCGTATCCTTGCGCGCCTGGCCTTGCGTACCGCGCGTCCACGCGATCTCGCCCGTATGCGTCATGCTTTCCAGCAGTTGCCGGAACTGCGCGCTCAGCTGGGAGAGATCGACAGCGCGCCAGTGCAAAAGCTGCGCGAAACCATGGGCGAATTTACCGAGCTTCGCGAACTGCTGGAACGTGCCATCATTGATGCGCCGCCTGTTCTGGCGCGGGATGGCGGGGTTATTGCTCCGGGTTACAACGAAGAGCTGGACGAATGGCGTGCGCTGGCCGATGGCGCGACGGATTATCTGGATAAGCTGGAAATCCGCGAGCGTGAACGTCTGGGGCTCGACACCCTGAAAGTCGGCTACAACGCGGTACACGGTTACTATATCCAGATCAGCCGTGGGCAGAGCCACCTGGCCCCGATTCACTACGTTCGCCGCCAGACGCTGAAAAATGCCGAGCGCTACATTATACCCGAGCTGAAAGAGTACGAAGACAAAGTGCTCACGTCGAAAGGTAAAGCGCTGGCGCTGGAGAAACAGCTGTATGACGAGCTGTTCGACATCCTGATGCCGCACCTGGCTGACCTGCAACTGAGCGCCGCTGCGCTGGCCGAGCTGGATGTCCTGGTAAGCCTGGCTGAGCGCGCCGACACGCTGAATTACACCTGTCCGACCTTTACTGACAAACCCGGCATTCGCATTACCGAAGGCCGCCACCCGGTGGTTGAGCAGGTGCTGAACGAGCCGTTTATTGCCAACCCGTTGAACCTGTCACCGCAGCGAAGAATGCTGATCATTACCGGCCCCAACATGGGCGGTAAAAGTACCTATATGCGCCAGACAGCCCTTATCGCGCTGCTCGCCTACATCGGCAGCTACGTTCCAGCGCAGAAGGTTGAGATTGGCCCTATCGACCGTATCTTCACCCGTGTGGGTGCGGCGGACGATCTGGCGAGCGGTCGCTCTACCTTTATGGTCGAGATGACCGAAACCGCCAACATTCTGCATAACGCGACAGAGAACAGTCTGGTGTTGATGGACGAAGTAGGACGCGGTACCTCCACCTATGACGGCCTGTCTCTGGCCTGGGCGTGCGCGGAAAGTCTGGCAAATAAAATCAAAGCGCTGACACTGTTCGCAACGCACTATTTCGAACTGACACAGCTGCCAGAGAAAATGGAAGGCGTGGCTAACGTCCACCTTGATGCGCTTGAGCACGGCGACACCATCGCCTTTATGCACACGGTGCAGGACGGCGCGGCAAGCAAGAGCTATGGCCTGGCCGTCGCCGCGCTGGCGGGCGTGCCAAAAGAGGTGATTAAGCGCGCGCGTCAGAAATTGCGTGAGCTGGAAAGTTTGTCACCGAATGCGGCAGCTACGCAGATAGATGGTACGCAGATGTCACTGCTGGCGGTGCCGGAAGAGACCTCTCCGGCGGTAGAAGCGCTGGAGAACCTCGACCCGGATTCACTGACGCCGCGTCAGGCGCTGGAGTGGATTTATCGGTTGAAGAGTCTGGTTTAGTTTTCTGCGGTCTTTTGCCCGGTGGCGGCTTCGCCTTACCCGGCCTACAAAACCCGTAGGCCCGGTATGCGTAGCGCCACCGGGCTTTTTTTACAGCAGCGGCGGGATCGTCGGCACCTGCGGTGCTTCATCAATATCCTTCTGGGTCATGCGGAACGCTTCCGGGTAATGCTCGCGGCTGGTACGGCGCAACGGTTCGGTATCGCGCCAGGTATACAGACAGTGCTGACACTGATATACCGTCCAGACACCTTTCACCGGTGATGTTGCCATCACTTCAATATGTTCATCGGCACAACGTGGACAAATCATTTTTTCCTCCTTATTGACGTGCCGCCAGCATCGCGGTCAGTTTTTCGGCCCAGGCTTTGGTTTCAGGGAGATCCTGTACCGGCTGGCTGTAGTGACCACGGTTGTCCGGGGCAACCGGGGTGGTGGCATCAATGATCAGCTTGTCAGTGATCCCCGCCGGGCTGGAGCCGGGGTCAAGCTCGAGCACAGACATATTCGGTAGCTGCACCAGATCGCCTGCCGGATTGACCTTTGATGACAGCGCCCACATCACCTGCGGCAGGTTAAACGGATCGACGTCTTCATCCACCATAATCACCATTTTCACGTAACCCAGACCGTGTGGCGTGGTCATGGCTCGGAGGCCGACCGCACGGGCAAAACCGCCGTAACGCTTTTTAGTGGAGATAATCGCCAGCAAACCGTGGGTGTACATGGCGTTTACCGCCTGCACTTCCGGGAATTCCGACTTTAGCTGCTGATAGAGCGGTACGCAGGTGGCGGGCCCCATCAGATAATCAATCTCGGTCCACGGCATGCCGAGGTAAAGGGATTCGAAAATGGGTTTGGTGCGGTAAGAGACTTTATCAATGCGTACAACCGTCATATTGCGTCCGCCGGAGTAGTGTCCGGTAAACTCACCGAATGGCCCTTCAATTTCACGTTTCCGGCCTTCAATCACCCCTTCGAGGATCACTTCCGACCCCCACGGCACATCGAAACCGGTCAGTGGAGCCGTCGCAATCGGATACGGGCTTTCGCGTAGCGCACCGGCCATCTCATACTCGGATTGATCGTATTTCAGCGGCGTGGCGCCCATCAGGGTGATGATCGGATCGTTACCCAGCGTAATGGCAATAGGCAGGTCTTCGCCGCGCTCTTCTGCCTTATGCAGATGCAGCGCGATATCATGCATCGGCACCGGTTGCAGGCCGAGCTTACGCTTGCCCTTCACTTCCATACGGTAGATCCCGACGTTCTGTTTGCCGAAGTGATCGGGGTCGAGCGGATCGCGGGAGACAACGCACGCTTTATCGAGATAAAAGCCTCCGTCACCGTCGTTCAGGCGGAACAGCGGCAGAATGTCGAACAGGTTGATGTCTTCCCCGTCCACCGTGTTCTGCGCCCAGGCCGGATTTGCACGACGCTCTGGCGAGACGGGGAATTTGTCCCAGCGACGAATAAACTCGTCGATCTGTTTTTTCACCGGGGTATTCGCTGGCAGCCCCATCGAAATAGCGTGGTTTTGCCACGAGCCGATAGTGTTCATCACCACACGGGCATCGGTGAAGCCGCGAATATTATCGAACCACAGCGCAGGCGCACCATCGCCAATGCGTCCGGTCGCGTTGGCGGCCGCCGCCAGATCCGGCTCGGCGTTAACCTCTTCCTCAATTTTCAGCAGTTGCCCTTGCTCATCGAGCGCCTGCAGGAAGCTTCTCAAATCATCAAATGCCATCTTTATTCTCCTGTGAAAAATGTTTCGCTGCCTGCAAACCTTCCCAGCGTCGGGCTTTTTTATGCTCCAGACCAAACTGGTCGAGAACACGGGTCACGATATGCTGGGTAATGTCATCGGCGGTTTGCGGGTGGTTGTAGTACGCAGGCATAGGCGGCACCATCGCCACGCCCATACGGGAAAGAGCAAGCATGTTCTCGAGATGGATGGTGCTGAGCGGCGTCTCACGGGGAATCAGCACCAGCTTGCGCCCCTCTTTCAACACTACGTCTGCCGCACGCCCTACCAGCCCTTCGGCGTAGCCCGCGCGGATACCCGCCAGCGTTTTCATGCTGCACGGGATGACGATCATGCCGTCGGTGCGAAACGAGCCGGAGGAGATGGTGGCAGCCTGATCGGCCGGGCTATGGACGACATCCGCCAGTGCAGCAACGTCATGCGCAGTGAAGGGCGTTTCCAGCTCAATCGTGGTTTTTGCCCACTTCGACATCACCAGGTGCGTTTCCACCTCCGGCATTTCCCGCAGCGCCTGTAACAACGCCACGCCTAATGGCGCACCCGTCGCGCCCGTCATTCCCACAATCAATCTCATTCAGCACCTCAATTAACTTGTTCGTATACGAACATATTAATTAAACTACGCCTTGATCCTGCTGCTGACAAGATCGTTCGCATACGATCACACTAATCGCTAAAAAACTCTCGCGTTAAAATTCAGCCCAAGAGCGGCTATCATAGAGGGAGTATTTTTCCGTCGGAGTGTCCATGGAGTTAAGACAAGAAGCTTTCCACCTGCTACGTCAGCTTTTTCAACAGCATACCGCCCAGTGGCAGCACGCATTGCCCGAACTGACCAAGCCACAATATGCGGTGATGCGGTCAATTGCTGAAAATCCTGGTATTGAGCAGGTTGCCCTGACTGAAGTCGCGGTGAGCACCAAAGCGACGCTGGCAGAAATGCTGAGCCGCATGGAAGCACGCGGCCTGGTCAGGCGCGAGCACGATCCGGCAGACAAACGCCGTCGGTTTGTCTTTCTGACTGCCGAAGGTGAGGCCCTGCTTGAGAGCAGTAAACCGATTGGAAATGAGGTGGATGAGGTATTTCTGGGGCGCCTTAACGGCGCGGAACGAGAGCAATTTTCAGCGCTCATTAAAAAAATGATGCAGGGTTAAGTCACCCTGACGCGCATAAAATCAATAAATGTTCGCACTTTCGCGGGCACATGCCGGGCATCGGGATAAACGGCATAGATGCCCTGCTGAGCAAACGTGTACGCCGGTAACAGCGAGACCAGTTCCCCCGCATCCAGTGCGTTACGCACCAGCCACTCCGGCAGCAGCGCCACTCCACATCCCGCGAGGGCAAAAGCCATCAGCGCCTGGGCGCTGTCTGCATACAGGCGCGGCGCTTTCTTGATCTCAAAGGAAACCGGATGTCCATCAACACCTCTTACCTGCCAGCGCAGCGGCGACGTTAAACGCTCGTGAATGATCCAGTCCGCTTCCGCCAGTTGTTCCAGCGAGTCAACCGGATGGTTTGCCAGCCAGCCTGGCGTTGCCACGGGCAGGATGGTGAAGGAGGTCATCAACGCGGCGTGGTAGCGCGAATCTGCAAGCGTGCCGAGCCGGATAGCGACATCGAAGCGCTCGGCGATAAGATCGGCATGCAAAGAGGACGAGACATGCCGCACGCGAAGGTCCGGGTGCAACTGGCTAAATTCAGCCAGCAAAGGCACCACCACCTGCGAGCCATATTCGGGCGTGGTGGTGATCCGCAGTTCTCCCGTCAGCCCGGCGTGGTTGGCGCGAACGTCATCCTGCAATCGCTCTGCATCCCGTAACAGCATCACGCTTCGTTGATGAAAGAGCTTCCCCGCCTCGGTCAGCGTCAGGCGTCGGGTGGTTCGCAGCAACAGGGTGACGCCCAGCTCCTCTTCAAGCTGACGAATATGAAAGCTGACCACCGCTTTTGTCAGCCCCATCGCCTCCGCCGCGGCGGTGAAACTGCCGGTGTCCGCTACGGCGATAAACATTGCCGTACGCTGTAAATTAAGCATCGCTTGCCTGGTTAACTGTCAAAATAATGTTGACAGTATATCGTGGTTTGTCGCGTTTATCCGTAACGCGCGGGCCGATACGATACGCCACCTCACCGGAGGAACTTCCATGACGTATCGCAGCAAAATCGCCGTCGTCTTTCTGCTCGGCTTTTTCCTTGATTTGATAAACATGTTTATTGCCAGCGTCGCCTTTCCGGCGATGGCTCGCGCTTTCAATACCACACCTTCCGCGCTTGCCTGGGTAAGTAACGGATACATTGCCGGGCTGACGCTAGTCATCCCTTTCAGCAGTATCCTGACGCGCCGCGTCGGGCCGAAGCGCGTTATCCTGCTCTCACTGCTTCTCTTTAGCGCGGCCTCCGTTGCGGCGGGTCTCTCATCTTCGCTGGAAAGTCTGATTGCCTGGCGAGTCGTGCAGGGCGCCGGAGGGGGGTTACTGATCCCGGTTGGTCAGGCGCTGACCTGGCAACAGTTTAAGCCTCATGAGCGGGCCAGACTCTCCTCGGCGGTGATGCTGGTCGCACTGCTTGCCCCCGCGTGCTCACCGGCTGTGGGCGGTATGCTGGTTCAGACATTCAGCTGGCGCTGGATATTTTTTGCCACCCTGCCCGTCGTCATTGTCACCTTTGCTTTGGCCTGCGCGTGGCTTAAAACAGAACCGTCGCCGATAACCCCCACCAGGACAGTAAACCTGTCTTTGCTGACGGATCCGCTGTTGCGCTTATCCATGCTTATCTATGTGTGCGTACCCGGCATTTTTATCGGCGTGAACGTAACGGGCATGTATTACCTCCAGAGCGAGGCCAATATGACACCCGCCGCAACGGGCATGCTTATGCTGCCGTGGTCTGTGGCTTCGTTTTTGGCTATCACCGCGACAGGACGCTATTTCAACCGTATCGGCCCCCGGCCGCTGGTGGTCATCGGTTGCCTTTTGCAGGCGACGGGCATTCTGCTTTTAGTTAACGTCGGCCCGGCAATGCTGCTACCTGCCGTTGCGTTTGCGCTGATGGGCGCGGGGGGAAGCCTTTGCAGCAGTACGGCTCAGAGCAGCGCGTTTTTGACGATGCGACCGGAAAATATGCCTGATGCCAGCGCGCTATGGAATCTGAATCGTCAGTTGAGCTTTTTTGCGGGTGCCCTGCTGCTGGCGCAGGCGCTGAGCTTCATGCAGGCTTATCTCTCGCAGCTGGCAGCCTGGCACGGGATGTTTGTTTTTGCCGCAGTCATCACTCTACTGCCCGTACTGTACGTCTACCGTCTTAACAACACGCAGTTACTTGCGCAACTGCAACAGGAGCAATCATGACCCATTTCGAACAAGAGATCCTCGACATTCACGTCGCCCTTGAAAACTGGTTAGGTGCAGGCGAAGGCAATCGGGACGCCCTGCTCGCCCGTTTCCGTCCGGATTTTCTGATGGTTCCACCGAGTGGCAACCCGTTAGATCATCACGCGCTTGCCCAATTTTTAAATGCGCAGCGGGGAACCCGACCCGGGCTCAGGATCGGTATTGATGCGTTAACAACGCTTCAGACATGGGACAACGGCGCGGTGCTCCATTACCGGGAGACGCAAACCCGGCCAGGCCAGCCCGTCAACGTGCGCTGGTCAACCGCGGTGCTTAATCAGGAAGGGGATAACATCACCTGGCGTTTGCTGCACGAAACGGCGCAGCCGTAAGGCATAAAAAAGGCCCGTCTCACGACGGGCCTTTTCTGACGAATGGTTGCTTACTCGCGGAACAGCGCTTCGATATTCAGACCTTGCCCTTGCAGGATTTCACGCAGGCGGCGTAGGCCTTCAACCTGAATCTGACGAACACGTTCACGGGTCAGGCCAATCTCACGGCCGACATCTTCCAGTGTCGCAGCTTCATACCCCAGTAAACCGAAACGACGTGCCAGCACCTCACGCTGTTTGGCGTTCAGTTCGAACAGCCATTTGACAATGCTCTGTTTCATGTCATCGTCCTGCGTGGTGTCTTCCGGGCCGTTGTCTTTTTCATCGGCCAGGATGTCCAGCAGCGCTTTTTCGGAGTCGCCACCCAGCGGGGTGTCAACCGAGGTAATGCGCTCGTTGAGACGCAGCATACGGCTTACGTCATCAACCGGTTTGTCGAGTTGCTCTGCGATCTCTTCCGCACTTGGCTCGTGGTCCAGTTTATGGGACAACTCGCGCGCGGTACGCAGATAAACATTCAACTCTTTGACGATGTGGATCGGCAGTCGAATCGTACGGGTCTGGTTCATAATAGCCCGTTCGATGGTCTGACGAATCCACCAGGTCGCGTAGGTTGAGAAACGGAACCCGCGTTCCGGGTCAAACTTCTCAACTGCGCGGATGAGACCTAAGTTGCCCTCTTCAATCAGATCCAGCAGAGCCAGACCACGATTGCCGTAACGGCGGGCAATTTTCACGACCAGTCGCAGGTTACTTTCGATCATGCGACGACGCGAGGCAACATCACCACGCAAAGCACGACGTGCGAAATAGACTTCTTCTTCGGCCGTTAGCAGTGGGGAGTAACCAATCTCCCCAAGGTAAAGCTGAGTCGCGTCCAGCACACGCTGTGTGGCACCCTGCGATAACAGCTCTTCTTCAGCCAAATCGTTATCACTGGGTTCCTCTTCTACTAAGGCTTTTTCGTCAAAAGCCTCTGCTCCGTTCTCATCAAATTCCGCGTCTTCATTTAAATCATGAACTTTCAGCGTATTCTGACTCATAAGGTGGCTCCTACCCGTGATCCCTGGACGAGACACCCTGGCTGGCATGCCCCGTCAATTTATCGCTGCGGTAAATATTGCAGCGGGTTTACGGATTTCCCCTTGTAACGAATTTCAAAATGCAAGCGTGTAGAACTGGTTCCGGTGCTACCCATGGTAGCGATTTTTTGCCCCGCCTTAACTTCTTGTTGTTCCCGGACCAGCATTGTGTCGTTATGGGCGTAGGCACTCAGGTAATCATCATTATGTTTGATGATAATAAGATTACCGTAACCGCGCAGTGCGTTACCGGCATAGACAACGCGTCCGTCTGCGGTCGCGATGATTGCCTGTCCTTTACTGCCTGCGATATCGATCCCTTTGTTGCCCCCCTCAGAGGTAGCGAAGTTCTCGATGATCTTGCCGTCAGTTGGCCAACGCCAGGTGGTAATTGACGAGCTGGCATTCTGACTGCTTGCAGTCGGTACAGTAGAGCTAACCACAGGTGCCGTAGTCGGTGCTGTGACAACAGTCGCAGTACCTTTATTATTCGGCAACATTTTGTTAGCACTCTGATCACCTGAATCCTCAGAATACGTAATTACAGGTTGTGAAGCAACCACCGTGGTGGTTTTTTGTGCAGGGGTGACGCTGTTATTTTGCGCAGTTACGTCGGCTGCTGAAACGGTGTTGCCTGGCGTAAGCGGTGTCCCCGTCGCGTTGCCAACCTGAAGCGTTTGCCCGACTTCCAGAGCATACGGGGCCTGGACGTTGTTTCGCTGTGCCAGATCGCGGAAATCGTTCCCGGTGATCCAGGCAATATAGAACAGCGTATCGCCGCGCTTCACGGTATAGGTACTGCCGCCGGTATAGCTACCTTTCGGAATGTTCCCATACTTACGGTTATACACTATGCGGCCATTTTCAGTCTGAACAGGCTGTTCCACTGGCTGTATCTGCGTAGGCTGCGTAACTGGACGCTGAACCGGCTGGATCTGCGGCGTTTGCTGCGCCGTTGAGGTACCCATTTTAGGCGGAGGGGTAATCAACATTCCGCTGGACGTGTTACCCGAGCCGCTGGTTCCATTAACGGAACTGACGGGCGCAGGCGCGTTATTTGAACTTGTACAGCCTGCCAGCCAGAGCGAAACCAGTGATAATGCCGCAACACGGCTGATGGTGAATTTTGGGCTTCCCGCGCTCATTTATCCCCCAGGAATGTGTTAACTACCAGTGACTTAAAAATAACCGTGATGGCACGAACCTATCGCGCCACACCATACGCTGAATTTGCCTTAATAACCCTGGAAAAATCCGAGTCTCAGGCCAGCTCGCCCTTAACCAGGGGCACAAAGCGTACGGCTTCCACGGTATCGATAATAAACTCGCCGCCGCGTCGACGAACGCGCTTTAAAAGCTGCTGCTCATCGCCGACGGGCAAAACAAGAATGCCGCCCTCGTCCAGCTGCGAGAGAAGTGCAGCGGGGATTTCAGGTGGCGCTGCCGTGACAATGATGGCGTCAAACGGGGCGCGAGCCTGCCAACCCTGCCATCCATCGCCGTGGCGTGTCGATACGTTATGTAAATCAAGCTGTTTCAGGCGACGGCGCGCCTGCCACTGCAACCCTTTAATCCGTTCCACGGAACAGACATGGTGCACAAGGTGGGCCAGGATCGCGGTCTGATACCCTGAACCGGTGCCAATTTCCAGCACCCGGGAGTCTGGCGTTAACTCCAGAAGCTCCGTCATACGCGCCACCATGTAGGGCTGCGAAATCGTCTGGCCTTGCCCGATGGGCAGCGCCACGTTTTCCCACGCTTTGTGTTCAAACGCCTCATCTACAAACTTCTCACGGGGAACCTGGGCAAGCGCATCCAGCACCTGCTCGTTGGCAATCCCCTGTGCGCGTAATTGTTCCAGAAGAGTTTGTACACGTTTACTTACCATTGCGCGTTTACTCCGACCCGATCTAACCAGTCCGACACCACATCATGCGCGCTATAAGCGGTTAAATCTACGTGCAACGGCGTAACGGAAACGTAACCCTCATCCACCGCAGCAAAGTCGGTGTCTGGCCCGGCATCGCATTTATCTCCCGGCGGGCCGATCCAGTACAGGGTATTGCCGCGGGGATCCTGCTGGGGAATAACCTGATCGGCCGGGTGGCGACTGCCGCAGCGCGTCACGCGGATCCCTTTAATCTCGTCCAGTGGGAGATCCGGCACGTTAATATTAAGGATACGTCCGGTACGCAGTGGCTCGCGGCCAAGCGCACGGAGAATGGAGCAGGTCACCGCGGCGGCAGTGTCATAGTGGGTGTAGCCGTTTAACGAGACCGCCAGCGCCGGGAAACCCAGGTGACGCCCTTCCATCGCCGCGGCCACGGTGCCGGAGTAAATCACATCATCGCCAAGATTTGGCCCGGCATTGATGCCGGAGACAACAACATCCGGCCGAGGGCGCATCAGCGCATTTACGCCCAAAAACACGCAGTCGGTCGGCGTCCCCATCTGGACGGCAATATCGCCATTCTCAAAGGTAAAGGTGCGAAGTGAAGACTCCAGCGTCAATGAGTTAGACGCGCCACTGCGGTTACGATCGGGAGCCACGACCTGCACATCCGCAAATTCGCGGAGGTGTTTCGCCAGCGTCTGAATACCTGGCGCATGGATCCCGTCATCGTTACTCAGCAATATTCGCATAATCACCCGACGTGTTGATAAGTTCCCTGACAACACTGGTGGCAAAGCTACCTGCCGGCAGCCAGAAGCGTAACTCGACGGTTACGTCATCCCACCAGTTCCAGCTCAGCTGTTGCGGGTAGAGGAGCATCGCACGGCGCGCCGCCTCGACCTTTTCCCGCACCAGCAACGATTGTAATTCTGGCGCATCCGCCACCGCTGACTGCTCAGCGGCCAGCGCCTCACCCTGGGTTCCCCAGTCGCCTGAACCCGGCAAGGCGGCGGTAATCATCAGCGTTTTAGCGTCCACGCGCGACTGGACATCGGCCATCTCATCGGCCGTTGCCACAAACCAGCTTCCGCGTCCCGCTAATTGTAGCGCATCGCCGACAACAACTTGATTCGCGTCCGGTTTTTTCAGCCGTTCGCTCACAATCTGATTAAACAACGCACTGCGGGCCGCCGACAACCAAAAACTGCGTTTATTACGATCGCGCACCGGTGCACCGCTTTGCGCCCAGCGCAGCGCACCCAGCAGGTTGCTGCCACCAATGCCAAAGCGCTGTGCGCCGAAATAGTTTGGCACGCCGCGTTCGTTAATGGCCTTCAGGCGTTTTTCAACGTCTTCGCGTTCGGTCACTTCGCGCAACACCAGAGTAAAGGCATTGCCTTTTAACGCTCCCAGACGCAATTTGCGTTTATGGCGGGCGTACTCCAGTACCTTACAGCCCTCAAGCTCAAATTTGCTTAAATCGGGCATGCCGTTGCCGGGCACGCGGGCGCAAAGCCACTGTTCGGTCACGGCATGTTTATCTTTTTGACCGGCAAAGCTCACTTCGCGGGCGTGAATATTGAGGAATTTTGCCAGCGCGTCCGCCACGAAGCGGGTGTTGCAGCCGTTTTTCAGAATGCGCACCAGGATGTGCTCGCCTTCGCCGTCCGGCTCAAAACCGAGATCTTCCACTACCACGAAATCTTCAGGGTTGGCTTTCAGCAGCCCCTTGCCCTGCGGTTCACCGTGCAGATACGTCAGGTTGTCGAAATCCGTCATTTGGCCGCCTTCACCAGCAGCGCCACGGCTTCACAGGCAATGCCTTCGCCACGACCGGTAAAGCCCAGCTTCTCCGTGGTGGTCGCTTTGACGTTGACGTCGTCCATATGGCAACCCAGATCTTCAGCGATAAACACGCGCATCTGAGGGATGTGCGGCAGCATCTTCGGTGCCTGAGCAATGATCGTCACATCAACGTTGCCAAGGGTGTAGCCTTTGGCCTGAATACGACGCCAGGCTTCGCGCAGGAGTTCGCGGCTGTCTGCGCCTTTAAAAGCAGGATCGGTGTCCGGGAACAGTTTGCCAATGTCGCCCAGCGCGGCGGCACCCAGCAGCGCGTCGGTCAGCGCATGCAGCGCCACGTCGCCATCAGAATGCGCCAGCAGACCTTTTTCGTAAGGAATGCGCACGCCGCCAATGATAATTGGGCCAACGCCGCCAAAGGCGTGTACATCAAAACCGTGTCCAATACGCATTATGCCTTCTCCTGAGGGGTCGTACGGGTAAGATAAAATTCCGCGAGCTGTAAGTCTTCCGGGCGCGTCACTTTTATATTATCAGCGCGCCCTTCAACAAGCGTGGGGTGGAAACCGCAATACTCCAGCGCCGAGGCTTCGTCCGTAATGGTCGCACCTTCTTTAAGCGCACGCGTTAAGCAGTCGTGGAGTAATTCGCGGGGAAAAAATTGTGGCGTCAGCGCGTGCCAGAGATCGACGCGCTCGACGGTGTGGGCAATCGCCGGTTTACCCGGTTCGGCACGCTTCATGGTGTCACGCACCGGGGCGGCCAGAATGCCGCCCACGTTACTGGTTTCGCTCAGGGCCAGCAGACGTGACAGATCGTCGTGATGCAGACAGGGACGCGCGGCATCGTGCACCAGCACCCACTGCGCGTTCCCGGCAGCCTGAATGCCCGCCAGAACGGAGTCAGCCCGCTCTGCGCCGCCGTCAACGACGGTAATCTGAGGGTGATTCGCCAGCGGGAGCTGAGCAAAACGTGCATCGCCGGGGCTGATGGCAATAACAACGCGTTTCACCCGAGAATGCGCCAGCAGCGCCGCCACGGCGTGCTCGAGGATCGTTTTATCGCCAATTGAGAGGTACTGCTTAGGACATTCTGTCTGCATGCGCCGGCCAAAACCTGCGGCCGGCACCACGGCACAGACGTCCGAAAAAGTTGCTGCCATGTCGTAATCCTGGGCCTGATTATCGATTGTTTTGTGCGGAGCCCTGATTGCGTTTAGACGCATCCGGAACCAGGCGATAAAACGTTTCGCCCGGCTTAGTCATACTGAGTTCATTGCGTGCGCGCTCCTCAATCGCCTCCTGGCCGCCATTGAGGTCATCAATTTCAGCAAAAAGTTGATCGTTACGCGCTTTAAGTTTGGCGTTTGTCGCCTGCTGTGCCGCGACGTCATCGCTCACCCGGCTGTAGTCGTGCAGTCCGTTTTTGCCGAACCACAGCGAATATTGCAGCCAGACCAGCAAAGCCAGCAACAGCAGCGTTAGTTTACCCATCCTGCCCCCTGAAAAAACGGCATCATCATCCCATAACTTTCCGCTGGACTCTACTGCGGGGTTTTAATTATGCCGTAAGTTAGCCCATCAGCCATAAAAACAGCAGGCCAAAGATGACCACAACGGTGGCGATAGTGATGAGCGTACTATACAGGAGCTTGCCGTTGAAAAGGGAGTGCAGCGCCACGCCCACAACCACCGCAACGGGCATCAGCGCGAGGAAGAAAGGCCAGGTATAGAGGAAGAAAAAGAGGGTGTTTCCACCGTAGATCAAAAACGGGATACCCAGCGCCAGTAGCCACGACACAAAGCCGACAATCGCCCCAGGGAAGGACCAGGTCGTCTCGTCGTCGGTCGTTAACGGTTCCGACCCGGTGGTAATCATGTAGTTTTCACTGTTGCGCATAGCTAATCCTGTGACCGTGACTCATCGCTCGGGAAGACAGCTCCCGAACGATACCGTCTCAGGATCTGATAATATCGTCCCGTCTGAGCAGGTCTAATAATTGGCTTACTAAATTTGTTACCAATTGTTGACCTTCCAGATGAATCTCAGGGGATTCAGGCGCTTCGTAAACGGAGTCAATGCCGGTGAAGTTTCGCAGCTCTCCCGCGCGGGCTTTTTTGTACAGCCCTTTAGGATCGCGCGCTTCGCAGATTGCCAGCGGGGTATCCACAAACACTTCAATAAAGCGATTCTGCCCCACGCGCTCACGCACCATCTGACGTTCGGCGCGGTGCGGTGAGATAAACGCCGTCAGCACCACCAGCCCGGCATCCGCCATCAGGCTGGCGACTTCCCCCACCCGACGAATGTTCTCTTTACGATCTTCATCGCTGAACCCTAAATCGCTGCACAGGCCGTGACGCACGTTGTCGCCGTCCAGCAGGTAGGTGCTCACCCCCTGCTGATGCAGCGCCTCTTCCAGTGCGCCTGCCACCGTGGATTTACCGGAGCCAGACAGCCCGGTAAACCACAGCACAACCCCACGGTGACCATGGAGCTGTTCGCGCTGGGCGACGGTGACCGGATGAGGATGCCAGACGACGTTCTCATCATGGGCGGCCATCACTTGCCTCCCAGCAGATCGCGTGCGCCCCAGTGCGGGAAGTGCTTACGCACCAGCGCGTTCAGTTCCAGCTCGAAGGCGCTGAACTCAGACGTCACGCTCGCCTGCGCGTCAGGCTCGCGCACCATGCCGGCACCGACGGTAACGTTCGTCAGGCGGTCAATGAAGATGAGCCCGCCCGTAACAGGATTCTGCTGATACGGATCCAGCACCAGCGGCTCGTCGAAGGTCATATCCACCAGACCGATGCCGTTCAGCGGCAGCTCGCTCACGTCACGGTGGGTCAGGTTGTTGATGTCCACCTGGAACTGAATGCCGTCCACGCGGGCGCGGGTTTTCTTGCCGGCGATTTTAATGTCATAGCTCTGGCCTGCGGTCAGCGGCTGTTCCGCCATCCACACCACGTCCACGGATGCGCCCTGCACCGCCGCCAGCGTTTCCTGCGCGTCGACCAGAAGGTCGCCGCGGCTGATATCAATTTCGTCTTTCAGTACCAGGGTTACCGCTTCACCTGCTCCGGCTTCGTCCAGATCGCCATCAAAGGTGACGATTCGGGCAATGGCCGATTCCACACCGGACGGCAGCACCTTCACGCGCTGGCCCACCTTCACCGCGCCGGACGCAATGGTGCCCGAGAAGCCGCGGAAATCGAGGTTCGGACGGTTCACGTACTGCACCGGGAAGCGCATCGGCTGGGTATCAACCACGCGCTGAATTTCAACGGTTTCCAGCACTTCCAGCAGCGTCGGGCCGCTGTACCACGGCATGTTCCCGCTCTGAGAGGCGACGTTATCCCCTTCCAGCGCCGACAGCGGCACAAAGCGAATATCGAGGTTGCCCGGCAGCTGTTCAGCAAAGGTCAGGTAGCTCTGACGGATCTCGTCGAATCGCGCTTCGCTGTAGTCCACCAGATCCATTTTGTTCACCGCCACCACCAGATGTTTGATCCCCAGCAGCGTAGAGATAAAGCTGTGACGACGAGTCTGATCCAGCACACCTTTACGGGCGTCGATCAGCAGGATCGCCAGATCACAGGTGGACGCGCCGGTCGCCATGTTACGAGTGTACTGCTCGTGCCCCGGGGTGTCGGCGATAATAAATTTGCGCTTTTCGGTAGAGAAGTAGCGATAGGCGACATCAATGGTAATGCCCTGCTCGCGCTCCGCCTGCAAGCCGTCTACCAGCAGCGCCAGGTCGAGTTTTTCGCCCTGGGTGCCGTGGCGTTTACTGTCATTGTGCAGGGAAGAGAGCTGATCTTCGTAGATCTGGCGCGTGTCGTGCAGCAGACGACCAATCAGGGTACTTTTCCCGTCATCCACGCTGCCGCAGGTCAGGAAACGCAGCAGACTTTTGTACTGTTGGGCGTGCAGATAAGCTTCTACGCCGCCTTCATCGGCAATTTGTTGGGCAATAGTCGTATTCATGGCGGCTCCTTAGAAATAACCCTGACGTTTCTTCAGCTCCATGGAGCCTGCCTGGTCGCGGTCAATCACGCGGCCCTGTCGCTCACTGGTAGTCGACACCAGCATCTCCTCGATGATCTCCGGCAGCGTCTGCGCACTGGATTCCACCGCGCCGGTCAACGGCCAGCAGCCGAGAGTACGGAAACGGACCATCTGTTTTTTGATCACTTCGCCCGGCTGTAAATCAATGCGATCGTCGTCGATCATCATCAGCATGCCGTCGCGCTCCAGCACCGGGCGCTCGGCCGCCAGATACAGCGGAACGATCTCAATATTTTCCAGATAGATGTACTGCCAGATATCCAGCTCGGTCCAGTTGGAGAGCGGGAAGACGCGAATGCTTTCGCCCTTGTTGATCTGGCCGTTGTAGTTGTGCCACAGCTCCGGACGCTGGTTTTTCGGGTCCCAGCGGTGGAAGCGGTCGCGGAAAGAGTAGATACGCTCTTTGGCGCGGGATTTCTCTTCGTCACGGCGCGCGCCGCCGAAGGCCGCATCAAAACCGTATTTATTCAGCGCCTGCTTCAGCCCTTCGGTTTTCATGATGTCGGTATGCTTGGCGCTGCCGTGCACGAACGGGTTGATGCCCATCGCCACCCCTTCCGGGTTTTTGTGCACCAGCAGCTCGCAGCCGTAGGCTTTGGCGGTACGGTCACGAAACTCGTACATCTCGCGGAATTTCCAGCCGGTATCCACGTGCAGCAGCGGGAACGGCAGCGTACCCGGATAAAACGCTTTACGCGCCAGGTGCAGCATGACGCTGGAATCTTTACCGATGGAGTACATCATCACCGGGTTAGAAAACTCGGCGGCCACTTCGCGGATAATGTGGATACTTTCCGCTTCGAGCTGCCGCAGGTGAGTAAGTCGTTTTTGGTCCATAACCGTTCCTTAAGCCAAATTTATAACAGAAGCGCCAAAGCCTTCTGTGTCGGTTGTGTGTTGGAACCAGGCGAGCGTGCTGTGCAGCTGCACCACTTCTCCCACCACAATCAGGGCGGGCATTGGGGCGTCTTTCGCCAGGGTTGCAAGGTCTTGTAAAGTGCCGATGGCGACATGCTGATCGACGCGTGTCCCGCGGGAGATCACCGCTACCGGCGTCGCCGCATCGCGACCGTGCTGAATAAGCTGTTCGCTGATGTCTGCCGCTTTCATCGTGCCCATATAAATCGCCAGCGTTTGTCGGCTCTGGGCGAGATGCGACCAGTCAAACGGCGTGCTGTCGGCTTTATAGTGCCCGGTCACAAAGGTCACGCTCTGGGCGTAATCGCGATGGGTCAGCGGAATACCGGCGTAGGCCGTGACGGCAGACGCCGCCGTAATGCCGGGAACCACCTGGAACGGGACGCCCGCTTCGGCTGCCGCCTGCAACTCCTCGCCACCACGACCGAAGATAAACGGATCGCCCCCTTTCAGGCGCACCACGGTTTTGCCCGCTTTCGCAGCGGCAATCAGCATTTGATTGGTGTCGTGCTGCGGCACGGAGTGCTCGCCGGCACGTTTGCCGACGCAGATTTGCTCCGCGTCACGGCGGATCAGCTCGCGAATACCGTCGGTGACCAGGTGGTCGTAGAACACGACATCCGCATCCTGAAGAACCTGGAGGCCACGCAGCGTGAGCAGCCCGGCATCGCCCGGCCCGGCGCCCACCAGAATGATCTCCCCGCCCGTACTGCCGGGGTTATCCAGTTCGTCTTCGAGGATTTGTTGCGCCGCCGTCTCGTTACCGGCCTGCATCAGGCTGGCAAAGCGGCCGCGAAACACACGCTCCCAGAAGCGACGGCGTTCCGTCACGCTGGTCAGACGCGTTTTCAGATGGTTGCGCCAGTAGCTGGCCTTCTCCGCCATACGTCCGAGGCTGGTCGGCAGCAGCGCTTCGATTTTTTCTCTCAGCACGCGCGCCAGCACCGGGGCGGTGCCGCCGGAGGAGATCGCCACCAGCAGCGGCGAGCGGTCGACAATCGACGGGAAGATAAATGAACATAACGGCTGGTCGTCTACCACGTTCACCAGGCGGTGACGGGCCTGGGCTGCGTCGGAGATTCGGCTGTTGAGCGCCCGATCTTCGGTTGCCGCAATCACCAGTACCACGCTGTCGATCTGAGACTCTGCAAAATCCGCCTCTGCAACGATCTGCACCTGCGCCCCGGCGCGTTGCAGGAAGGCGATTTTGCGATCGGCAATTTCACCCGTCCCGACAACCAATACCGGTCGGTCTTTTAAGGCAGCAAAAAGGGGGAGATAGTCCACAGGCAACAACTCACTAACAACCACGAATAAAGGGACTATAGGGGGCGGCTTAGATCGAATGAAATTACGAATTGGAATGAGTAGTTACTCAATGGAATAACGCCGTGGAAAAGCAAATATCAAAAAGTGCTTAACACGCGAAATTTCGGGCATTTAAGAGCAATTCAAATTGTGTCTACCCGATCACAGTTTCATACTATGCGGGTTAAAATTTTGCTCTGTTTTTAAGGACTCACTATGTTTTCCGCAATGCGCCACCGATTCGTTGCCCTGGCGCTCGGCGTTTGCTTTATCCTTCCGGCTCAGGCAAAAAATCCATCTTACGGTGAAATAGCCAGTATGCAGGCGCGGCATATTGCGACGGTCTTTCCGGGCCGTATGACCGGAACCCCAGCCGAGATGCTCTCGGCAGACTATATTCGTCAGCAGTTTGCGGATATGGGCTATGAAAGCGACATTCGCGCTTTCCACAGCCGCTACATCTATACCACTCGCAATAAAACGCAAAACTGGCATAACGTAACTGGCAGCACGGTTATTGCGGCGCACGAAGGAAAGGCGGCTGAGCAGATTATTATTATGGCGCACCTTGATACCTACACGCCGTTGAGCGATGCCGATGTCGATAATAATCTCGGCGGGCTGACGCTTCAGGGACTGGATGATAATGCGGCGGGTCTGGGCGTGATGCTTGAGCTGGCCGAACGCCTGAAGAATATTCCGACGAAATACAGCATTCGCTTTGTTGCGACCAGCGGCGAAGAAGAAGGAAAACTCGGCGCTGAGAATCTCCTTAAGCGCATGAGCGCTGAGGAGAAGAAAAATACGTTGCTGGTGATTAACCTCGATAATCTGATCGTGGGGGATAAGCTCTATTTTAATAGCGGACAGAGCACGCCGAGCAGCGTACGTAAACTCACCCGCGACCGCGCGCTGGCGCTTGCCCGCACGCATGGCGTCTATGCCGCGACAAATCCGGGCGGTAACCCGGAGTATCCTAAAGGCACAGGCTGCTGTAATGACGGTGAAGTGTTTGATAAGGCGGGCATTCCGGTGCTGTACGTCGAGGCGACGAACTGGGCGCTGGGCAAAAAAGATGGCTATCAGCAGCGCAGCAAATCGAAAGCCTTCCCGGACGGGACCAGCTGGCATGATGTGCGGCTGGATAATCAGCAGCACATTGATAAAGCGCTGCCGCAGCGGATTGAGCACCGCAGCCGGGATGTCGTGAAAGTAATGCTGCCGCTGGTGAAGGAGCTGGCGAAAGCGGGGAAAGCCTGAGGTCGTTAAGCATAGTGCGGCCTGACGCCCTCACCCCACCCCTCTCCCACGGGGCTGAGGGTTCCCCACAAAATAATGCCTGCACAGACGGCCCCCTCTCCCTTGAGGGAGAGGGCTGGGGTGAGGGGGAACATACGGCTCTGGTGGTCATTCCGTTCACTTTATGTTCCTTGCTACTCTGTCACGACATGACCGGTGAACGTGTCAGGGTGGCTCAGTCGCCACCACCCTGGCGACCCGGGCTTCCGGCGGAAAATCGCCGCTTCGCGGTGCCTTCGGCTTATTCATTCCGGCTTATCGGGGACGGGCGGAGGTAACATCCCTGTAAAGCCCGCCCTCTCGGCGCATCCCTGCGCCTCGCCCCGGCCTACAGGAAACGCCTCAGCGATTTACAGCCGGACCGAAGCATCGCTGAAAGCCCTCAGTTATTCTGAGGCAACGTTATCGCTTTTGCTTTCGAATTACTGGGGAACCACCCACGGGGAGAGGGAGAATTAAGCCTTTGTAGGCCCGGTAAGCGCAGCGCCACCGGGCGAAAAAACATTACCCTTCGTGCAGCCCGCACTCGCGCTTCAGCCCGAAGAATCGCGTCTCTTCTTCCGCCATTCCCGGTTCCCATTTACGCGTGGTGTGGGTGTCGCCTACCGACAGGTAGCCTTGATCCCACAGCGGATGGTACTTCAGCCCGTGCTTTTGCAGATACTGGTACACCGTGCGGTTATCCCAGTCGATGATCGGCAGCACTTTGAACACGCCGCGCTGCACCGCCAGCACCGGCAGCGTTGCCCGGCTCCCGGACTGCTCGCGGCGCAGGCCCGCAAACCAGGTCTGAGCGTTCAGTTCTTTTAGCGCCCGGTTCATCGGCTCGACCTTGTTGATCTCATTGTATTTCTCAATGCCCTCAACGCCCTGCTCCCACAGCTTGCCGTAACGCGCCTCCTGCCAGGCCGCGCTTTCCGTCGCACGGTAGACTTTCAGGTTCAGCCTGAGCTTATCCGTCAGCTCGTCGATAAACTGATAGGTCTCCGGGAACAGATAGCCGGTATCGGTGAGGATCACCGGAATGTCCGGACGGATCTGATTCACCAGATGCAGACTGACCGCCGCCTGAATGCCAAAGCTCGACGAAAGCACATAGTCTCCCGGCAGGTTTTCCAGCGCCCACGCCACGCGCCCTTCGGCGTCCAGCTTTTCCAGTTGGGCGTTAGTTTCCGCGAGTGCCAGAATGCGTTCGACTTTTGGCAATGCGTTAAGCGCGTTTAGATCGAGTACGGACATAATTACCTCTCGTGGTTACTCCCAGAAATCCCTTGCGGGATCGAGCACCGGGCGAATGATGCCCGCACGTACCGTAAAGTCGCCGAAGCCTTCACCCGCTTCGCGCTCTTTCGCCCAGCGTCCGATAAGCACGTCGAGGGAATCGAGAATTTCCGGCTCGGTGATGTTCTCGCGGAACATACGCGGAATACGCGTCCCGATACGGTTACCGCCCAGGTGCAGGTTATAGCGACCCGGCGCTTTCCCTACCAGACCGAGTTCGGCCAGCATCGCGCGGCCGCAGCCGTTCGGGCAGCCCGTCACGCGCATAACAATATGCTCGTCCGGAATACCGTGTTTTTCCAGAATCGCTTCCACTTTATCAGTGAAGGACGGCAGGAAACGCTCGGCTTCGGCCATCGCCAGCGGACAGGTCGGGAACGACACGCAGGCCATCGAGTTTTCACGCTGCGCGCTCACCGCATTCATCAACCCGTGCTCGCGGGCCAGCTCTTCAATTCTCGCCTTTTCGCTTTCCGGCACGCTGGCGACGATCAGGTTCTGGTTAGCGGTGATACGGAACTCGCCTTTGTGGATCTTCGCGATTTCCAGCAGGCCGGTTTTCAGCGGACGGCCCGGATAATCAAGAATACGGCCGTTTTCGATAAACAGCGTCAGGTGCCATTTGTTATCGATACCTTTAACCCAGCCGATGCGATCGCCGCGACCGGTAAATTCGTAAGGGCGGATCGGCTCAAACTTGATGCCCGCGCGACGCTCCACTTCTTCTTTGAACGTCTCGACGCCTACGCGCTCCAGAGTGTATTTGGTTTTCGCGTTTTTACGATCGGTACGGTTACCCCAGTCGCGCTGGGTAGTAACCACCGCCTCAGCCACTGCCAGCGTGTGCTCCAGCGGCAGGAAGCCGAACTCGCTCGCGGTGCGGGCGTAGGTTTTCTTGTTACCGTGTTCGATGGACAGGCCGCCGCCCACCAGCAGGTTAAAGCCAATCAGCTTGCCGTTTTCGGCAATCGCCACGAAGTTCATGTCGTTGGCGTGCAGGTCGATATCGTTCTGCGGCGGGATCACCACCGTGGTTTTGAACTTACGCGGCAGGTAGGTCTGGCCAAGGATCGGCTCTTCGTCGGTGGTCGCGACTTTTTCCTGACCGAGCCAGATCTCAGCATAGGCGCGCGTACGCGGCAGCAGGTGCTCGGAGATCTTCTTCGCCCACTCGTACGCTTCGGCGTGCAGTTCGGACTCGTACGGATTCGAGGTGCAGAG
Source organism: Enterobacter cloacae complex sp. IR5450 (assembly GCF_049238665.1). Classification (NCBI taxonomy): domain Bacteria; kingdom Pseudomonadati; phylum Pseudomonadota; class Gammaproteobacteria; order Enterobacterales; family Enterobacteriaceae; genus Enterobacter; species Enterobacter cloacae complex sp. IR5450. The sequence continues at coordinate 92,633 of NZ_JBMKIC010000008.1, forward strand.
CACGTTACGGTTCATGTCGTTGGCGGTCGCCAGCGCGTCCAGACCCACGGAGTGCAGCATCTGGTGAACCGGCTTGACGTTCTTCTTCAGAATGCCGTGGAACTGGAAGGTCTGACGGTTGGTCAGACGAATGCTGCCGTAAATCGTGTTGTCATGGGCAAACTTGTCGATCGCCTGCCACTGTTTAGTGGTGATGATGCCACCCGGCAGACGACAGCGCAGCAGCATCGCGTGACGCGGCTCCAGCTTCTGCTCGGCACGTTCGGCGCGGATATCGCGGTCGTCCTGCTGGTACATACCGTGGAAACGGATCAGCAGGAAGTTGTCGCCTTTGAAACCGCCGGTCAGGCCGTCATTTAAATCTTCGGCAATGGTACCGCGCAGGTAGTTGCTCTCTACCTTCATGCGCTCGGCATCAGACAGTTTGCCTTCGACCACCAGTGGGCCAGGATGTTTTTCGCTCATTAGTAGACATCTCGCTGATAACGGCGCTCTACGCGCAGCTCACTTAAAAATTCATCCGCCGTTTCGGCATCCATACCGCCGAATTCGGCAATCACTTCCAGCAGTGCCTGCTCAACGTCTTTCGCCATGCGATTGGCGTCGCCGCAGACATAAATGTGGGCACCGTCATTGATCCAGCGCCACAGCTCTGCGCCCTGTTCGCGCAGTTTGTCTTGTACGTATACTTTTTCTTTCTGGTCACGAGACCAGGCCAGATCGATGCGGGTCAGCACACCCTCTTTGACGTAGCGCTGCCATTCAACCTGGTAGAGGAAATCCTCGGTAAAATGCGGGTTGCCGAAGAACAGCCAGTTTTTACCCGGTGCCTCGTCCGCTGCACGCTGCTGCATAAAGGCGCGGAACGGTGCGATGCCGGTGCCCGGGCCAATCATGATCACCGGCGTTTCCGGGTTCGCCGGCAGACGGAAGTTGTCGTTGTGCTCGATAAAGACGCGCACCTCGCCCTCTTCTTCCACGCGGTCGGCCAGGAAGCCCGAGGCCCCGCCCGCCCGCGCGCGGCCTTCGATGTCGTAACGCACCACGCCAACGGTGATGTGGACTTCGTTTTCCACTTCCGCCTGTGAGGAGGCGATGGAGTAAAGACGCGGCGTCAGTGGACGCAGCAGGCCGATCAGCGCGTCGGCATCCAGCTGTGCCGGTGAGAAACGCACCATATCGACAATCGGCGTTGTCGCCGCGTATTGCTGTAACTTCGCCTTATCCCCGACCAGCGGAAGGAGCGATTCGCTGCGGGTTAAGGTGGCGTAGTTTTCAACGATGTTGGCGGTGTTCACCGTCAGCTCGAAATGCCACTGAAGCGCCTCAGAGAGCGGTAAGGTTTTACCCTCCACCTGGACCGGCTCCGTGCCTTTCAGCCACAGCAGTTCGACCAGCTCTTTCACCAGCGCCGGATCGTTCTGATACCAGACGCCCAGCGCATCGCCAGGCTGATAACGCAGGCCGGAGTCACCGAGATCGATTTCGATATGACGCACGTCTTTTTCCGAATCACGGCCCGTGATTTTCTGGTTTACCGACAGGCTCGCCGTCAGCGGCGCATCTTTCGTGTAAGGGCTGGTGTGGATTTCGTTGACGGTGCCCGCTGCGGTAACGGCGGCCTGCGCTGGCGTCTCTTTCGGGACGCGGGCCTTCAGCACCTCAACGATGCGCGCCCGCCATTCGGCGGCGGCGGCCTGGTATTCGACATCAGCGTCTACGCGATCCAGCAGGCGCTCTGCGCCCAGCTCCGCCAGCTTGCTGTCGAAATCTTTACCGGACTGGCAGAAAAATTCATAGGACGTATCACCGAGGCCGAAGACGGCAAAGGCGGTGCCCTCGAGCTTTGGCGCTTTTTTCGAGAACAGGAACTTATGCAGCGCGACGGCTTCTTCCGCAGGCTCGCCTTCGCCCTGCGTTGACGCCACCACCACCAGCAGTTTTTCTGACGCGATCTGTTTGAATTTATAATCCCCGGCGTTGACCAGGTTAACGTTCAGCTTCGCGGCGAGCAGGTCATCACGCAGCGCTTCGGCCACACGACGGGCATTACCCGTTTGCGAAGCGGAGATAAGCGTGATGGCAGGAATTTCAACGGCCGTTGGCGGGACGCCAGCCACAGCACCCGGCTGCTGGTTCAGCATTCCCCAGAAATAGCCGGAGACCCAGGCGAGCTGGGTGGGTGAAAAATCGGAAGTCGCGGCCTGGAGGCGCGCCAGTTGCTCCGGGTTAAGGGGAAGCAAATTTGAAGGTGGGGCCTGTGTTGTCATGCGTCGTTATGTTCCAGTAGCAAAGCGGACTTTAAGCGAATAAATCCAAACTGAAGATAAGGTTAACGGCGGGGATAATAACAATTAAAGAAGGGATGGAAATAATAAATAACCAAATGGACTAACCTGTTTTAGTTATCGTTCTTAACGATAAAAGCGATTAAATAACTATTTGAAATAAAACAATAAAAGCCGATAAACACCATGGATGCGAGGCGGTGACCGTTCAGAGCCGTTTTAGTTAATGATAAAAATTGTGCTTTCCGGTACTATGCGGCGGTTTTTTCCGCATTCCTGAGAGCTATGATGTCCACCACACTGTTTAAAGATTTCACCTTCGAAGCCGCACACCACCTTCCACACGTTCCTGCCGGGCACAAATGTGGCCGCCTGCATGGACACTCGTTTATGGTGCGTCTTGAAATCACCGGTGAAGTCGATCCCCATACGGGCTGGATCATGGACTTTGCCGAACTGAAGGCCGCGTTTAAGCCGACCTACGATCGTCTCGATCACTACTATCTGAATGATATTCCGGGCCTTGAAAACCCGACCAGCGAGGTGCTGGCGAAATGGATTTGGGATCAGATGAAACCGCTGGTCCCGCTGCTGAGCGCGGTGATGATCAAAGAGACCTGCACGGCAGGCTGCGTCTACCGCGGGGAGTGAATCTCCTCCGTTTCGGCCTCACGAGGCACGAGCGGCGTAAACTCGTAGAGCACCAGCGCATTACTCTCCAGTGATTCACTCAGTTGCCAGCCGTCATAAAGGCGTTCATCGCGTACGGAAAGCGTTGGACGCGCTTTATGCGCTATCCAGCGCCACATCTCTTCATCAGGGCCGCTTTCGCTGCCAACCCCTTCAAGCAACGGATAGAGCGCGCCGTTGTGCTGATCAAACAGATGGCATTTAATTCGCCATTTACCGCGCATTCCCTTCAGGTGTAAATGATACTGCTGGCGAAAACGCTGGATGAAGGCTTCTTCACTGGATAGGAGCGGATTAAAAACCACCACATTACGCAGCAACAGCTGATAACCATTGCGATGGCGCGTAAGCAGGACACGCTTATCATTGACCAGCACCTCGCCCCGCAGACGTTGCCAGAGCTAGAGTACCCAATAAACCGGACGCGGCAGACCATGGTTATACTGTAGCGCAAGGCTTGAGGTATCGATGGTGTTGTTCGCACGGGCTTCTCCCTGAAGGCCCGAATTGAGCCAGAATCCCGCCAGCCAGACCTGCTCCGAAAGCCCGAGCAGGTTCTGCATCAGCAGCGCCCCACGAAAAAACCAGCCGTTTGTCGCCCGCGTGTTGCCGGTGAGGGTATTCCAGGAGAGAAGCCAGACGGGAAGCGAACATTTTCGCAGGCGAAGGGCAGCGAGGATCTGGCGGACCTTCAGTATCGGATAATTTTCCGTTGAGGAGAGAGGGGTTACCTCCAGCTGCGCAGGATCGAGAAGTTCATTGGCATCGGCAGAGCAGGCAAGAAAATCGGCCTGCATCAGGATGGCTGAACTGAACAGGGTATCGTCGCTTACGCCCGCGCTGACGGGGGCAAATCGGTGCCATAAACCAAACTTTGCCTGCGGAAGATAAGTTCGTATTGCCTTTTGCTGGGCCAGCCAGACCTGCTCCCGGGTCTCCTCACTCGCCTGTGTTGACCAGTGCATGACGAAGTGCCAGCCCGCGGTGATTTCTGGCGAAAAATGATTAACCGACTGTTGTAAAAAGCGGGTGAGAAGATCGCGACGGGTCGTTACGCCGGTGTGCAGTAGCACCGTCCACTGCTTTTTTGCCAGCCAGGTGAAGAGCTGATGCAGATTGTACCAGCAGGCGTAGCCCGCCATCTGGGGGTCATCCCACCCGGTAGCAAACAGACGACTGCTGAGAAAAGGTTCGGCGATATCAATTCCCTCAATGGGAATGGCCTCATTTATCGCCTCCAGATTTTGTCGAACGTCCTCACGGAGCAAATCGTCGAGCTCACGCAGGGTAATGACCACCCGCATACGGCGCAGCGAGGCAGAAAGAGGATTAAGCTGCTCAAGATCCAGGCTCTGCTCCTGCTGCGGATGAACGATGAGCGGCGAGGCTCCCCAACCGCGCGCCACCGGTTCATTGAGCAGGCTAAACAGCTTGTCCACGGCGACCGGATAGCGCTGCTCACGCCTGTCCGTCCGAATACGTGCCGCCTCCGGGTGCTGGCGCCGGGCCTTACGAAACTCACCCGGAGACATATTGTGAACACGCCTGAACCGATCGCTCATCATACGCGTGCTGGCGAAACCCTGCTCAAGCGCAATCTGGTGCAGCGGTCGGTTCGTCAGCCGGAGAGCGTCGGCCGCCTTTTCCAGCCGCAGGTGGGTGATGTACTGCATGAAACTGATCCCCACCTCCTTGCGAAAGAGACGAGAGAGCCAGGCTTCAGAGACATATTCACTCGCGGCGATTTCCGCAAGCGTAATACGGCGGGAATAACTGGCATTGATCCGCTCTATCACCCGGGCGATGCGTTTGCTGTGCGCTGAGGAAAGTTCCCGGGACAGCATACGGGCGGGCTGTTGAAAGCGGCTGGTCAGCAACAGCAAAATCTCGCTCAGCCAGCGGTACGCCTCCAGCCGGTAGCGGTGCGGGTCGTTGATGAGGGTGACCACAAGAAGCTGGCGCAGCAGATCGCGAAGCGCATCGCACTGGGGCCAGACGCCTCCGGCTTCTGCCGGTACAGCATAATCATGGGCAAAAAAATCATTGCAGAGCTGGACCACCCAGCGCCCGGAAAGGGTTACGCGCAGGGTGACATTTGCCGTTTCGCTCGTGAACTGCCAGCGCCGATGACGGTTTATGATGGCAAGGGTATTGGCCTCCAGGATGTCACGTCCCGCATCGGTGTTCAGCTCTGCCCGCCCTTCCAGCACCCAGAGCAACGTTAGCGTATCGCCTTCATCCTCCACGCAGTGGCGAATGTCCTGAATCTCTATCCAAAATTCATCTCCCCGTTGCGCCATCTTACCCCTCATCAAAGACAAATAATGACCTGCTCTTTTTTGTCATAACTGAATTGTATGAAAAACAATCAAAACAATGCCGTCGCTTTACAACAAAAAATTGCATTTTCAGGCAGTACGATCGTCATAGACTCGAAATTATCATCGTTTGGCAGAAAAAGGATAACAAAAATGACACATCCAATTATCGAAGCTCTGCGTGGCAACGAAGCTCGGTTCACTGAATTACGGCGCTATTTTCATCAGCATCCTGAAATTGGTTTTGAGGAGCACAACACGAGCGATCGCGTTGCTGCGCTGCTTCAGGAATGGGGATATGAGGTTCATCGCGGGCTGGCGAAAACCGGTGTGGTCGGCACACTGAAGGTGGGTAACGGGCATAAACGCCTGGGCCTGCGCGCCGATATGGATGCGCTGCCAATGCAGGAAAACAACGGCAAGGCGTGGAGCAGTACCGTTGAGGGTAAATTTCACGGCTGCGGTCATGACGGCCACACCACAACGCTCCTGTATGCAGCGGAGTACCTGGCACGCACCCGCAATTTTAACGGCACGCTGCACCTTATTTTTCAGCCCGCGGAAGAACTTCTGTATGGCGGACGCGTTATGGTAGAGGACGGTTTGTTTGACCTGTTCCCCTGCGACCACATCTTTGGTCTACACAATATGCCGTCACAGCCCCTCGGAAAAATTGGTCTGCGCGATGGCGCCATGATGGCCTCTTCCGACACCCTTCATATTGAGGTTAACGGCGTGGGTGGTCACGGCGCGGTGCCAGAACATACCGTTGACGCCACCCTGGTTGCCTGTCATATCACTATCGCGTTGCAGTCGATTGTTTCGCGCAACATTACCCCCTTCCAGCCAGCCGTCGTTACCGTAGGCAGCATTCAGGCCGGGCACGCCCCCAACATTATCAACGACAAAGTATTGATGAAACTTACCGTGCGCACGCTGGATGAACGCGTGCGGCAAACCGTGCTACAGCGTATCCATGATATCGCCGTTGCACAGGCGGAAAGTTTCAATGCGACGGCCACCATTCGACACATTAACGGCAGCCCGGTGCTGAAAAACAATCCGCAAGCCAACGAGATGGTGCGCAGCGTCGCCACCGATCTGTTCGGTCAGGATGCCGTCGCGGAGGTCAATGCGTTTATGGGCAGCGAGGACTTTGCTTTCATGCTCGAGAAAAATCCCAATGGATGCTATTTCACGCTTGGCGCCGGGGATGAGCCGGACCGCTGCATGGTACATAACCCGGGCTACGACTTTAACGACAACATTCTCCTCACCGGCGCGGCGCTGTGGGCCGCACTGACCGAACACTTTCTGCGCTGATTCGCACCTTCCCGGGAGGGCTGCATTATGAGTACCGTTTCCCTGACAGGCGCATCCGCCTACGCCGGTAACGATCGGCTGCTGGCGGGTATCGTCATGAGCGTTCTGACATTCTGGCTGTTTGCCCAGTCGGTTATCAACGTGGTTCCGGCCATGCAGAATAGCCTCGATATTGCCCTCGAAACCCTTACGCTGGCCGTCAGCCTTAGCGCGTTGTTCAGCGGCTGTTTTGTCGTCGCCTGCGGTGGGTTTGCCGATAAGTATGGGCGCATGCGCCTGACCATGATTGGCCTGATACTGAGCATGATCGGGAGTGGTCTGCTGTTCATTTCATGGGAGCCCGTCCTGTTTCTGTTGGGAAGAGCGATACAGGGGCTATCAGCGGCCTGCATCATGCCCGCCACGCTGGCGCTGATTAAGACCTGGTATGACGGTAAAGCACGCCAGCGCGCCATCAGCTTTTGGGTTATCGGCTCCTGGGGCGGCAGTGGCCTGAGCTCGTTTGTGGGAGGCGCCATCGCCACCACGCTGGGCTGGCGCTGGATATTTATTTTCTCCATGGTGGTGGCTCTGGCCGCGCTATTGCTTATCCGCGCCACCCCGGAAAGCCGCAGCCCTGATGCGTGTCGACACAAACTGGATATCAGCGGCCTGGTGAGTTTTGTCCTTATGCTGGTGCTGTTCAATCTGTTTATTAGCAAAGGACACAGCTGGGGCTGGAGCAGCAGTTTATCGCTTCTTGTACTGTGTGGAGCCGTGATTGCACTGATGTGTTTTGTCGTTACCGGGCGACGGAAAGGCGATGCGGCGCTGATCGATTTCGCCCTGTTTAAAAACCGGGCCTATAGCGCCTCGGTATTCTCAAATTTCCTGCTCAACGGCTGCATTGGCACCATGATGATCGCCAGCATCTGGTTGCAGCAGGGCCATCATCTGTCACCACTACAGACAGGCATGATGACGCTGGGGTATCTGGTTACCGTACTGGCGATGATCCGGGTGGGTGAAAAACTGCTTCAGCGCTATGGCGCCAGGCTGCCGATGATGACCGGCCCGCTGCTGACCGCAACAGGTATTTCGCTGATTTCATGCACCTTCTTAAGCAAAGAGGTCTACATTGTCACCGTCTTTCTGAGCAATATTTTATTCGGGCTGGGGCTCGGATGTTACGCCACGCCCTCAACGGACACGGCGGTAATGAATGCCCCTGAAAACAAAGTGGGGGTGGCTTCAGGGATCTATAAGATGGGCAGTTCCCTGGGCGGCGCAATGGGGATCGCGGTCACCGCATCGCTGTACACCCTATGGCTGCCGATGGGAACGGCCAGTGCCGCGCAGTATGCCTTGCTGTTCAACAGTGCGATTTGCCTTGGGTCGGCAGTCGTGACCTGGGCTTTACTGCCAACAACAAAAGCCCCGCGTTAAGCGGGGCCACAAAAGTATCAGGCAATGTTCAAATATTTGTGCGTCTGCATCGACAGGCGCCAGTTGCGGGCGATACAGGTTTCAATGCACAGACGGGTCGCATCGTCTTTCTGGCTGATAGGCTGTAGCGCGATCACGCGCTGCTTTTCGTCCGTCAGCGTCGCCAGCAGTTCATCCAGCGCTTCGATGTCACGCACGCGCCCCACCGGATGTTTGATCTCATCAGCACGCTCAAGCGCCTGCGATAGTACGTCATACCCGCCGCGCATATTCACTTTCGGTGAAACCGTTACCCACGTTGAATGGGAGCAGCGCACTTCATGGGTACCGCTGGTTTCAATCTGACAGCTATAGCCGTTCTTTTCGAGCAGTTCGGTGAGCGGCATCAGATCATGAATGCAGGGTTCCCCGCCGGTGATCACCACGTGCCGCGCCGTCCAGCCCTGACGACCAATAATGGCAAGCAGATCCTCCGCGCTGCCCGCGCCCCATTTATCGCTCTCTTTGGTTTTCGCCAGAATGCTGAACAGCGACACTTCCCGATCTGCGAGCTTATCCCACGTATGTTTGGTATCACACCAGGCGCAGCCAACCGGGCATCCCTGTAAACGAATAAAGATAGCGGGAACGCCGGTAAAATAACCCTCGCCTTGAAGGGTCTGGAACATCTCGTTAATCGGGTACTGCATAGTCAACTCTGTTAAGGGGATAAACGATAAGTATCGCAGATCCCCGTCAGATGATCATGCTCCATCGGTGCTTTGCGCGCCAATTGCCGCCATAAACCGTTCCGTAATTTGCTGCGGTCGGGTGATCGCCCCGCCGACGACAACTGTGTGCGCCCCCAGCGCCAGACACCTGGCCGCGCGATCGGGGGTATTCACGTTACCTTCGGCAATCACGGGGATCGTGACGGCAGACAGCACCTCTTTCAAAAACGCGCAGTCATTTTCCGGTAGCGAATGGCCCGCGGTCTCCGCCGTATAACCGTAAAGGGTGGTTCCGACACAATCAAATCCCAGCGCCTGCGCGGTCACGGCCTCCTGCACGGTGGCAATATCCGCCATCAGCAGCAGCGACGGGTAACGGGTGCGGATCTGCGCGATCAGCATGTCCAGCGATACGCCACCGGGCCGTTTTCGGGCGGTCGCATCCAGCGCAACGATCTCCGGGGCGACCGCCATCAGCTCATCCACTTCTTTGAGCGTCGCGGTGATGAACACCTCGCTGTCCGGATAGTCTCGTTTGATGATGCCGATGACCGGCAGTGAGACCAGCCCTTTGATAGCCACGATATCCACCACGCTATTGGCGCGGATCGCAGCGGCACCGCCCTGGGCCGCCGCCAGCGCCATTCGCGACATAATAAACGGGCTGTGCAGCGGTTCGTTTTCCAGCGCCTGGCAGGAGACGACCAGTTTTCCTTTCAGGTTATCCAGTACAGTTTTCATTACGATAAGATCTCTTCCACTTCGTTTTTGATAATGGTGACGTGCGGGCCATAGATGACCTGAACCCCGTTACCGCGCACGATGACGCCGCGCGCGCCGGTCGCTTTCAGTGCAGATTCATTGACTTTGCTACCGTCTTTCACCGTGACGCGAAGGCGCGTGGCGCAGCAGTCAACGTCATCCAGATTGTCTTTTCCTCCCAGCCCGGCGATCACCGCCGCGGCGCGCTCGCTTTGCGGCAGGGTAGCCTCGTCAGCCAACGCCTCCTTTTCACGGCCCGGCGTGGCAAAATCAAAACGTTTGATCAGATAGCGGAAGGTACAGTAGTAAAGGAAGAACCACGGTACGCCCACCAGCGGGACGAACATCCAGTTAGTTTTCGCTTCCCCCTGCAAAATGCCGAACAGCACGAAATCAATAAACCCGCCGGAGAAAGTTTGTCCGATGGTGATGTGCAGAATGTGCGCGAGCATGAACGCCAGCCCGTCAAACAGCGCATGAATGACGTACAGCACCGGGGCAATAAACAGGAATGAGAACTCTATGGGCTCGGTAATTCCCGTCAGGAATGAGGTTAACGCCGCAGAAAGCAGCAGCCCGGCGACGCGCTTCTTATTCTCCGGCCTGGCCGTGTGGTACATCGCAAGGCAGGCGCCCAGCAGGCCAAACATCATGGTAATAAAGCGCCCGGACATGAAGCGCGACGTGCCCTCATAGAAATGCTGCGTGTTCGGGTCGGCGAGCTGGGCGAAGAAGATCCGCTGCGTGCCCTCAACCAGGTGACCGTTAACAATTTCACTGCCGCCAAGCGCGGTGGTCCAGAACGGAAGATAGAAGATGTGGTGCAAACCAAACGGGCCAAGCATGCGCAGGATGAAGCCGTACAGCAAAGTCCCCAGATAGCCGGTGGCATCCACCAGCCCGCCGAGGCCAAAGATCAGCTTCTGAAAATGCGGCCAGACCACGGTCATCAGCGCGCCGACGAGTATCGCCGCCAGCGAGCTGATAATGGGAACGAAGCGTGAGCCGCCAAAAAAGCCCAGGAATTGCGGAAGCGCGATTTTATTAAATCGATGATGCAGTGCGCAGGTCACCAGCCCAATAACTACCCCACCAAACACGCCCGTTTCAAGCGTCTGAATACCCAGCGTCATGCCCTGCCCTGCGGCGCCCGGGTTCTCATGCGCCAGTTTTCCGGTCAGGATCAGCAGCGCATTGATAGTGGCATTCATCACCAGATAAGCGAGCAACGCCGCCAGCCCTGCCGTGCCTTTATCATTTTTCGCCAGCCCAACGGCGACCCCAACAGCAAACAGTACCGACAGGTTTGCAAACACAATCGAGCCTGCGCTGCTCATGATGGTAAAGATGGCCTGTAGCCAGCCAACGTCTAAAAATGGATACGCGGTAAGCGTATTTGGATTCGATAGCGCCCCGCCGATCCCCAGCAACAGACCTGCTGCGGGCAGTATGGCGATGGGTAACATAAAGGATTTGCCGAAGCGCTGCGCTTTTTCAAACCATCCGCCGGAAGACGCTCCGCTGAACATTTGCATCATTTTTTTATCCCCCTGGTTATTGATGAAAATTTTTACCACATATATTTTTAATTGTGAAAATTACCATCAAAAAACCAGGACACCGATCATACTTTTTCGAAATGACTGGCATCTCTCCCCCGCTTTCCGCCACACTAGTTGGCAGAGAAACGCATTAAGGATCTAGCATGTCGGACCATGAAAACCTGCTGCTGAAGCTACGCCAGGAGGCTTCCGGGTACAGCCCAACGCAACAAAAACTGGGGGAGTTTGTTCTCAACGATCCTGCCAGGGTGCTCTACCTGACGATCACCGAGCTGGCGCGTGAAAGCGGCACCAGCGAGGCCAGCGTCACACGCCTTTGCCGCACGCTGGGCTGTAAGGGGTATAACGAATTTAAAATGGCGCTTGCGCTGGATATTCAGCAGGGTTTGCCTGAGCGTCAGGCAGGAGATGCAATAGATAACGTGGTGGATGAGTCTGTCCAGGCGCTGCAAGATACCGCAAAACTCCTCGACCGGGCCCAACTTGAACAGGCGACACTGGCCCTGCATCAGGCGCAGTCAGTGCAAATTTACGGGGTGGCCGCCAGCGCGATACTCGGGGAATATCTGCATTACAAGCTCCTGCGGCTGGGCAAACCCGCGCAGCTGTTTAGCGATATGCATCGCGCGGCCATGAATGCGGCAACGCTCTCGAAAGAGACGCTGGTGGTGGCCATCTCAAGTTCCGGCTCTACACGGGATCTGCTTCACGTGGTGAAACTCGCCCGCAAGAGGGGCGTTAAGGTACTGGCGCTCAGCAATACGCCCCGCAGCCCGCTGGCCTCCCTGAGCGATTTACAGCTGGTTGCAGCCAAACCCGAGGGACCGCTGAGCGCGGGTGCGCTCAATGCCAAGGTTGGCGTGATGCTGCTGGTTGAACTGTTAACCACTTCCCTTATTGCAGTAGACAGCCGTTACGGTGACGTCAGCCAGCAAACGGCAAGCGCCACGTTGCCGCTTCTGCTATAGAAAACAAAAAACCCGCCGAAGCGGGTTTTTTCATAAGAACGAAGGTTCAGGCTTATGCCTGGCCTTTGATCTCTTTACGACCGTTGTAAGGTGCTTTTTCGCCCAGCGCTTCTTCGATACGAATCAGCTGGTTGTATTTAGCAACACGGTCAGAACGGCTCATAGAACCGGTTTTGATCTGGCCAGCAGCGGTACCCACAGCCAGGTCAGCGATGGTAGCGTCTTCAGTTTCGCCAGAACGGTGAGAGATAACCGCGGTGTAGCCAGCGTCTTTCGCCATTTTGATCGCAGCCAGCGTTTCGGTCAGAGAACCGATCTGGTTGAATTTGATCAGGATGGAGTTAACGATGCCTTTCTCGATGCCTTCTTTCAGGATCTTGGTGTTGGTTACGAACAGATCGTCACCAACCAGCTGGATTTTGTCGCCCAGTACTTTGGTCTGGTATGCGAAACCATCCCAGTCAGACTCGTCCAGACCGTCTTCGATAGAAACGATTGGGTACTGTTTGGTCAGGTCTTCCAGGAAGTGGGTGAACTCTTCAGAGGTGAACGCTTTGTTGCCTTCGCCAGCCAGAACGTATTTACCGTCTTTGTAGAATTCAGATGCTGCGCAGTCCATCGCCAGGGTGATGTCTTTGCCCAGCTCGTAGCCTGCTGCTTTAACCGCTTCAGCGATAACAGCCAGTGCTTCTGCGTTAGAACCCAGGTTTGGCGCGTAGCCGCCTTCGTCACCAACAGCCGTGTTCATACCTTTAGCTTTCAGAACTTTAGCCAGGTTGTGGAACACTTCAGAACCCATACGTACCGCTTCTTTCAGGGTTTTCGCGCCAACTGGCTGAATCATGAATTCCTGAATATCAACGTTGTTGTCTGCGTGCTCACCACCGTTGATGATGTTCATCATTGGTACAGGCATAGAGTATTTGCCTGGGGTGCCGTTCAGTTCAGCGATGTGCTCGAACAGTGGCATGCCTTTAGCTGCTGCTGCCGCTTTGGCGTTCGCCAGGGAAACCGCCAGGATTGCGTTCGCACCGAAGTTAGATTTGTTTTCAGTACCGTCCAGATCGATCATGATCTTGTCGATGCCAGCCTGATCTTTAGCATCTTTGCCAACGATAGCCTGAGCAATAGGACCGTTAACAGCGCCAACCGCTTTCAGTACGCCTTTGCCCATGAAACGGGATTTGTCGCCATCACGCAGTTCCAGCGCTTCGCGGGAACCTGTAGAAGCACCTGATGGAGCCGCTGCCATACCGACGAAACCACCTTCCAGATGAACTTCAGCTTCAACGGTCGGGTTACCACGGGAGTCGATGATTTCACGACCGATGACTTTAACGATTTTGGACATTAGATTTTCCTCAGTACAAGTTAAACTAAAACTCCAGACAAACAACGCGTACCAAAGGTACGCGTTGCCGTTCTAACTTTTTTTACTTCGCCTGACGCTTCTGGTACTCGCTGGCGGCTTTCACGAAGCCTGCAAACAGCGGATGCCCGTCACGCGGCGTTGAAGTAAATTCCGGGTGGAATTGGCAGGCCACGAACCACGGATGGTTAGGCACTTCGATGATCTCGACTAACTGATCATCCCCGGAACGGCCCGCAACACGCAGACCCGCAGCTTCGATTTGTTTCAACAACATGTTGTTGACTTCATAGCGGTGACGATGGCGCTCGGTGATGACCGGCTCGCCGTACAGCTTGCGTACCACGCTATCGTCGGACAGCTGGCAGGCCTGTGCGCCAAGACGCATGGTGCCACCCAGATCGCTCTTCTCGGTACGGACTTCGACGTTACCGTCTTCGTCGCGCCATTCCGTAATCAGCGCCACAACAGGGTACTTACAGTCTGGCACAAATTCCGTAGAGTTCGCGTTTTCCATTCCCGCTACGTTGCGCGCAAATTCAATCAGCGCAACCTGCATACCCAGGCAGATACCGAGGTATGGAATATTGTTTTCACGCGCATAGCGTGCAGTGGCGATCTTGCCTTCAACACCACGGTAGCCGAAGCCGCCAGGGATGAGAATCGCATCCAGATCTTTGAGAATTTCGACGCCGCGCGTCTCCACATCCTGCGAATCAATCAGCTTGATGTTCACAGAGACGCGATTCTTCAGACCACCGTGTTTCAGCGCTTCGATAACTGACTTATAGGCATCTGGCAGTTCGATGTACTTGCCGACCATACCGATAGTCACTTCGCCGCCCGGATTGGCTTCTTCGTAAATCACCTGCTCCCATTCAGACAGGTTAGCTTCCGGACAGTTCAAGCTGAATCGTTTACAAATATAATCGTCCAGACCCTGTGATTTCAACAGGCCCGGGATTTTATAAATGGAATCGACATCTTTCATTGAAATAACGGCTTTTTCAGGCACGTTACAGAACAATGCAATTTTCGCACGTTCGTTCGCCGGAATCGCGCGATCGGAACGGCAAACCAGGATGTCAGGCTGAATACCGATGGAGAGCAGCTCTTTAACAGAGTGCTGAGTCGGTTTGGTTTTCACTTCACCTGCTGCCGCCATGTAAGGCACCAGCGTCAGGTGCATGAACAGCGCGTGCTCACGACCAATATCTACCGCCAGCTGACGAATCGCTTCGAGGAACGGCAGGGATTCGATATCCCCCACGGTACCGCCGATTTCAACCAGCACAACGTCATGCCCTTCGCCACCGGCAAGGACACGCTCTTTGATGGCGTTAGTGATGTGTGGGATGACCTGCACGGTCGCGCCCAGGTAGTCACCACGGCGCTCTTTACGCAGAACGTCAGAGTAGATACGGCCAGTCGTAAAGTTGTTACGACGGGTCATTTTGGTACGGATGAAACGCTCGTAGTGGCCAAGATCCAGATCGGTTTCAGCGCCGTCTTCAGTAACGAACACTTCCCCGTGTTGGGTTGGGCTCATGGTGCCAGGATCGACGTTGATGTACGGATCCAGTTTCATCATGGTCACATTGAGGCCACGGGCTTCAAGAATGGCTGCGAGGGAGGCTGCGGCAATGCCTTTACCCAGAGAGGATACGACCCCGCCGGTCACAAAAATATAGTTCGTTGTCATGCTGAACCTGAGAAGTTAGGGTGAAACGATGGAATAACCAGGACGGGAAAGTAGTATACCCGAACACGACGAGCGCCACAAACTTTCATTCTCCGTCTCCATTCCAGGCCATGACAAACATAAGGAGTGAGAAAATAGCCCCTTTTGGGTAAATGTTTTTGACGCAAATCAAGCGCTTGTCATTTAAAAAATCACACAAATTGCGCTTGATCGCAAAATCTCGTTAGAGATCATGTTCCTGGCGTTTTACTTCCTGCCAGACTTCTTCCATCGCGTCGAGGTCAATCCCGCTCATTTCCAGGCCGCGCGAGGCCACAATCCGCTCAACTTCGCGAAAGCGTCGTTCGAATTTAATGTTCGCTTTTTGCAGGGCGGTTTCCGCTTTTACACCGAGGTGGCGTGAAAGGTTGACGGTTGCAAACAGCAGATCGCCCATCTCCTCTTCCAGCTTTGCTTCATCCACAACGGCCTGCTGCGCTTCATGCATCACTTCGTCGATCTCTTCGTGTACTTTTTCCAGCACCGGGCCGAGAGAGGTCCAGTCAAACCCTACCGCCGAGCAGCGCTTTTGAATTTTGTGCGCGCGCATCAGCGCGGGAAGGTTCAGGGGAATGTCGTCCAGCGCCGAGTGCTGGGATTTTTCAGCGCGTTCAGCGCTTTTTATCTGCTCCCAGCGCGCCAGCACTTCCGCACTGTTGCCTGCGGAGGCATCACCAAAGATATGCGGATGACGACGCTCCAGCTTGTCGCTGATAGCGGCGCAGATATCGTCAAAGTTAAAGCGCCCCTCTTCCTGCGCCATCTGCGCGTAGAACACCACCTGGAACAGCAGGTCGCCCAGCTCACCGCGCAGATCGTCGAAATCCTCGCGTGAAATGGCGTCCAGCACTTCGTAGGTCTCTTCCAGCGTGTAAGGCGCAATGGTGGCGAAAGTCTGCTCTTTATCCCACGGGCAGCCGTTTTCCGGGTCGCGCAGGCGTTTCATGATGCCGAGCAGGCGGTCGATTTGAGTCATAACAGATTCCATTAAATGCCTGAGCCGGGTGGCGGCGTTGCCTTACCCGGCCTACAGAAGAGGATGTTTAGCCGCCGTGCAGACGACGCGCGTCAATCACATCCGGCACCTGGTTCAGTTTGCCGAGTACGCGGCCCAGCACCTGAAGGTTATAGATTTCGATGGTCATATCGATGGTGGCAAGCTGCTCGCGGGTATCGCTGCGGCTGGCAACGCCCAGCACGTTGACCTTCTCGTTGGCGAGAATGGTGGTGATGTCGCGCAGCAGGCCGCTGCGGTCGTTGGCAGTGACGCGCACCACCAGCGAGTAACCCGCCGAGTAGCTCTCCCCCCAGACGGCTTCCACGATACGTTCCGGCGCATGCGATTGCAGCTCTGCAAGCTGGTCGCAGTCGGAGCGGTGAATCGAGATCCCGCGCCCCTGGGTGATAAAGCCGACAATATCATCTCCCGGGATCGGCTGGCAGCAGCGGGCAATGTGGTGCATCAGGTTACCCACCCCTTCAACCACTACGCGGCCATTGTCCTTGCTGCGCTGCTGCGGAGCATAGGTTTTCTGCTGGAGCTGTTTCAGGGCTGCCGCATCCTGCTCTGCCGCGCTTGGCTTGTTGAACTGCGCTTGCAGGAAGTTCACCATCTGGTTCAGGCGGATATCACCGCCGCCAATCGCCGCTAACAGTTCGTCGAGCTCGTTGAAGTTGTAGCGCGGCAGCAGGAACTTCTCCGCTTCTTTCAGGCTAATGCCAATATGTTCCAGCTCGTCGTCCAGGATCTGGCGACCGGCAAGGATGTTCTTGTCACGATCCTGCTTGCGGAACCATGCGTGAATTTTTGAGCGCCCACGGCTGGTGGTAACGTAACCGAGGTTCGGGTTCAGCCAGTCGCGGCTTGGGTTTGGCTGCTTCTGGGTGATGATTTCAATCTGATCGCCCATCTGGAGCTGGTAGGTAAACGGTACGATACGTCCGCCGATCTTCGCCCCGATGCAACGGTGCCCCACATCGCTGTGGATGTGGTAGGCGAAATCGAGCGGCGTGGAGCCAGCCGGCAAATCAACCACGTCCCCTTTCGGGGTAAAGACGTAGACGCGATCGTCGAAGACCTGACTGCGCACTTCGTCGAGCATTTCGCCGGAGTCGGCCATCTCTTCCTGCCACGCAATCAGCTTACGCAGCCAGGCGATACGGTCCTCGTGACCGGAGCGACCGCCGCCGGAGGTACCCTCTTTGTATTTCCAGTGCGCCGCCACGCCCAGCTCGGCGTCTTCGTGCATCTGTTTGGTACGGATCTGAATTTCCACCGTTTTGCCGCCAGGGCCGAGCACCACGGTATGAATAGACTGGTAGCCGTTTGGTTTCGGGTTCGCGACGTAGTCATCGAACTCATCCGGCAGATGGCGGAAGTGAGTATGCACTATCCCCAGCGCGGCATAGCAGTCCTGAAGACGCTCCGCCACGATACGCACCGCGCGCACGTCAAACAGCTCGTCAAAGGCGAGGTGTTTCTTCTGCATTTTGCGCCAGATGCTGTAGATGTGCTTTGGACGCCCGTAGACCTCGGCGCGCACATTCTCCTCTTTCATCGACTGGCGCAGCCCGCTGACAAATTCCTCGATATAGTGCTCGCGGTCAATGCGGCGTTCGTGCAGCAATTTTGCAATGCGTTTGTATTCCGCCGGATGCAGGTAGCGGAAGCAGTAATCTTCCAGCTCCCACTTCAGTTGCCCGATACCCAGACGGTTCGCCAGCGGCGCATAGATATTCGTACACTCTTTGGCGGCCAGGACGCGCTCGTCTTCCGGCGCATCCTTTACTTCACGCAGATGGGCAACCCGTTCGGCCAGCTTGATCACCACGCAGCGGAAATCATCTACCATCGCCAGCAGCATACGACGAACGTTATCCACCTGCTCGGAAGAGACAGAGTCAGTTTGCGCGGCTTTAAGCTGACGAATGGCTGCCATATCACGCACGCCGTGGATGAGCGCCACGACGGACTGGCCGACGCTTTCACGCAGGACGTCTTCCGTCACCACGTCGGCGTCCGCCAGGGGGAACAGCAGTGCGGCCTGTAGCGTTTCGATGTCCATGTTCAGCATGGAGAGAATTTCAACCATCTCCACGCCGCGCCACAACAGCAGTTCAGCGTCCGGATGCCCCTGCGTTGTGCGTAAACAATAGGCCCAGGTTTCGGTTAAGCGTTCACACGACTGCTGGCTGGAAATCCCCAGACTTGCGATCCATTTTTGAGGGTCAAACTCACCAGCTTTATTTAAATGTGCACTTCTTACCGCAACCATCGTCCTCTCCTTTAGGGACAAGGGCCTGTCGAAGTCGACAAGCCAAACTCATTAGATGTGCTCGAACAACACCATCGATTCCAGATGACCAGTGTGCGGGAACATGTCCAGCATTGCCAGACGCCGAATCTGGTAACCCCCGCTCAATAATGCTTCGCTGTCACGGGCAAGCGTCGCCGGGTTACAGGAAACATAGACCACGCGTTCAGGCGCGAGTTTAATTATATGCTGCATCACGCCTGGCGCACCTGCGCGCGCCGGATCGAGCAGGATCTTATCAAAGCCCTGCTTAGCCCACGGTTGCTGAGTGACATCATCCTCAAGATTTTGATGAAAGAAAGTCACATTTTGCAAACCGTTCTGTTGGGCGTTCTCCTGGCCTTTCGCCACCAGCGCCTCAACGCCTTCCACTCCGACCACGCTTGCTGCTCTGCGGGCCAGCGGCAGGGTAAAGTTCCCCATGCCGCAGAACAGATCGAGCACCCGGTCAGTGGGCTGTACGTCGAGCCATTCCAGCGCGTTCGCCACCATCTGCTGGTTCACGCCGTCGTTGACCTGGATAAAATCCCGCGGGCTGAACGTTAAGCGTAGCCCGTCTGACGCATACCAGGGCGCTTCTCCGCTGACCTGCTCAAGTATCTCGCTTTGCGGCGCGAGGAAAAGCGCAAGCTCATGAGAATGCGAAAAGCGTTCCAGTTTTTCGCGATCCGCCTTTGACAGCGGCGCGGTGTGGCGCAGCACCATCAGCGGGGCACTGTTGGCCAACACCAGTTCGACATGGCCGAGCGAACGCACGCCATCCAGCGATGCAAGACAGTGGTGCACGTCCGGGAGCAATGCCTCAAGATGGAGCACCAAAACAGGGCACTGCGTGACAGAGACGATATCGCTGGAGCCGGCTTTGCGAAACCCCATCTCCAGCCGCTCGGTTTTGGGCTGGTAGCTGAGGCTCAGGCGAGCGCGGCGACGGTAGCCCCAGGGCCGATCGGCAATGATGTCATTCACGTCGTGCCCGACCAGGCGGGCCAGCGCGCTGCTTTTACTTTTTTGCTGTAATTCAGTGCTGGCATGCTGTTGCTGGCAGCCACCGCAGACGCCAAAATGGGGGCAGCGAGGCGTCACGCGCTCCGGGCTATCATTAAGACGGCGCTTGACCTGACCGCGCGCATACTGACGTTTGTCTTCCGTCAGCGTAATATCTGCACGTTCTCCTGGCAGCAAACCTGTGATAAACAGTGTTTTACCCTTGTGACGCGCCACCCCCTGTCCAAAAGGATCGAGGTCAGAGGCTTCAACAGTTATGATCTGACGCGTCGTCACGCGTCGTTTTGCAGAGTAGAATTGCGCCATCGCCGAGATTGTTCTCAAATAAACATAATTAGCCTGATTGTCCCATAACGGAACTCCATGACCAACTACAGCCTGCGCGCGCGCATGATGATTTTGATCCTCGCTCCTACCGTTCTCATCGGTTTGCTGCTGAGCATTTTCTTTGTGGTGCATCGCTATAACGATTTGCAGAGACAGCTTGAAGATGCCGGGGCCAGTATTATCGAACCGCTGGCCGTCTCCAGCGAGTACGGCATGAACCTGCAAAACCGTGAATCCATTGGTCAGTTAATCAGCGTATTGCACCGCCGTCATTCAGAGATCGTACGCGCCATTTCCGTTTATGATGAGCATAACCGTCTGTTCGTCACCTCGAATTTCCATCTGGATCCCACGTCGCTGAAAATCCCGGATGGTACCCCCTTCCCGCGTCATCTTACGGTGTTGCGGCGAGGCGATATCATGATCCTGCGCACGCCGATTATCTCCGAAAGCTATTCACCCGACGAATCTGCCCAGTCCGATGCGAAGTCCAGCAATAATATGCTTGGATATGTGGCGCTGGAGCTGGATCTCAAGTCGGTGCGGCTCCAGCAGTACAAAGAAATTTTCATCTCCGGCGTGATGATGCTGTTCTGTATTGGCATCGCGCTGATCTTCGGCTGGCGACTGATGCGCGACGTCACGGGGCCTATCCGCAACATGGTGAATACCGTTGACCGGATCCGCCGGGGTCAGCTCGACAGCCGCGTGGAAGGCTTTATGCTCGGCGAGCTGGATATGCTGAAAAACGGCATCAACTCAATGGCGATGTCGCTGGCGGCTTATCACGAAGAGATGCAGCACAACGTTGACCAGGCCACCTCTGACCTGCGCGAAACTCTGGAGCAGATGGAGATCCAGAACGTGGAGCTGGATCTGGCGAAAAAACGTGCGCAGGAGGCGGCACGTATTAAGTCTGAGTTCCTGGCGAACATGTCGCACGAGCTGCGCACGCCGCTGAACGGGGTGATTGGCTTCACCCGTCTGACGCTCAAAAGCGAGCTGAACCCGACCCAGCGTGACCATCTGCATACCATTGAACGCTCAGCCAACAACCTGCTGACCATTATTAACGACGTACTGGACTTCTCGAAGCTGGAAGCGGGCAAGCTGATTCTGGAGAGTATTCCCTTCCCGCTGCGCAGCACGCTGGATGACGTGGTCACGCTTCTTGCCCACTCATCGCATGATAAGGGTCTGGAACTGACGCTCAATATTAAAAATGATGTGCCGGATAACGTCATTGGCGACCCGCTGCGCCTGCAACAGGTCATTACCAATCTGGTGGGCAACGCGATTAAGTTCACCGAGAGCGGCAACATCGACATTCTGGTCGAAAAAAGGGCGCTCAGTAATAACAAAGTCCAGATTGAAGTGCAGATCCGGGATACCGGCATTGGTATTCCGGAGCGCGATCAGACGCGTCTGTTCCAGGCTTTCCGCCAGGCCGATGCGAGCATTTCCCGTCGTCACGGCGGAACGGGCCTGGGGCTGGTGATCACCCAAAAGCTGGTGAAAGAGATGGGAGGCGATATCTCCTTCCACAGCCAGCCTAACCGGGGCTCAACCTTCTGGTTCCATATCAACCTTGATCTTAACCCGAACGTGCAGACCGACGGCCCGGTCACCGGCTGCCTCAAAGGGATGCGTCTGGCCTATGTGGAACCGAACGCCGCGGCGGCGCAGTGTACGCTGGATGTATTAAGCAGCACGCCGCTGGAGGTCATCTACAGCCCGACCTTCTCCGCGCTGGCGAATGATCATTACGATATCCTGTTGTTGGGGATTCCGGTGACGTTTACCGGAGAACTGACCATGCAGCAGGAACGCCTGGCGAAGGCGGCCTCAATGACGGACTACCTGCTGCTGGCGCTGCCGTGCCACGCCCAAATCAACGCCGAAGAGCTGAAAAACGACGGAGCGGCGGCGTGTCTGCTGAAACCCCTCACCGCCACACGGCTGTTACCTGCGTTGACCGAATATTGCCGTCTGACGCATCAGTCCCTGCCGCTGGAAAACGACGAACATAAGCTGCCGATGACGGTGATGGCCGTGGACGATAACCCGGCGAACCTGAAGCTGATTGGCGTGCTGCTTGAGGATCAGGTTCAGCACGTTGAGCTGTGTACCAGCGGCGCCGAAGCCGTGGAACAAGCCAAACAGATGCAGTTCGACCTGATCCTGATGGATATTCAGATGCCGGGCATGGATGGCATCCGCGCCTGCGAGTTGATTCGCCAGCTTCCGCACCAGCAGCAGACGCCGGTGATTGCCGTGACGGCGCACGCGATGGCGGGGCAAAAGGAGAAACTGCTGGGTGCGGGTATGAACGATTATCTGGCGAAACCGATCGACGAAGAGAAGCTGCACAGCCTGCTGCTGCGCTACAAGCCGGGGCACATTGGCGGGACATACACCATTACAGCTGAATCGCCGGAGATCAGCGTTAACCAGAATGCCACGTTTGACTGGCAACTGGCGCTGCGCCAGGCGGCAGGCAAACCCGATCTGGCCCGCGATATGCTGCAAATGCTGGTGGACTTCCTGCCTGAGATCCGTAACAAGGTTGAAGAACAGCTGGTGGGTGAAAACCCCGAAGGACTGCTGGAAGCCATTCATAAACTGCATGGCAGCTGCGGCTACAGCGGCGTACCGCGGTTGAAAAATCTCTGCCAGTTGCTTGAACAGCAGCTCCGCGCGGGTACGCCAGAATCCGATCTCGAACCGGAGTTCCTGGAGCTGCTGGACGAGATGGACAACGTGACGCGGGAAGCAATGAAGGTGTTGGGGAGCTAAGACCAAAGCCCGGTGGCGCTTCGCTTACCGGGCCTACAGGAGCACGAACGTTAACGCGACATCCCCTGCCCCATCTTTATCACCGCCGCAATATTCCTTGCGGCCATCTGTACATTCTGTTGCGCATTTTCCAGCGCATCCTCCAGCGAGCAGATGGTGTAAATCACGCTGAATACGGCATCCAGTCCGTGCTCATGC
Source organism: Enterobacter cloacae complex sp. IR5450 (assembly GCF_049238665.1). Lineage (NCBI taxonomy): Bacteria > Pseudomonadati > Pseudomonadota > Gammaproteobacteria > Enterobacterales > Enterobacteriaceae > Enterobacter > Enterobacter cloacae complex sp. IR5450. The sequence continues at coordinate 115,429 of NZ_JBMKIC010000008.1, forward strand.
ACCACGCCAACATCCGCCGTCAGGCTGCCGGCAATGCCAATAACCGGCTTGTTATAGCGTTTCGCGACTCTCGCCACGCCAACGGGCACTTTTCCGTGGATCGTCTGGCTGTCGATACGCCCTTCGCCCGTGATCACCAGATCGGCGTCCGCGACCTGTTCATCGAGATGCAGGGCATCGGTGACAATCTCAATCCCCTGACGGAGCTGTGCGCCGCAAAATGCATACAGCGCCGCCCCCATTCCGCCGGCCGCACCACCGCCCGCCAGGTTTAAGACGTCAATATCCATATCCCGGGCGATAATTTTTGCGTAATGCGCAAGCGCGTTGTCCAGCGTCCTGACCATCTCCGGCGTCGCCCCTTTCTGCGGACCAAATACCGCAGAAGCACCTGTCTCGCCGATCAGGGGGTTGGTCACATCGCAGGCCACTTCAATTCGACAGGCTGCCAGCCGCTTGTCCAGCCCGCTAAGATCGATATGCGCAAGGCTTGCCAGTTCGCCGCCGCCCGGCCCAACGGGCTGCGCTTTCGCATCCAGCAGTTTTACGCCCAGCGCCTGCACCATGCCTGCGCCACCGTCATTGGTCGCGCTGCCTCCAATGCCAATAATGATATGCTTAACGCCCGCATCCAGCGCATGACGGATCAGTTCCCCGGTTCCCCAGGAGGTGGTGATTAACGGGTTACGCTTTGCAGGAGCAACAAGCTCCAGACCGCTCGCTGCCGCCATCTCGATAAAGGCGCTTTTCCCGTCTCCGGATAACCCGAAAAACCCTTCCACGCGTTCACCCAAAGGCCCGGTAACAGGAACATGGACAAGACGCCCATGCGTGGCTGCCACCATCGCTTCCACCGTCCCTTCGCCACCATCGGCAACCGGTAATTTGACATAGTCCGCTGACGGGAAAATTTCGCGAAAACCGACCTCTATCGCTGTCGCCACCTCCAGCGCGCTCAAGCTTTCCTTATACGAGTCCGGAGCGATAACAATTTTCATAAGCCATCCTTACGCATGTTAGTTACGTTAAGCATACACCACGTAAGGGACCACTCATGGGAGCGGTCCCAATGAGCTTATCGTACCATGCACGGACGTTTATTGTCGAATCTCCACTCTGGGATCAGGTATTGCATCGCCAGCGCGTCATCACGCGCGCCCAGGCCGTGTTTCTGGTAAAGCTCATGCGCTTTCATGACCTGGTCCATATCCAGCTCAACGCCCAGCCCCGGCGTAGCAGGAACTTGCACCATGCCGCCTTTGATTTCAAACGGCTGTTTGGTCAGGCGCTGGTTGCCCTCCTGCCAGATCCAGTGGGTGTCGATGGCGGTAATGTTGCCCGGCGCAGCGGCCGCCACGTGGGTGAACATCGCCAGCGAGATGTCGAAGTGGTTGTTGGAGTGGGAGCCCCAGGTCAGGCCGAACTCATGGCACATCTGCGCCACGCGAACCGAGCCCTGCATCGTCCAGAAGTGCGGGTCTGCCAGCGGAATGTCCACCGATTGCAGCGAGAGCGTGTGCCCCATCTGACGCCAGTCGGTCGCGATCATGTTGGTGGCGGTTGGCAGCCCGGTGGCGCGACGGAACTCCGCCATTACTTCACGTCCGGAGAACCCCTGCTCGGCGCCGCACGGATCTTCCGCGTAGGCCAGCACGCCTTTAAGCTGCTTACCGATTTTGATCGCCTCATCAAGCGACCAGGCACCGTTCGGATCCAGCGTGACGCGCGCCTGCGGGAAGCGCTTCGCCAGCGCGGCGATCGCCTCTGCTTCTTCTTCACCCGCCAGTACGCCGCCTTTCAGCTTGAAGTCATTAAAGCCATATTTTTCATACGCGGCTTCCGCCAGGCGCACCACCGCGTCCGGGGTCATCGCTTCATCGTGACGCACACGATACCAGTCGCATTTTTCGTCCGGCTGGCTCTGGTACGGCAGCGGGGTGAGTTTGCGATTGCCGATAAAGAACAGGTAGCCGAGCATTTCCACTTCGCTGCGCTGTTGGCCGTCGCCCAGCAGGGAGGCGACATTGACGCCCAGATGCTGGCCCAGCAGATCCAGCATCGCGGCTTCAATGCCCGTGACCACATGGATAGTGGTGCGCAGATCAAACGTTTGCAGACCACGGCCACCCGCATCACGATCGGCAAAGGTCGTGCGCACGCGAGTCAGCACATTTTTGTACTCGCCCAGCGTTTTACCCACCACCAGCGGAATGGCGTCCTCCAGCGTTTTACGGATCTTCTCCCCGCCCGGGATTTCACCGACACCGGTATGCCCTGAGTTGTCCTTGATCACCACAATATTACGGGTGAAGAACGGCGCATGGGCGCCGCTCAGGTTCATCAGCATGCTGTCATGTCCCGCGACAGGAATGATCTGCATGGAGGTAACTACAGGGGTAGAAAATGTGCTCATCGTTCGATCCTTTTATCAGTGACGTCCAAATACAGGGCGCTTACGGTCAAATGTCCAGCCGGGGATAAGGTACTGCATCGGGCCTGCGTCGTTGCGCGCGCCGCCCGGCAGTTTTTTATACGCTTCATGCGCCTTGTGGATCTGATCCCAGTCAAGCTCCACGCCCAGCCCCGGCGCATCCGGCACAGCAATTGTGCCGTTTTTGATTTCAAGTGGATTTTTGGTCAGGCGCGCTTCGCCTTCCTGCCAGATCCAGTGCGTATCGATGGCGGTCGGGTTGCCCGGCGCCGCCGCGCCAACGTGGGTAAACATCGCCAGCGAAATGTCGAAATGATTATTGGAGTGGCAGCCCCAGGTGAGGCCCCAGTCATCGCACAGCTGCGCCACGCGCACCGCGCCGGAAAGGGTCCAGAAGTGCGGGTCCGCCAGCGGTATGTCCACCGCATTCAGCATCACCGCATGGCCCATTTCGCGCCAGTTGGTGGCGATCATGTTGGTCGCAACCGGCAGCCCGGTAGCGCGGCGGAATTCGGCCATCACCTCGCGGCCAGAAAATCCCTGCTCGGCGCCGCACGGATCTTCCGCGTAGGTCAGCACGTCGCCCAGCCCTTTGCACAGCGCGATAGCTTCATCCAGCAGCCAGGCGCCATTCGGATCGACGGTGATACGTGCCTCCGGGAAGCGTTTTTTCAACGCGCGCACGCTGTCAATCTCCTGCTCGCCCGGCAGAACGCCACCTTTCAGCTTGAAGTCTTTAAAGCCGTAGCGATCCTGCGCCGCCTCTGCCAGGCGTACCACCGCCTCGCCAGAGAGCGCCTCCTGATGACGCAGGTGATACCACTCGTGGCTACCCGGCGAGCGTTCCAGATACGGCAGATCGGTTTTAGTCCGGTCGCCAACGTAGAACAGATAGCCCAGCACCGTTACCGCATCACGCTGTTTGCCTGGCCCCAGCAGTTCGCAGACCGGCACGTTCAGCGCCTTGCCCAGTAAATCGAGGAGAGCCGCCTCCAGCGCCGCCACCGCGTTAACGCGCAGTTCAAACGTCCAGGCACCTTTGCCGAAGGTATCAAAATCCGCCGACTGGTTGCCCTTATGCACCCGCTGAACCACCTTGTTGAGACGGGCGACCTCCTGCCCAACCACCTGCGGGATGGCGTCGACCAGCGTCTGGTAAATCACCTCTCCGCCAGGCGCTTCCCCGACGCCGGTGTTCCCTGCGCTGTCGGTCAGCACCACAATGTTGCGGGTGAACCAGGCGTTATGCGCGCCACCAATGTTGAGCAGCATGCTGTCCTGCCCCGCCACCGGGATGACCTTCATCTCCGTCACGATCGGGCTTGATTGCGTTGTCATCATTCGCGCTCCCCAACAGGTTTCAGTTCGATTCGTTTGATGTCACCCACCAGCACCAGGTAACTGAGTACCGCCACCAGCGCATGGACGCCTACATAAATCAGCGCACCATTGAAGGAGCCGGTGGTGCCGACGATGTAACCGATAGCGATTGGGGTGACAATGCCGGAAATGTTGCCAAACATGTTGAACAGACCGCCGCTCAGGCCGCTGATCTCTTTCGGCGCGGTATCTGCCATCACCGCCCAGCCCAGTGCGCCAATGCCTTTACCGAAGAAGGCCATCGCCATAAAGCCGATAATCATCCACTCCGCGCTGACGTAGTTACAGAACACCATGGTCATGGAGAGCAGCATGCCGAGCACGATTGGCGTTTTACGCGCAATATTCAGCGAACCGGTACGACGCATCAACCAGTCGGAGATGACCCCGCCAAGCACCCCACCCACGAAGCCGCAGATGGCCGGCACGGAGGCGACAAACCCCGCCTTCAGAATCGACATGCCGCGCGCCTGGACCAGGTAAACCGGGAACCAGGTGATGAAGAAGTAGGTTAAGGCGTTAATGCAATACTGGCCGAGATAGATACCGATCATCATTCGTGAGCCGACGAGCTGTTTGATCTGCCCCCATTTCTGGCTGAACGGGACCTTAGCTTTCTGGGTTTTCTGATCCATGTTGATCAGCGCCCCGCCTTCAGCAATGTAGTCCAGCTCTTTCTTGTTCACGCCCGGATGCTGGTTTGGTTCGTGGATCACTTTCAGCCAGATGAAGCTGATGACGATCCCCAGCCCGCCCATGAAGAAGAAGACGTGTGACCAGCCCACCTCATGCGTCAGCCAGCCCATGATTGGCGCGAAAATAACCGTCGCAAAGTATTGCGCCGAGTTAAAGATCGCTACCGCCGTTCCCCTCTCCTGCGCCGGGAACCAGGCGGCCACAATACGGCTGTTGCCAGGGAACGATGGCGCTTCCGCTAAGCCCACCAGGAAGCGGAGGGTAAAGAGCGCAATGATAATGCCGAAGCCGCTAAAGATATCCACGAAGCCCTGTAACAGGGTAAACATTGACCAGATGAAAATGGACCAGAAATAGACCCGTTTTGAGCCAAAGCGGTCCAGCAGCCAGCCGCCAGGGATTTGGCCGATTACGTAGGCCCATGAAAATGCGGAGAAAACATAACCCATACCCACCGGATCAAGTCCGATGTCCTTTGCCATCTCAGAGCCGGCAATGGATAACGTGGCACGGTCGCCGTAGTTGAAAGAGGTGACGATAAACAGCATCACCACTATCCAGTAGCGGGCGTTGGTGCGCTTCTCAGCGCTGCTCGCCGCGTGGCTTAATGTACTCATTGTTGCACTCCTGAAACATAGCTTTCGCCTGGTTCATTCTGTACAGCACCTGTAGGGTAATCAGAATGAGAGATTTGTGTTTGGTTTTGGTACGGCCAGAAGCCGTTTTATAGTGACGGGAAAAGTATATGAAGGAGTGACCGGTTCTCTCACCGTGCAGGAACACAACATTGACGGGCGTGGGGAACGTGGTTTGGGGCATAAGCCCAAAGTGGTGGAAGATACTTCACGGAATTGAGGATAGGGTGCGGCTTCGTTGCCGGGTGGCGGCTTCGCCTTACCCGGCCTGGCGTTCGTTTAGTACAGGGTTAGTTCAGGAGCGTGGCCCAGTGTTCAACCCAGGGATTTGACTCGCTTTCTGGCTCAGGGTGTTCACCTGCATCAATCAGCAACATCTCTCCGACGCGCTGAGCGCTCTGTTCCTGCAACAGCGCGTCGAACTGCTTACCGCCGCCGCAGAAATTGGCGTAAGAGCTATCGCCGAGGGCAATGATGCCATAGTGAACATCTGGCTGATAACCAAGCTGGTCTTTAATGCCCTGGAAAAGCGGGACGATGCTGTCCGGTAGATCGCCCTGCCCGGTGGTGGAGGTCACCACCAGGATGTATTTATCTTTATACTTTTCCCAGTCCGCCAGCTCCGGATCTTCATAGACCGTTGCTTTATGGCCCTGGTTTACGAGGATTGCTTCCGCTTCCTCCGCCACCAGCAGCGAGTTGCCGTACATTGTCCCGACAAAAATGCCTACTTCAGCCATGCTTTGCTCCCGTAATTATTGCGCTTGCTGTTCATCCTGAACGTTGCCTGCGGCAAACTCAACCCTTTCATTTTCGGGGAGTTGTCCCAGCCAGCCAAACTGTGACAGCGCCTGCATCCAGACCTTGTCCAGCCCCGCGCGAATAGTCAGCGGTTCGCCGGTAAACGGGTGCGTCAGGCGTAGCTCGCTGGCGTGCAGCATCAGCCGGTTACAGCCAAAGTGCTCGGCCGCGCTGCGGTTCTGGCGCAGATCGCCGTGCTTGCTGTCGCCGATAATGGGGTGGCGCAGATGTGCAAGGTGACGGCGAAGCTGGTGCTTGCGCCCGGTTTTGGGCAAAAGCTCCACCAGACTGTATCGCGTGGTCGGAAATTTGCTGGTCGCCACCGGCAGTTCTGTGGTCGCCATACCACGATAGTCGGTCACCGCTGGCTGCGGGCCTTTATCTTCGCGGGCAAATTTATCGGCGATTTTATCCAGTTCCTCCACCAGGGGATAATCAAGCGTGGCGGAATCCATCAGCCAGCCACGCACGATGGCGTGGTAGCGTTTCTGGATCTGGTGCTGTTCAAACTGCTGCGCCAGCAGGCGCCCGGCCTCACTGGAAAGCCCCATCAGCAGAACACCAGAGGTTGGCCGATCGAGACGATGGGCAGTAAAAACGTGCTGACCGATTTGATCGCGCACGGTTTGCATGACCACCACTTTCTCATCGCGATCGAGCCAGCTACGGTGCACCAGCCAGCCGGACGGTTTATTCACCGCCACTAACCACTCATCCTGATAAAGGATCTCAAGCGTCATGCATCGTCACCGGCGAAAAGCGCATCCAGCTTCTCCAGCTCCACCAGCATCATGGCACGCGCCGGGTGGGTCGCTTCCAGCGCCATTTCGTAATAGGGAGAGACGGCAAAAGACGCGGGCAACGCGTGGCCACCTTCCAGCAGCGCGTGCATACGCGGAATTAAGACCCACTGGAGCCACTCGAACGGGTCCAGCGTATCCAGACAAAACGGTTGGGTGCTGGCGAACGCGTCTGGCTGCGGCGCGTTATCCTGCCACAGCTGATGCTGGCGCATAAGGGCTTCGATGGCGTGCAACTGCGCACGAACGCTGTCATGATGCGACATATATACCTCAACTGAAAAACGGAATGGCGCGAAGCATAGCATTGCGGAAGACAGAAATAAAAAAGGGAGCACTGTAAAAACAGTGCTCCCGGTTCGTTTCGCAGCATTCCAGCTACAATACGTGCTCCCTGCTCATCCGTGACAACTTTTCCTGATGCCCGAAGGCCTGGTCATCCCTTTACCTTTTGCTTCCTGCTCACATCGTCCTGATGTGTAGGTTTCATCCTGAAACGTCCTGGCCATCCTGACCCACCGACCATCCTGACCGGCTCTCGTTCTCCTTCCTGGAGGTGTCCCTTACGCATCCTGCGTGATCCACTTTGCTTCATCCTGAAGCCTTCCTGCGGCGTCATCCTGACGTGTCCCTGGTAAGAAACGCCATCATCCTGATGTTCGTTTCTCGTGTCGGCATCCTGTCGACACAGATAGAATCCGCTATTCTGCTTCGTCTTACAACCCACCTTGTGAGCAATGTAAGCCAGGCGAAACGGGGGATTTCCTTTCAGAAAACCACTAACTTATTGAAAGAGAAGTTAATATTAATCTGAAATTCCTAAGACAATGCTAATTGTTTCGGCGATGTCTCACAGCGCGTGTAAGAGATCTCTCACACGCCCACTAGCATCATGGATTACAGAAGCGGCTCAATTCGGGTAAGGAAATCCGCAAGTGAAGGCGCGAGAACGTCGCGATTGCGGGTGCCGAGCGTCTCTTTAATGACCTCGCCAGACAGGTTGCAGACAGAAATGACGTCCAGTTCACTGTCGAGCGTCGCAATAAAGAGAGTCGGAGAGAGCTTAAGCCGTTTTTGCGTGACCAGGTGACCAATGAGGTTTTCCTGAACGCGTTGCAGATCGTCTTCGCTCCAGGTTTGCAGCAGCGTCAGCGGCTGTCCTGCAAAACATGCAGTCATATCCCCGGCAAACTGCGTGGTATAAAATGCATGAAGCGCAGGTTGTATCACAAGGTCCATCGCGCGTTCAACCGCATTTACATTCTGCTCGCCCATGAACGGTTTCGGTTGCCAGATAACGTAATCATCCTGCGAAGCGATAATGCACGGTGACGGCACGCCATATAAGTCAGTACTTTGCGGCCACGTCCCCCGCTTTTCATGCCAGGCATCGCAATAGCGGGTCGTGAAGGACGTCAGGGCATTTGCAGTTTCGATATCCACCGATTTCTCTCTTCTTGTAAGACAGGATAAACTCAGCCCATAAGTGTACCTGTAAAGTGGCTATGAAACATGTCTTACGAAAATCATCAGGCGTTAACGGGCTTAACGCTGGGAAAATCGACCGATTACCGCGACACCTACGATGCAAGCCTGTTGCAGGGCGTGCCGCGCAGTCTGAACCGCGATCCGCTCGGGCTGCACGCTGACGCGCTGCCGTTTGTCGGCGGCGACATCTGGACGCTGTACGAACTCTCCTGGCTGAATGCGCGCGGTCTGCCGCAGGTGGCCGTGGGCCACGTCGAGCTGGATTACGCCAGCGTAAACCTGGTCGAATCCAAGAGCTTTAAGCTCTATCTCAACAGCTTTAACCAGACCAAATTTAACAGCTGGGACGAGGTGCAACAGACGCTTGAACGTGATTTAAGCGCGTGCGCGCAGGGGAACGTAACCGTCTCGTTATACCGTCTGCATGAGCTGGAAGGTCAGCCCATCGCCCATTTCCACGGCACCTGCATCGACGATCAGGACATTGAGGTGGAAAGCTATGAATTTAGCAGCGACTACCTGGAAAACGCGGCGGGCGGAAAAGTGGTCAACGAGACGCTGGTTAGCCATCTGCTGAAATCCAACTGCCTTATCACCCATCAGCCGGACTGGGGCTCGGTACAGATCCAGTACCGCGGCCCGCAGATTGACCGTGAAAAGCTGCTGCGTTACCTGGTGTCATTCCGTCATCACAACGAATTCCACGAGCAGTGCGTGGAGCGCATCTTCAACGACATCCAGCGTTTCTGCCAGCCCGAAAAGTTGAGCGTTTACGCCCGCTACACCCGTCGCGGCGGTCTGGATATCAACCCGTGGCGCACCAATACCGATTTTGTGCCTGCCACCGGACGACTTGTGCGCCAGTAAGATAAATATTTTCACAATATGCGGGCGGTATTCCGCCCGAAGTGTTGTGAAACGTCATAAGCCAGGGCTATTGTAATCAACAGGGAAAGACGATAATCGTCCCATAAGGAGCTCACTTGATTACACATATTAGCCCGCTTGGCTCTATGGATATGTTGTCGCAACTGGAAGTGGACATGCTTAAACGCACCGCCAGTAGCGACCTTTATCAACTGTTTCGTAACTGTTCACTTGCCGTACTGAACTCCGGAAGCCTGACCGACAACAGTAAAGAGCTGCTGTCCCGCTTCGAAAGTTTTGATATCAACGTGCTGCGCCGCGAGCGCGGGGTGAAGCTCGAAGTGATCAACCCGCCGGAAGACGCTTTTGTCGACGGGCGTATTATTCGCTCACTTCAGGCCAACCTGTTTGCCGTGCTGCGCGACATTCTGTTTGTTAACGGACAGATCAGCAATGCCGGACGTTTCCAGCATCTTGACCTGGAAAGTTCCGTTCATATCACCAACCTGGTCTTCTCCATTCTGCGTAACGCCCGTGCCCTGCACGTGGGCGAAGCGCCGAACATGGTCGTCTGCTGGGGCGGTCACTCCATTAACGAAACCGAATACCTGTATGCCCGCCGCGTAGGGACGCAGCTCGGCCTGCGCGAACTGAATATCTGTACCGGTTGCGGTCCTGGCGCGATGGAAGCGCCGATGAAAGGCGCGGCAGTAGGACACGCACAGCAACGCTATAAAGAAGGCCGTTTTATCGGCATGACCGAGCCATCGATCATCGCCGCTGAGCCGCCTAACCCGCTGGTTAACGAACTGATTATTATGCCGGATATCGAAAAACGTCTTGAGGCGTTTGTCCGTATCGCGCACGGCATCATCATCTTCCCGGGCGGCGTAGGCACGGCGGAAGAGCTGCTTTATCTGCTGGGGATCCTGATGAATCCGGCCAACAAAGATCAAGTTCTGCCGCTGATCCTGACCGGCCCGAAAGAGAGCGCCGACTACTTCCGCGTGCTGGACGAGTTTATCGTGCATACGCTGGGCGAAGACGCGCGCCGTCACTACCGCATTATTATTGACGATGCCGCAGAAGTGGCCCGTCAGATGAAAAAAGCGATGCCGCTGGTGAAAGAGAATCGTCGTGATACCGGGGATGCCTACAGTTTTAACTGGTCCATCCGTATCGCACCGGATCTTCAGATACCCTTCGAGCCGTCGCATGAGAACATGGCGAACCTCAAACTCTATCCGGATCAGCCGGTGGAAGTGCTGGCTGCCGACCTGCGTCGCGCCTTCTCTGGCATCGTGGCGGGGAACGTGAAAGAGGTAGGGATCCGCGCAATTGAAGAGTTCGGGCCGTATAAGATCCACGGTGACCCGGAGATGATGCGCCGCATGGATGACATGTTGCAGGGCTTTGTCGCTCAGCACCGCATGAAGCTTCCAGGTACTGCCTATATTCCGTGTTACGAAATCATCAAGTAAAGCGACATATCTCTCCTCTCAAGCCGGATCGTCATCCGGCTTTTTTATTAGTGATGCAATTCATAGCGATCTTCAATGTTATTAACAAATCTGACGCCTGCGCAAACGATTACCTCGTTTTTGAAACCGTAAATAATCAGCCTTAATCGAAATTACCCGCCAGAAAATCCTAAAATCCCATTTCTTTACAGCGAAAGACACCTATCTCGCGGGTCGACCTTTTCGAAAACATGTCGTTAATGGTAGCCTTCGCGCCCGTAAATTCTCTTTGATGTTTTTTTAACAGATAAATGGTCTAAAGATACCCACATCACAAGTGGATTATTGCATTTGGGATCGCGATCACTGATAGATTCATAACTAGAATGTATCTTTCCGCCCGCCAATAGTTACGGGCAAAAATTATTAAAAAACCGTCACTGAACGAATTTCATATTACCGTCAGGCACTTTTTCATCGGATTTGACTAAAAACCTGACAATTTGCTTCCTCCAGGAGATACAGATGGAAACCACTCAAACCAGCACCGTTGCTTCGATTGAATCCCGAAGCGGTTGGCGCAAAACGGATACCATGTGGATGCTTGGCCTGTACGGCACAGCAATCGGCGCTGGTGTACTGTTCCTTCCTATCAACGCAGGTGTCGGCGGTATGATCCCGCTGATCATCATGGCCCTCATCGCTTTCCCGATGACCTTCTTTGCACACCGCGGCCTGACCCGCTTCGTGCTGTCCGGTAAAAATCCGGGCGAAGACATCACTGAAGTCGTTGAAGAACACTTCGGCGTCGGCGCAGGTAAGCTGATTACCCTGCTCTACTTCTTCGCGATTTACCCGATTCTGCTGGTGTACAGCGTTGCTATCACCAACACCGTTGAAAGCTTTATGATGCACCAGCTTCAGATGACCCCGCCGCCGCGTGCGATTCTGTCCCTGATCCTGATCGTCGGTATGATGACCATCGTGCGCTTCGGCGAGCAGATGATTGTGAAAGCGATGAGCGTGCTGGTGTTCCCGTTTGTTGCGGCTCTGATGGTGCTGGCTCTGTACCTGATCCCACAGTGGAACGGCGCTGCGCTGGAAACCCTGTCTCTGAGCAGCGCATCCACGACCGGCAACGGTCTGCTGCTGACCCTGTGGCTGGCGATCCCGGTGATGGTGTTCTCTTTCAACCACTCGCCAATCATCTCTTCCTTCGCGGTAGCGAAGCGTGAAGAGTACGGCAATGGCGCTGAGAAGAAGTGCTCCAGCATCCTGGCTCGCGCGCACATCATGATGGTACTGACCGTCATGTTCTTCGTGTTCAGCTGCGTGCTGAGCCTCTCCCCGGCGGATCTGGCGGCGGCGAAAGAGCAGAACATCTCTATTCTGTCTTACCTGGCAAACCACTTTAACGCACCGCTGATTGCGTGGATGGCGCCGATCATCGCGATTATCGCCATCACCAAATCCTTCCTGGGCCACTACCTGGGCGCACGTGAAGGCTTCAACGGCATGGTGATTAAATCTCTGCGTGGTAAGGGCAAGACCATTGAAATCAACCGTCTGAACAAAATCACTGCACTGTTCATGCTGGTGACCACCTGGGCGGTAGCCACCCTGAACCCAAGCATTCTGGGCATGATTGAAACCCTGGGCGGCCCGATTATCGCGATGATCCTGTTCCTGATGCCGATGTACGCGATTCAGAAAGTGCCTGCGATGCGCAAATACAGCGGCCATATCAGCAACGTGTTCGTTGTTGTGATGGGCCTGATTGCCATCTCCGCTATTTTCTACTCGCTGTTCAGCTAATACCTCCTGCGCCGTCTGCGGACGGCGCACTTCTCCCCTCTGACTGAAGCAATGGACGCATCATGATTAGCGTATTCGATATCTTCAAAATCGGTATTGGTCCTTCCAGCTCTCACACCGTCGGACCAATGAAAGCCGGTAAACAATTCACGGATGACTTGATTGCACGCGGCATTTTGCACGACATCACCCGCGTGGTTGTCGATGTATATGGTTCCCTTTCCCTGACCGGTAAAGGCCACCATACCGATATTGCCATTATCATGGGGCTGGCGGGTAATCTGCCGGATACCGTTGATATTGATGCAATACCTGGCTTTATCCAGGACGTGAACACCCACGGTCGTTTGCTGCTGGCGAACGGCGAGCATGAGGTTGAATTCCCGGTTGATCACTGCATGAATTTCCATGCGGATAACCTGTCGTTGCACGAGAATGGCATGCGCATTACCGCGCTGGCCGGCGACAAAGCGGTTTACAGCCAGACGTATTACTCCATCGGCGGCGGGTTTATCGTCGACGAGGACCATTTTGGTCAAAGCACCAATTCTGCTGTTGATGTGCCGTACCCTTACAAAAACGCGGCCGACTTACAGCGTCACTGCCAGGAGACAGGGCTTTCTCTCTCCGGCCTGATGATGAAAAACGAGCTGGCCCTGCACAGCAAAGAGGAACTGGAACAGCACTTCGCTAACGTCTGGGAAGTGATGCGCAGCGGCATTGAGCGCGGGATCACCACCGAAGGCGTGCTGCCGGGTAAACTGCGTGTTCCGCGTCGTGCGGCTGCGCTGCGCCGCATGCTGGTCAGCGCCGACAAAACCACCACCGATCCGATGGCCGTCGTCGACTGGATCAACATGTTCGCGCTGGCGGTGAACGAAGAGAACGCCGCGGGCGGCCGCGTCGTCACCGCACCAACCAACGGGGCGTGCGGCATTGTTCCGGCGGTCCTGGCGTATTACGACAAGTTTATCCGTGAAGTGAACGCAAACTCACTTGCACGCTACCTGCTGGTCGCCAGTGCGATTGGCTCACTGTACAAGATGAACGCCTCAATTTCTGGCGCGGAAGTAGGCTGTCAGGGTGAAGTGGGCGTAGCCTGCTCTATGGCGGCGGCGGGTCTGGCCGAATTGCTGGGCGCAAGCCCTGCGCAGGTTTGTATCGCGGCGGAAATCGGCATGGAACATAACCTGGGGCTGACCTGCGATCCGGTCGGCGGACAGGTCCAGGTGCCATGCATCGAACGTAACGCCATCGCCTCGGTGAAAGCAGTGAACGCGGCCCGTATGGCGCTGCGTCGTACCAGCGAACCGCGCGTCTGCCTCGACAAGGTTATCGAAACCATGTACGAAACCGGCAAAGATATGAACGCCAAATACCGCGAAACCTCCCGCGGTGGCCTGGCGATGAAGATCGTCACCTGCGATTAAGCCTCTCAGGAAGCCTCGTTTTGCGAGGCTTCTTCCTGTTTTCCCCACCATTCATAGTTTCATGCTGCGCTCAGTGTTACCCTTCACCCATTAGACATAAGGGAGATTATCTGTGGCCGTTCATTTGCTTATCGTCGATGCTCTTAACCTGATTCGCCGTATTCATGCGGTACAGGGCACACCCTGCAAGGACACCTGTTTACACGCGCTGGAGCAGCTTATCCGCCACAGTGAACCCACCCATGCGGTCGCGGTTTTTGATGACGAAGCCCGCAACACGGGCTGGCGGCACCAGCGCCTGCCGGACTACAAAGCCGGGCGTGCGCCGATGCCGGACGATCTGCACGCAGAAATGCCCGCTATCCGCGCGGCCTTTGAGCAGCGCGGCGTTCCGTGCTGGGGCGCCCACGGTAATGAGGCTGACGATTTAGCCGCAACGCTGGCGGTTAAAGTCGCGAGCGCCGGACATCAGGCGACTATCGTTTCAACCGACAAAGGCTACTGCCAGCTGCTCTCCCCCACTATCCGTATTCGCGACTATTTTCAAAAACGCTGGCTGGACGCGCCGTTCATTGCCAGCGAGTTTGGCGTATCGCCTGAGCAACTGCCGGATTACTGGGGGCTGGCGGGGATCAGCAGCTCTAAAGTGCCGGGTGTCGCCGGTATTGGACCCAAAAGCGCCGCACATCTGCTGACGGAGTTTCAGAGTCTGGAAGGGATGTACGCCCGGCTGAACGAGGTGCCGGAAAAATGGCGCAAAAAGCTGGAGGCGCATAAAGAAATGGCGCTTATCTGCCGGGAGGTGGCGACGCTACAGACTGATTTACAGCTGGACGGGAATTTACAGCAGTTAAGGTTAGAACGTTAAAACAACTACACGATTTTGTAGGCCCGGTAAGCGCAGCGCCACCGGGCGTTACAAACGTTATCGCTCGTCGCGACGCCCCCCCACGGCCGCCCACCAGCGACGGATATGCACAGTCACTTCTTCGCGGTCGTGATAAAGCTGACGCGCCTGGATTTCCGCGTTAATCCCGTGTTCATCCAGCTGCTGCTGAATATAAGCCAGGTTCTGCGACACCTCTTCGTAGCGCTTTTTCATCGGCAGCTTGAGGTTGAAAATCGTCTCACGACACCAGCCGTTCACCAGCCAGGAGGCCATCAGCGCGGCCACTTTCGCCGGTTTTTCTACCATGTCGCACACCATCCAGGAGATGTTGTTGCGGTTCGGGCGATAGCGGAAACCGTCTTCACGCAGCCAGGTGACCTGTCCGGTGTCCATCAGGCTTTGCGCCATTGGGCCGTTATCAACGGACGATACCCACATGTTGCGTTTCACCAGCTGATAGGTCCAGCCGCCCGGGCACGCGCCAAGGTCGACGGCATACATGCCGTTTGCCAGCCGTTCGTCCCACTCGTCCGCCGGGATAAAGACGTGAAACGCCTCCTCCAGCTTGAGGGTTGAACGGCTCGGCGCATCTGCCGGGAAGCGCAGACGCGGGATCCCCATAAAGAACGGCGAGTTATTGGTGGTATACGAGTAGCCTGCGTAACAACATCCTGGCGCAATAAAGAAGATATGCACGACTGGGCGCTTTGGCGTTTCGTAGTTTGTCAGCACACCCGCATCACGCAGCGCCGCGCGCAGCGGCACGGTGAACTTACGGCAGAACTTCATCAGCTCTTTGCTTTCGTTGGTGTCGGCCACTTCCACGCGCAAATCGCCGCCCTTCTCCACCACGCCCTGCAACAGGCCAACAATCGGCGTGATGCGATCTTCCGGCGGAAGATCTTTCAGCAGTTCACCCGCGACAAACATCTGACGGGCGAAAATCAATGAGCTGAACGGCAGTTCGCGCGCCAGCTTGTCGGCATCATCAGGCTGATAGCATTCAAATACCACATAGCCCGCGTTCTCTTTGACGCGAGCGAATCCAAAGACTTCACGCTTCGCCGCTTTATCGGTGATTTCCGCGGCGCACTCTTTCTCAAACCCCGGGCGACAATATAAAACAACCTTATTCATGAACAACGCCCTTGCGTTTCAGACGGATAGCTCCGATAAACATTAACACCCAACCCGCCAGGAAGCTGACGCCGCCGACAGGTGTAACAAACGCCCACAGGCGTAAATGCGACAGCGCCAGACAGTAAAGACTGCCGCTGAACAGTACGGTACCCAGCGCCAGAAAGACGCTGCTCCAGTAAAACCAGATGCTGATGCGGCGCTGCATCGCCACCGCCAGCCCAAAAATTGCCAGCGTGTGGAACGCCTGATATTCAAGGCCGGTCTGGATCCACCCCATCTCCACAACGCCCAGAGATTTGCTTAAGACATGCGCGCCAAACGCGCCCAGAGCTACAAAAATAAAGCCACTCACCGCGGCGAAAATCAGCATGAATCGGCTGGTCATGTTTAAGTCCTGAATTGATGCGTGCCCGGCACACAAACGTTATTGTTCATACCTGAAGCGGAATTTTTCTTGCTCGCTTGCCGCTTTCGCCAGTATCCACTGCCGGAAAGCGGCTATTTTACCCAGTTCTGCCTGACTGTCATGACAAACCAGATAAAATGCATTCTTGCTGACCAGTACATCGTTAAATGGGCAAACCAGACGGCCTGCCTCAATTTCGGACTGCGCCATAACGTTGTTTGCCAACGCCACGCCCTGCCCGTGAATGGCAGCCTGTAGCACCATCGCGCTGTGGCTAAAAATGGGCCCCTGCTGCACGTTTATATGATTAAGACCTAACTGGCGGGTATAAGTTTGCCAGTCGCGACGCGACGCATCGTGCAAAAGCGTATGTTGCGCCAGATCGGCGGGCGTTTTGAGCGCTTTATCCCCCGTCAGCAGCAGCGGTGAACAGACCGGCAACAGATATTCTGCGTATAATTTTTCCACACGCAAGCCCGGCCAGTTACCGCGACCGTAAAAAATCGCCACGTCCACATCATCTGCAAGCTTGTCTTCCTGACGGTCCACCGCCTGGATTCGGACATCGATTCCCGGATAAGTTGAGTTAAAGCTTGAGAGTCGCGGCACCAGCCACTGAATGGCAAAACTGGGCAATAAACTCACAGTCAGGGCGCCTTTTGCGCTCCGGGCCTGAAGCTTGCGAGTGGCTTCCGTCAGCTGGGAAAAAATCTCTTTAATATCCTGAAAATAGCTCTGCCCCTCTTCGGTCAACAGCAACGAACGGTTGCGTCGACGGAACAGCTTAAGCCCCAGAAAATCCTCCAGAGACTTGATTTGATGACTTACTGCGGCCTGTGTCACAAAAAGCTCATCGGCTGCGCGGGTGAAGCTGAGGTGGCGTGCTGCTGCATCAAAAACACGTAATGCATTAAGGGGTGGCAATCGCTTGGACATGGTTATCTGGCTTAGATGTTAACGAGATTTAACATATAGGAAACAACGTTTAACCTATTAGTTTTTTTTATCTGAGCCATTATAATTTGTCCGTTGAGGAACTACCAGCAAATACCTATAGTGGCGGCACTTCCTGAGCCGGAACGAAAAGCTTTTTTTGGAATGCGTGTTCTGAAGGGCTTTTGGCTTACGGTTGTGATGTTGTGTTGTTGTGTTTGCAATTGGTCTGCGATTCAGACCACGGTAGCAACGCTACCAATTTTTCACTTCCTGTACATTTACCCTGTCTGTCCATAGTGATTAATGTAGCACCGCCAACTTGCGGTGCTTTTTTTTCGCTTATCTAACTGTTAATGCTCGATTTCCTTCATCTCTTTCACGTCAGTGCGATTGATCTGCTGTTTGTTCCCGTTAGCATCTTTGTATGAAATCATCCCGGTATCATTATCGGTTGTCGGTTTCCCTTCAGAGACGATAGATCGACCATCGTTGGTATGCATTACGTAGTTATTTCCAGAACAGGCGCTCAGGGCAAAGGTCAACGCACAGGCAGAAATGATTGCAGCTGTCTTTTTCATGATTATCTCCTTTAGCAATTAATGCTATTCAAACCTCGATTTATAACAGGCTAAAACATCCGCCTAACACTATTTAGCATAACCTGCTTTTTCAGACTCGCCAGGATAAGCAGACAAATCTGATAGATATCAACTTCCTTGCCCTGCCGATGAATTTGCGCGACGATCGTAGAATCGATATGAGGAATTCCATGAACGCTTTCAGTCCTGCGCAGTTTCGCGCACAGTTTCCCGCGCTGGCCGATGCCGGCATTTATCTTGATAGCGCTGCCACGGCCCTTAAACCGCAGGCGGTGATTGAGGCAACCCGCCAGTTTTACAGCCTGAGCGCCGGGAACGTGCACCGCAGCCAGTATGCCGACGCGCAGCGCTTAACGGCGCAATACGAAGCCGCACGGGATCAGGTCGCGCGCCTGATCAATGCTGACAGCGGTAAGAACATCGTCTGGACGCGGGGCACCACCGAGGCCATTAACATGGTTGCGCAATGTTACGCGCGTCCGCTGTTGCAGCCCGGGGATGAGATCATCGTCAGCGAGGCGGAACACCACGCCAACCTGGTGCCCTGGCTGATGGTGGCCGAACAAACCGGGGCACAGGTTGTAAAGCTCCCGTTGGGTGCGGACTTCCTGCCTGACGTGGCGCGTCTGCCTGAGCTGATTACGCCGCGCAGCCGTATTCTGGCGCTGGGGCAGATGTCCAACGTCACCGGCGGCTGTCCGGATCTGGCGCGTGCCATTGAGATTGCCCATGCCAGCGGCGTGGTGGTGATGGTCGACGGTGCGCAGGGTGTGGTGCATTTTCCGGCTGATGTGCAGGCGCTGGATATCGACTTCTATGCCTTCTCAGGGCACAAATTGTACGGGCCAACCGGTATCGGCGCGCTGTACGGCAAACCTGAACTGCTGGCCCGGATGACGCCGTGGCTCGGCGGCGGCAAGATGATTACCGAAGTCACCTTCGACGGTTTTAAAACGCAGGATGTGCCCTACCGCCTGGAAGCCGGTACCCCAAACGTGGCCGGGGTTATTGGCCTGAGCGCGGCGCTCGAATGGCTGGCAGAAACGGACGTGGTTCAGGCTGAAAGCTGGAGCCGGGGTCTGGCGACGCTGGCGGAAGAAGAACTGAAAAAACGTCCGGGTTTTCGCTCGTTCCGCGTGCAGGACTCCAGCCTGCTCGCCTTTGATTTCGCGGGCGTGCACCATAGCGACATGGTAACGCTACTTGCCGGATACGGCATTGCCCTGCGTGCCGGACAGCACTGCGCCCAGCCGCTGCTGGCGGCTATTGGCGTGAGCGGTACCCTGCGCGCCTCGTTTGCACCGTACAATACAAAAAGTGACGTCGATGCGCTGGTTTCCGCCGTCGACCGCGCCCTGGAATTACTGGTGGATTAATGACAAGTTCAGCTTTAGCCGGACACCCGTTCGGCACCGTTATTACTGAAGAGACGTTAAAACAGACCTTTGTCCCGCTCACGCAGTGGGAAGATAAATATCGTCAGCTGATCCTGCTGGGCAAACAGTTGCCTGCACTGTCAGACGAGCTGAAATTACAGGCGAAGGAGATCGCAGGCTGCGAGAACCGCGTCTGGCTTGGGTTTAGCGTATCCGGTGAGAAACTGCATTTCTTCGGCGACAGCGAGGGACGCATTGTTCGCGGTCTGCTGGCGGTGCTGTTGACCGCAATCGAAGGGAAAAGCGCCGCAGAGCTGCTGGCGCATTCTCCGCTGGCGCTGTTTGATGAGCTGGGACTTCGCGCACAGCTTAGCGCCTCGCGCGGTCAGGGACTGATTGCGCTAAACGACGCGGTGCTGGATGCCGCCCGTCAGGCTCAGGCCTGACGTTCCGCCTTCGCCATCATCTTCTTCAGGGCGTGAGAGACCGCCACAAAGCCGAAGGAGGCGGTCACCATGGTGGCTGCTCCAAACCCTGAGGCACAATCCATCCGCTTTGGCCCTTCCGCCGTGCTTTTCATCGCACAAACTGAACCATCCGCCTGCGGGTAGACCAGCGCTTCGGTGGAGAACACGCAGTCGACGCCCAGCTTGCCCTTGCTGTCCTTCACCACATTGAAGTCGCTCTTCAGGCGTTCACGCAGCTTGGCAGCCAGCGGATCCTGAATGGTTTTCGCCAGATCCGCCACCTGGATCTGCGTCGGATCGATTTGCCCGCCCGCGCCGCCGGTCGTGACCAGCGGCACCTTGTAACGACGACAGTAAGCGATCAGCGCCGCTTTTGGCCGCACGCTGTCGATGGCGTCAATCACATAGCTGTAGCCTTTGCTCATGTACTCCGCGACGTTATCTGCCGTCACAAAGTCGTCGATCACCGTCACCCGGCACTCCGGGTTGATGAGACGAATACGCTCCGCCATCACCTCGGACTTCGCCAGACCGACGTTATCACGCAGGGCGTGGATCTGACGGTTAGTGTTAGTCACGCAGACATCATCCATATCAATCAACGTAATTGCGCCAATGCCGGTTCTCGCCAGCGCTTCTGCCGCCCACGAACCCACGCCACCAATGCCCACCACGCAGACATGCGCATCCGCGAACAGTTGCAGGGCTTTTTCACCATATAACCGTGCCGTGCCGCCGAAACGCTGGCGCCAGGCATCGCTGATTACCACAGACATAAAACCTCAGATGTAAAAAGGGTGAGGTATTCCTCACCCTGAACCGTAATCCGTCTTGCGCTCAGAATACCACAATCAGCCGCTGAATACGTTTCCGGTACCCGGCGCTGTCTTCAGCACCCACACGCGTCCGTAGTGGTTATACCAGCCTGCACGATGGCCGGCATCCGGGCCGATGCCCTGATAAATGTCGAAGTGCTGGCCTTTGATCGCCCCACCCACGTCCAGCGCCACCATCAGGCGTAATTCATACTTGCCGTTGAATTTGCCGTTGTTGTCGAGGAGTGGAACTTCCGCCAGCAGAGTGGTACCCGCCGGAATAATCGAACGATCCGATGCCACAGAAGCGCGGCCAATCAGCGGGACGGCGCTCGCCCCTTTCACCGGCGCAAAGTTCTGCGGTTTGAAGAAAACAAACGATGGGTTCTGCTCAAGCAGCTCACGCACTTCCGCTTCGCTGTGCTTTTCGCCCCATTCGCGGATAGCCTGCATCGACATATCTTCTCGTTTCACTTCGCCACGGTCGATCAGCACCTTACCGATGCTGCGATAGGCATGGCCATTTTTACCGGCATAGCTAAAGAAGTTCAGCGGCGAGCCGTCGCCAAAATCAATATAGCCGCTGCCCTGCACGTCCATAATGAAGTTGTCCATCAGCGAGTTGCTGTAGGCCAGAACATAATTTTCGCTCAGCGCGCCGGCGTAGATCTCGGCGCGGGACGGCAGACGACCGCGTTTCGGCGGCATACGGTAAATGGGATACTGGAACTCGCCCTGGCGCGTGTGTCGCGCCTGGACAACCGGGGTGTAGTAACCGGTAAACTGGACGTTACCGTAGTTATCCGCCCCCTCCATCTGCCAGGCATCGATACCAAACTGGCGCATATTGCGGGTATCACCGCCTGCACGCAGCCAGTCCTGCACGGCACTATAAACGTTGTTCTGTGCGCCATACAGGCGCGGCGACGCTTTGCGGATCTGGTACACCTGCTCGGAGAAATCCCCGGCATTGATTGGAGCACCCACGGCATCGGGCTGGTTAACTAAAGAGAAAGGCTGGGATAATTTCCCGTCTTTATACTGTTGACCGCGATCGGTCGGTTTGGAAGAGCAGGCCGCAAGAATCGCCACCATTGCGCCTGTCATCAGATACTTCGCCCAACGTCCTTTCATTATATCTCGTCTTTTAGTTGCCCAATTCCGCGAGATGAAGATAACAAACCCACCGTGTTAATGAAATGCAATCGCCTTCCCTTTGGCAAATTCTGCACAAAAAATAGTCCAAAGTGGCTTTTGCCGTTCATTTTGCATACAAAATAATGAATTATGTGAAAAAGGGGTTGCATCACAAACCTATCCGAGTATAGTGCGCTTCCACGGACGCGGGGTGGAGCAGCCTGGTAGCTCGTCGGGCTCATAACCCGAAGGTCGTCGGTTCAAATCCGGCCCCCGCAACCAATTAAAATTTGAGGAAGTATCTTCTACGAGTGTAGAAGTTTTTGCGAAGTAGTTCGAATCACAGCAAGGCGACGACGCAGTGAATCCTTAGGAGCTTACTCCAGTAAGTGACTGAGGTGAACGAGGAAAGTCAACGCAGATGTGGTTTGAAATACGAAGCAAAAAGACGGACGCGGGGTGGAGCAGCCTGGTAGCTCGTCGGGCTCATAACCCGAAGGTCGTCGGTTCAAATCCGGCCCCCGCAACCAATCAAATTTGAAGAAGTAAGTTTCTACAAGTGTAGAAAGACGGACGCGGGGTGGAGCAGCCTGGTAGCTCGTCGGGCTCATAACCCGAAGGTCGTCGGTTCAAATCCGGCCCCCGCAACCAATCAAATTTGAAGAAGTAAGTTTCTACAAGTGTAGAAAGACGGACGCGGGGTGGAGCAGCCTGGTAGCTCGTCGGGCTCATAACCCGAAGGTCGTCGGTTCAAATCCGGCCCCCGCAACCAACACTTCTTAAAACAATAAACACCCTGAAGGGTGTTTTTTTGTATCTGGCGTTTGTGAAAATGCCGGGCATGATACCCGGCTTAATGCCCTACCCCCGCCGCGCCAGCGTTTCCCCGTCTGAGAAGTAGGCCCGGATCCCCGCCAGAATCGACTCCGCCACTTCCTGCTGGAATTTAGCCGTCTTGAGCTTACGTTCCTCTTCCACGTTACTGATAAACGCGGTTTCGACCAGAATGGAAGGAATATCCGGCGCTTTCAGTACCGCAAATCCGGCCTGCTCGACGCTGTTTTTGTGCAGCTTGTTGACCCGGCCCAGTTTGCCCAGCACCGCTTTACCAAACTTCAGGCTGTCGGTAATAGTCAGCGACTGCACCATATCAAACATCGTATGGTCGACGTAACGGTCGCCACTTTTGCTCACACCACCGATTAAATCCGAGGCGTTCTGCGTGTCCGCCAGGTATCTCGCCGCGGTGCTGGTCGCCCCTTTTGTTGACAGGGCAAACACTGAGGATCCGCTCGGCTGGCGGCTGGTGAAGGCATCCGCATGAATAGAGACAAACAGATCCGCGCGCTGCTTTTGCGCTTTTGCCACGCGGACCTTCAGCGGAATAAAGACATCTTCGTTGCGCGTCATATAGGCGCGCATATTGCCCTCTTTGTCGATCAACGCCTTCAGACGACGGGCAATTTGCAGCACCACATCTTTTTCGCGGGTGCGATATTTCCCGACGGCGCCGGAATCTTCTCCGCCGTGGCCAGGATCGAGCATGATCACAATCGGGCGATCGCGCCCCGCCTTGCCAGGCTTTGGACCACTTTGCGCTGGCGGAACCTGGCTGTCGAGATCGCCTTTGTTGTAATCCTCAAGTAATGCCAGGAGCGGATCCTGAATATCCGTCGCATTCGCCGGATAGAGATCCATCACCAGACGCTCCTTAAAGGCGGCAACAGGCGCAAGGGCAAAGAGCTGCGGTTTCACGTTCTGCTTCAGCTCAAACACCATGCGCACGGTTTGCGGATCGAACTGCCCGACGCGCGCCGATTTGATAAACGGATCGTCGCCACGGATTTGTGCTGCCATGCCTTTAAGCACGGAGTTGAGGTTCACACCTTCGAGATCAACCACCACACGTTCAGGATTGCTGAGGGCAAATTGCTTGTATTTCAGCACGCGATTGGACTCGACCGTCACGCGCGTATAGGTCGACGACGGCCAGACGCGCACCGCGACTACCTGGCTTGTGGCGGCAAGACCCACCTGGCTGACGCTAAGCAACCACATCGCCCCGGCCCCTTTTAACAGGCGGCGGCGGCTTATTGCTGAATTGGATCCCGACATGCTTCTCCCGAGCAAGAAATCTGATTGATGAACAAAACGCCCAAATTGACCGAAAACTTTAACGAATGACGCATAAACTGTCATCTATAAAAGGGTAAACAATCATACGTTAACGCACGGATTACTTATTATTTTCTGTGGGTCGCAGAAAATTTAGGCTTGCACACGCGGCCACGATCGAATAAAAATACATAAATTACGAATAAACATTCACTAAGGGTTGTGTCATGGTTAAGGAACGCAGAACCGAACTGGTCCAGGGATTCCGCCATTCTGTTCCCTATATCAACACCCATCGGGGAAAAACGTTTGTCATCATGCTTGGCGGCGAAGCCATTGAGCATGAAAACTTTTCTAGCATCGTCAATGATATCGGCCTGCTGCACAGCCTCGGCATCCGTCTGGTGGTGGTGTATGGCGCACGTCCGCAAATCGAAGCCAACCTGGCCGCCCATCACCATGAGCCGATCTACCACAAACACACGCGCGTGACGGACGCGAAAACCCTCGAGCTGGTCAAACAGGCGGCGGGTCTGTTGCAGCTCGATATCACCGCCCGCCTGTCGATGAGCCTGAATAATACGCCGTTGCAGGGCGCGCACATTAACGTGGTGAGCGGCAACTTTATCATCGCTCAGCCGCTCGGCGTGGACGATGGCGTGGATTACTGCCACAGCGGCCGCATCCGCCGTATTGATGAAGACGCCATTCACCGCCAGTTAGACAATGGCGCGATCGTCCTGATGGGGCCCGTTGCCGTCTCCGTAACGGGTGAAAGTTTTAATCTGACCTCAGAAGAGATTGCCACCCAGCTGGCCATTAAGCTGAAAGCGGAAAAAATGATCGGCTTTTGCTCCTCGCAGGGTGTCGTGAACGATGAGGGCGTGATTGTGCCAGAACTTTTTCCGAATGAAGCCCAGGCGCGCGTGGAAGCGCTGGAAGCAGAAGGCGATTACTATTCCGGTACCGTGCGTTTTCTGCGCGGCGCCGTTAAAGCGTGCCGCAGCGGGGTGCGCCGCAGCCACCTGATCAGCTATCAGGAAGACGGTGCGCTGTTGCAGGAACTGTTCTCCCGGGACGGGATCGGTACGCAGATCGTCATGGAGAGCGCCGAGCAGATCCGCCGTGCCACCATCAACGATATCGGCGGCATTCTGGAGCTGATCCGTCCGCTGGAACAACAGGGCATTCTGGTTCGCCGATCCCGCGAGCAGCTGGAGATGGAGATCGACAAGTTCACCATCATTCAGCGCGATAACCTGACCATTGCCTGTGCGGCGCTTTATCCGTTCCCGGAAGAGCAGATTGGTGAAATGGCGTGCGTCGCCGTGCATCCTGATTACCGAAGCTCCTCACGGGGGGAGCTGCTGCTTGAACGCGTGGCGGCACAGGCGCGCCAGATGGGTCTGAGCAAGCTGTTCGTGCTTACCACGCGCAGCATTCACTGGTTCCAGGAGCGCGGCTTCACGCCGGTGGATATTGATTCCCTGCCGGAAAGTAAGAAAGAGATGTACAACTACCAGCGCCGCTCGAAGGTGTTAATGGCGGACCTGGGATAACAGTCACCCTCTCCTGTTGGAGAGGGTGTTCACTCAGACAGATTCAAATATCGCGCTTAATCCGCTTCTGCGCTCGGTACGGGAGGCAATCGCCTGACTCAACACGCGCTCATCCGCATACAGCGACAGGCGCTGGCGCGCACGGGTAATGGCGGTGTAGACCAGTTCGCGGGTCACTACCGGCGACAGCTGTGTCGGCAGGATCAGCGCCGCATGGTTGAACTCGGAGCCCTGAGATTTATGTACCGTCATCGCCCATGCCGTTTCATGCTCTGGCAGGCGGCTGGGCTGGACGGACTTCACGCTACCGTCCGGTAGCTGGAACCAGACGCGCAGACCGTTACCGCGATCGAGCGCAATGCCGATATCCCCGTTGAACAGCCCCAGCGCACTATCGTTGCGGGAGATCATCACTGGCCGGCCTTCATACCATCGCGAATGCAGCTGACGGTTAATTTTGCGTTTCTGCACCAGCAACTGCTCCAGCCTGTCGTTCAGGCCCGTGACGCCAAACGGCCCTTCCCGCAATGCGCACAGAAGCTGGTATTCGCCAAATGCGGCGATGACCTGTCCGGGCTGACTGCGCTGCTGCACGCAGCTCAGAAAATGCTGGTATCCCTGGAGAGCCTCCTCAAGCATAGCCTGATATTCTTCCCCGCTTTGCAGCGATTTCTTTTCAATGTCAGTGAAGGTACCGTCAAACACCGTGCGCGTGGCGTGCCTGTCGCCACGGTTGACCGCCGCAGCCAGCTGGCCGATGCCGGAGTCGCTACCGAAACGGTAGCTTTTTTGCAGCAGGCACAGGCTGTCACGCAGTGCGCCCGCGATCGGCGTGTGATCGGGTTCAAGCGAGCAGCCGGTCAGACGGGCGAGCTCCTGCGCCCGCGCGGCGGTATAACCGTAACTGGCGTAGGTACAGATATCTCCCAGCACCGCCCCGGCTTCTACAGAGGCGAGCTGGTCGCGATCGCCCAGGAAAACCACCCGCGCATGGGGTGGCAGAGCATCAATCAGGCGCGACATCATGGTCAGGTCGATCATGGAGGCTTCATCCACCACCAGCACGTCCAGATGCAGCGGATTACCCGCATGGTAGCGCAGCCGCTGGCTACCCGGCTGCGCGCCGAGCAGACGGTGCAGAGTACTTGCTTCACCCGGGAAAAGCGCAAGCTGCTCCTGAGTGAGCGGCAGCTGTTGCATCGCGCCGCCCAGTGATTCGGTCAGACGCGCCGCAGCCTTCCCGGTGGGCGCCGCCAGACGAATACGGCATCGCTGCTCTCCTGAAAGCTGTATCAGGGCTGCCAGCAGCTTTGCGACGGTCGTTGTTTTCCCCGTTCCCGGGCCGCCGGATATCACCGAGATCCGCCGCGTCAGGGCGACGGCCGCCGCCACTTTCTGCCAGTCTGTGTCCTCACCGGAGTCAAACAGCCTGTCCAGCGTCTGGCGAAGCTGTGCTTCGTCGCAGGGAAGCGGCGCATTGGTCTCACTAAAGAAACGCGCTACCGTCAGTTCATTTCGCCACAGGCGGTTCAGGTATAAGCGCTCCCCCGTCAGGATCAGCGGTGCCTGGTTGTCTCCCGGCCCAACGGCTGACGATTCCCGCAAGATTTTCTGCCAGTCCACCTTATCTCCCAGCAGCGCAAAGCAGGACTGGAGGACAGGCGGCATTTTCTCGTCAACCACCAGACGCGAGAGCGGCAGACACACATGCCCCTCTCCGGCATCTTTACTCAACAGGGCAGCGGCAAGCATCACGGCGGGCTGGTCAGCGGCAATCATCATGGCAAACTGCACGTCCAGCTGACGCAGCACGCGTTGCTCTACCGCATCCAGCAATAAGTCCTGCATCGTCATGCCATCTCCTCCGTGTTTGCTGCAAACAGGTTATCCATTTTATTAATCAATTCCGCATCCGGACGAGTGCTGAAGATCCCGGAGCGCGGATCGGCAGCGTCAACCCCGCGCAGGAACAGGTAGATGACGCCGCCAAAATGATCGTCGTAGCGGTAATCCGCAATACGGTGGCGCAAATAGCGGTGCAGCGCCAGGGTATAGAGCTGATATTGCAGATCGTAGCGATGCATTTGCATGGCGGCCGCCATCGCCTGCTGGGTATAGGCTGCGCTGTTCTCGCCCAGCCAGTTTGATTTGTAATCCAGCAGGTAGTACCGTCCTTCGTGACGGAAGACCAGGTCGATAAACCCTTTCAGCATGCCCTGCACCTGACGGAAGTTCAGCGGCGGGCAACCAGCTGACAGCGGATCGTACTGACGGATAAGCGCATCGAGCGCGTCGGCCTTAAGCGGGCCTGCGACGGGCAGATAAAACTCCATCTCAACCTGCTTATTTTTGGCCGTTAACTGGCGAAGAGAGAAGCCCTGCGCCGTCAGCGGCGCTTGCAAAATGGCGTTGATCCAGTCAGTGAGAACGGGCTGCCAGTGCGCGTCATAGCCTCCGCTCTGCAACATCTTCAGCACCCACTCCTCACTGACAGGCTGGGTGAAATCAAGCTCTTCAAAAAGGCTGTGCAAAAAGGTGCCCGGCGACGCGCCGCGTGGGAACTGATGCGGAGTTAACGTCGGTTCAACCGGAACATCGCCTACCCCTGCGGCATCCACGTCCAGCTTCGGCATGAGATCCTGCGCAATACTTTGCCCTTGCTGTTGCAGGCCAGAATAGCTGGTGACGCGCCAGTCGTCGGCAAGCACCCGTGTGATCTGGCGCGCGTTAAGATCGGTCACGGGCTCTTGCGCCATTTCCCAGCGGCTGTTGTCTGGCAGAGAAGGGATATGCAGGGCGATATCGTCTCCGCAAAGCGACTCAATACAGAGGCGCAACCCCGCCGCATCTTTTGGCTCACCACGCTGAATAAGCCGCCCTAAGGCGCTTAAATGGAAATCGCTCTCCCCTGTTTTTTCCCCGCGACGGCGGAAAACCGGCGCGACGCCCAGGCTGCAATGCCAGACAGAACGGGTCAGCGCCACGTAAAGCAGGCGCAAATCCTCCGCCAGACGCTCCGCTTCCGCCAGCTCAACGCTGGTTTCCGCCTTGCTGAGATCGAGCACCGCATCGAAAGTCTCGCGGTCATGATAATAGGCCTGATCCTGAACGCGGTAGTTGGCGATAAAGGGCAGCCAGACCAGCGGATACTCGAGACCTTTCGATTTGTGAATGGTGACGATTTGCACCAGATGCTTATCGCTCTCAAGACGCATCTGCTGGCTTGAGGCGTTACTGTTTGGATCCGCGATTTGCTGCGCCAGCCAGCGCACGAGGGCATGTTCACTTTCAAGCTGGGTGCCGGCTTCCTGCAACAGTTCGCTGATGTGTAAAATATCGGTAAGACGCCTTTCACCGCCGGATGACGCCAGCATATTTTCGGCAATCTGACGCCGCGTCATCAATTCGCGCAGCATCGCCATGACGCCGCGTTTTTGCCAGCGTTCACGGTAATGGACAAACTCTTCCACCACCGCATCCCATGCGTTTTCGTCATGGTTGAGCTCATCAATATCGCGCGCGTTCAAACCCAGCATAGAGCTGGCCAGCGCGCTTCGAAGCGTATTTTCGCGCTCCGGCGCCAGTACCGCCTGAAGCAGCCAGAGCATTTCCTGGGCTTCCAGCGTGTCGAACACGCTGTCACGGTTAGAGAGATACACTGACGGAATATCCAGCAACGTTAGCGCATCGCGGATTAACGCCGCTTCCTGACGACTGCGCACCAGCACGGTAATATCAGAGGCTTTAACAGGATTTGCCTGTTCCCCCTTCCACAGCAGCGCCTCGCCGCGGTTGCCTGCGCTCAGCCAGTCACGGATTTGCGCGGCGCAGTGCTGGGCCATCGCCGCCTGATAGTCAGCAACGCCATAGCCTTCCCCTTCAAGCAGCCAGAAGGTCATGGCGGGCTGCTCCGCGCCACTGACTTCGAAGCGCAGGGATGCGTTTTTTGGGGCGGATTTCACCGGCAGGAAAGGGATTTCATTGAACATGAACGCCGTCTCCATACGGCTGAACAGCGCATTGACGCTCTCAACCATCCCCGGAGCGGAACGCCAGTTGGTGTCTAACGTGTAATGCGCGACAACTTCACTACGGGCTTTCATATAGGTGAAGATATCTGCCCCACGGAAGGCGTAAATCGCCTGTTTAGGGTCGCCAATCAACAACAGGGCAGTGTCGGGCTGCTGTCGCCAGATGCGGCGAAAAATGCGGTACTGCTGGGGGTCGGTGTCCTGAAATTCGTCAATCATCGCCACCGGAAAACGGGTACGGATCGCGCTGGCGAGCGCTTCACCATTCTCGCTGGACAGGGCTTCGTCCAGGCGGCTCAGCATGTCATCAAACCCCAGCTCGCCCCGGCGACGTTTTTCGCGCGCGACGGCCTGGCGGATCTCCGTCATGGCGCGGGTGATCATCAGGTCATTGAGCGTTAATGGCTCCGCAAGCAGCGCTTCAATCGCCACAAACAGGGGATGCTCAGGCACAATACCGTCGGCTTTGGTTCGCTCGGTCAAAAAGCGCTGCGAAAATTTTTCCAGTGCGTCCGGAAGCTGGTAGCCCCGCGTCTCCTCCTGGGCCCAGGCGCTGATCTTTTCGATCCACTTCCCCTGGTTCCCACGGTTGAACTTGCGTCTGTCGATGCCTGAGTTTTCGATGATTGCATCAATTTCACCAACCGACTCATTCCACTTCTGCTTAAGCGCGGTAATTTTGGCGACGATCTTTTCATGGCGCGAGGCCAGCGTTTCATCGGCAGGCGGAGGAGATTTAATGACCGGCGCCTCGCCTTGCAGGTAACGGTCGATGGCGCGAAGAAGCTCTTCCGGACCTTTCCACAGGGCGTGAACCGCTTCGGCAATGTCGCGCTGCAACGGATAACAGTGTCGACGCCAGAAATCCGCACAGGCCTGATAGCGAAGCTCGGATTCATCTTCAATAAGCTGCTGCTCAAAGAGCATGCCGGATTCAAACGCATTCAGGCTCAGCATGCGCTGACAAAAACCGTGAATGGTGAAGACGGACGCTTCATCCATTTGCCGTTCGGCCAGCAGCAGCCATTGCGCAGCCTGTTGCTTATCCGCAATCTCGTCCAGCAGGCTCGCGTAGAGGGGGTTATCCGTCGTCTGACGCAGACAGGCAATGCGCAGCTCATGAATGTTGCTGCGAATACGGCCACGCAGCTCGGCAGTGGCCGCTTCGGTGAAGGTTACCACCAGCAGCTCTTCCACGCTTAACGGGCGCGAAAAAGCGGCGTTGCCGCCGAGCCCCAACAGCAGACGCAGATATAGCGCGGCGATGGTATAGGTTTTTCCCGTTCCCGCTGAGGCTTCAATCAGTCGTTCACCCTGTAGAGGTAAACTTAGGGGATCAAGCGGCTCAGCGGTATGGGTCATTCTTTCTTACTCCAGGGCATTGTTTGTTGCAGCGCGCTGACGCTCTTCCAGACGGTCCACTCTTTT
Organism: Enterobacter cloacae complex sp. IR5450; assembly: GCF_049238665.1. Classification (NCBI taxonomy): domain Bacteria; kingdom Pseudomonadati; phylum Pseudomonadota; class Gammaproteobacteria; order Enterobacterales; family Enterobacteriaceae; genus Enterobacter; species Enterobacter cloacae complex sp. IR5450. Next base: position 146,130 of record NZ_JBMKIC010000008.1, read on the forward strand.
GATTTTACGTAGTCCGTTTTCCCGTTCTGGCTGCCAGAAACCTGAGACAGGATGGCCATACCCTGCGGTTTTACTACCGCCTGATGGAAGAAATCGGCAACCTTTTGTGGCGTCAGCTGTTTTATTTCGGCCACTATTTTATCACGCGAATCAAATTTCATATTACCGCGATCAAAATCTTTGCTCAGCTGCGAGGCCTCTTCACCCAGCGTCTGCGGCGGCTGCATCACCTGGGCGATAACTGCCTGCTGGATTTGGGCAAACTCTTCCGGCTTCATGGCGCGCAGTTTTGCTTCCGCCTGCGGGAAGAACGCCTGATAACGCTGCCACAGGTAAGCGGGTTGCTTGTCACTGCTTTGCAGAAGGAAGCCCAGCCCCCACTGACGGCCCACATTCATGGAGAAAGCGAACACCGCATAGCCCAGCTGCTCTTCGGTGCGCAGCTGGTTGTAAAACCACGGCTGAATAATTTGACCAAGCACAGCACTCTGGGCAGAGCTGGTAAATTCGTCATAACCGACAGGGACAAACACCGCGGCCAGCGCGGAATCCGTGCTGCTTCCCGCTTTTTCGAAGATCACGTTCTGCTTTTTCTCTACCAGCACATCCTGGTTACGGCACCACTCATCGCCTTTTGAACCCAGTTGCGCACGGACGTTTTGCGCCAGCGTTTTAGCCTGATCTTCGCTCATATTCCCTACAACCAGGAACTCCGGACGGGTATTGGTTTTCAGCGCATCACGGTAAGCCAGCACCTCTTTTAAGGTGACTGAGGGCAATATCGCGCGGCGATCTTCGCGCTGGAAGTACGGAATTTGCGACAGCATCTGTGCTGGCATAATCGCCTGATCGTAGGCTTTACCCTTCTCGGCAGAATCCATCATCTGGGCATACCAGGACTTAGCCTGCTCGAGCTGTTCTTCCGTAGGCGTATAGCTGAAATAACCGTCCAGCAGCGCCTGGAACAGCTGCGGCAAACGCTGGGTATAGCCGTTGGCATTCACCATCAGGCCGTTATTGGCGTTGGTGGAGAAACTGATACCACCAACGGCAGCCTGGTTGCTGAGCTGATCGAGGGCAATACCGGCCAGATAATCATTAAGCGCAAACAGCACCTGGTTTCTGGCGCTGTCCATTGCTTTGGGGTTACGCAGCACCACGCTGACATCCGCTTTTGGCTCGTCGGCGAAATAGCGGCTTGGGGTGTAGACCACGCGCAGCGTCGGCTCATCAACAATCAGCTCCGGGTGCGGATACGCCTTTGCGGGTTTGATCAGCGAGAAATCGTCCGGGATGTAGGGGTTAAGCTCCGGTAACTTCAGCGCAATTTCCCCCGCCTTTTTCTGCCAGCCCGCGAAGGTCTGTTCGCTGATTTTTTCAACCTGATACGGGGCATCAACGAAGTAGGCCATTTTGTTATGCGGTTCGTTCGGGCTGATATACCAGACGCGGGCATTCTGCGGAGTCATCATCGCCAGACGCGCTTTGAGCGCTCCGGCGTCAAACTGGTCGGCAATATTTACCGCATCCAGCGTATGTTCCACCGGCACGCGGATCATGGTATCTGCCAGCCACTCAACGTAGTCCATATCACGCGTGATAGAGGGATAGCGGAAATCGAGATCCAGCACATGCGCCAGCTCGTCAAAGTAGCGTTTATCGACGCCTTTGTCGCGCAGCAGAGAGAGATAACTGAAAATGGCCGCAACGACGTCGTTCCGGTGAGCCAGCCCTTTATCGGTCAGCGTCGCGGAGATGGCCAGCACGCCGCTATTCCCATTTACAACGGGATCGGAGTCAGCGCGAATACCTTCCACCAGCCCCTGCTTTTGCAGCCAGTCGGAGAGCGTACCCGGGCTGCGGTTGCCGATAAGATACGTCACCAGCTCGTCGGTTTTGCTGCGGAACTGCGCCGTGTTGTTATCAATACGGAATTCAACGCGTAACACCTTGCGCGGCAAGGCCGGCACATAGTGAATAACAATGCCTTTTTGCGCGTCCGTGACAACTGGCACGTTAATCTGCGGCAGATCGATATTTTTATTTGGCACCCTGCCGTAGGTCTGCGCGGCCATGTTTGCCAGCGTCGGCAACGGTTTATTGCTGTAGATAACCGCTTTCATCAGATTGGCGGAATAGTATTTTTCACGAAACGCATGCAGCGCATCGAGCACCGGGCTACCTGGCTTGTCGCTCAGCGTTTCAAGGTTGCCGCCTGAGAAGCGCGAACCCGGGTGCGCCGGATTGATGGTTTCAGCACTAACCTGCGCCATGCGCATACCGTCTCGCGTGCGCGCCATCGTCAGTTCGGCGTTCACGGCATTACGTTCACGGTCAGCGTATTTTTTATCCAGCAGCGGTGCGGCGATGGCATCCGCCAGACGATCCACCGCCCCATCAAGCGCATCATTTTCCACTTCCAGGTAAAACGCGGTGCGATACGGCGCGGTACTAGCGTTGTGGCTGCCGCCATGCATTTTCAGAAATTCGGACAGGCTGTCAGGCTGTGGGTATTTTTTAGATCCCATCAGCGTCATGTGCTCAAGGTAGTGCGCCAGTCCCGGATGGGCGTCAGGATCTTCCAGCGAACCCACCGGCACAACCAGCGCGGAGAGCGATTTCACCGCCTGAGGATCGGAAACCAGCAGTACGGTCATCCCGTTATCAAGACGAATCGCCTGATACTGACGGGTGTCCTTATCGCTCTTACGGATTGTTTCCTTGACAGGTTGCCAACCGGAATCGGCCTGTGTGACGGGAGCCCAAAGGGCGATAAACAAAACAAACGCTTTGAACAAGGTGCTGCCTGGCATTACGACCTCTTTATCACGGCTACATCATTAACAACGTGCGTGCTGGACACGCCAGCATCTCTTTCTTTGGGTACATCAGTCCGTGATAAGAGGTGCATCATAAATGAACACCTCATACTGCGCAATTTTTATACAGCACTCAGGACTGATTAAATTTGTATAACGGTAACAGGTAGCGTTGCGCCTCCTGGGTGATAATGTCGAAATATTCTGGCTCCAGCGTTCGCCATAAACGTTGATACCAGACATCGTCACCTTCGCCACGTACCATCATGTTCCCTTCGTAGGCCTGCAAAAACTTGCTGCGCGCTTTCTGGAGCGAAGCCTCATCCGTTAACATGGCATCATTCTGCGCGTCATAACAGGCTTTTATCCATGCCCCCCCACTTTCAGGCAGCAAAAGCAGGGGTTTGTTCATGCCCTGACGGTAACCTTCAATATAAAGCGACAGGTACGTCAACGCCTGCTCAGGCTCCATCCGCGGGAAGCGCCATTCGCCGTCCTTACGTACAAACAACCGGCTTTCACCTTCGTGACCACTCGCACTGTAGACAAGATGTTCGAGCCAGAGTTGCAGGCCATGTGAAACGCTGAGCATGGATGGGCGCCAACGCAGCAGCCCGTCAGACTGCACGTGCGTGAGCCAGCCGCTAAGGTGCATACCGTTACAATCGAGATCGATTTCAATGCTGCTCGCCGGCTGCCGACACGCGATAACGCGGTCAGCTAGCGCTCGCATCTCCTCGCACTGGGCATCCCAGACGATTTCGCCGAATGCACCATACGGAAGTAATCCCGACGCCCTGTAACGTCGAAACAGTTTACTGGCGTCTTCTTCGTCAACCAGCGCATTCAGAAGCTGGGAATTAAGCTTAAAACGCTCCAGCCCATCAAGAATAAACGGTTCCGCATCGGGGATTTCGCTCTCTTCAGAGCGGAAATTCACCTGCAAGCGTTGCTGGAAAAACGCCCGAACCGGGTGTGCCCAAAAGCGCTGTAGCTGCTCAAACGTGAGGGTGTCTATAGCGCGCGGTTCGAGCGCCTGAATAAAATCGGTTTGCGGCGTCCCCGCTTTCTTCGCGGCGGGAAGCCACTCGCGGGCATAGCTTTGCAGTTCATCAGGAACGTAGTTGACAGGATCGAACGGCATACGGCTATGGTGGCAAGTGATATGCGCTATCACCCGACGTTCGCTTTCGTCGCAGTTGCAGGCTTCATCGCCCGGCAGATAGTGGCTCTGTCCAATGTAGTCCACTAGCTCCTGCACCAGCACAGACGGGAAACGCTCGCTGTTATCCTGAATTGAACGTCCGATATAGCTGATATACAGCCTGCTTTGCGCAGACATCAGCGCCTCAAGGAAGAGATAACGGTCATCATCGCGGCGGCTGCGGTCACCCCGCTTCGGTTGTGCGCTCATAAGATCAAAGCCCAGAGGCGGCAGCGCACGCGGATAAATACCGTCGTTCATGCCAAGCAGACAGACCACTTTGAACGGGATTGAACGCATTGGCATCAGGGTACAAATATTCACCGGCCCCGCAAGGAAGCGCTGGCTGATGCGCTCCTGATCGAGACGTTGCGTCAGCTCATCACGCAGAAGCGAAAGGGGAACCGCCTCGTGATAGTGCGAATTAACCCCTTCATCAACGATGGCCTGCCACTGCTTCTCGATAAGCGCCATGGCGGCTTCAGTTTCGCTGTCCGGCAGGAAGAAATCATTCAGCATTTCGCGGCAAACTGGCAGCCACTCTTCGAGCGGGCGGGGCTGCATCAATGCACGGCGCCAGCGGTTGAGCTGCATAAGCAGCGAGGCTAAGTGACCAACCAGTTCCGCGATCAACCCACTGGATTCATCGTACGGCAGCACGTCATTCCATTCGCCGTGGATGCTCTCCATTGCATACCCCAGCAGCATGCGCGTCAGCCCAAACTGCCAGGTATGCTGGCCGGTTGCTGGCAGTTCGAACTCCTGGACGTTATCATCGTCGATACCCCAGCGGACACCGGATTCGTTGACCCACTGGCGCAGATAGCGCAACCCCTCTTCGTTAATGTTGAAACGTGCGGCCAAAACTGGCACATCCAGCAGTGCCAGCACATCCTCAGAGATAAACCGGCTATCAGGCAGCGAAAGCAGGCTGATAAAGGCCTGTAGCGCCGGGTGTGACTGACGAGCGCGACGGTCAGAGATTGCGTAGGGCAGATAGCGGTCGCCCGTTGCGCTGCCAAATACCGCCTGAATAAACGGGCTGTAGCTGTCGATATCCGCCACCATCACCACGATATCGCGCGGTGTCAGGGTTGGGTCGTCCTGCAACATGGCCAGCAGGCGGTCATGAAGAATTTCAACTTCACGCTGTGGGCTGTGACAAACGTGGATCGCGATACTACGATCGTCAGGATCCAGTTTTCGCTTCTTATCGCTTCGCGCAAACTCCTCGGCAGTGATCCCGGCAACGGCACGGTTCTCTAAATCCAGAATATCAAGCTGAATATTGTGCAGCAGGCTATCCGGCGTAATATCGGCAAACGCATCCACATCCCCTTCTCCCGAGGAGGTGATATCTGAAAGCAGATAAATATAGTCACGTCCGAGCTTGCCCCACGAGGCAAGCAGCGGGTTCGGCAGGTTCTGAATCCCCTCTTCATCAAAAAGCTGCGCCGCGTTTTCACTGTCTTTAAACAGCGGCACCGCGCGTTCTTCAAAGAGACGTTTTCTCTGACGGGTGACCAGCCGTGAAAGCCAGCGCGGATCCTGAATATCCCCCCAATAGTGCCGACACGGGTTGGTAAAGAGGATATGGATATCAGTGTGCTTACCGAGCGCTTTTAGCGCGTTCAGGTAGACAGGGGGCAACGCGGAGATACCGCAAATGAACACGCGTGACGGCAAACGGGCTGGCCGTTCTGCGCTGTTCTCAAGTATCGAGATAAAGCGATCGTACAGGTTAGCACGGTGCCACTTAGGCTGACCGAGTTTCCCGGTATGCTCGACCAGCGCTTTCCAGAGCGGCGCCTGCCAGATTTGCGCTTCCGGTAACCCATCGACTAATTCTCCTGCTTCCCAGCGAATCAGCCAGTCTGCACGGTAAACCAGATACTGGTCATAGAGGTCGGCAGTACGTGAGGCCAGCTGGAAAAGTTTACGCTTGTCGGTGTCGTCATTCAGGTAGTGCCGCAGCATGGCAAACTCATCACGCGCCAGCATGTCCGGCAGCAGCGTCATCAGTTTCCAGGCCATGCTTTGTTTGTTGAAGGCGCTCTGCTCAGGGATGTCCGGCAGGACGCGAACAAACATCTCCCAGATAAAGCTCGCGGGCAGCGGAAAATCGATGTTCGCCGCAATGCCAAATTTCTGCGAAAGGGACATTTGCAGCCACTGCGCCATACCGGTGCTCTGCACCAGCACCATTTCTGGCTCAAACGGATCGTCAAGACGCTCTTGCTCAACGATATACTCCATCAGTGCTTCCAGCACATCCAGACGATTTGAGTGGTAAACCCTTAGCATAAACGCTCCCGACTAGCGGCTAACCGGGCAGTGCAGACGCGTTAACGCGCCCTGCCGCCCCATAGGAGAAATAAGTGTGACCGTGATGCTGACACATCCGGACTGTGTTGTCTGCCCCCGACTGACTTGCCAGCCCGGCGGGAGCGTTAATGTTGAGATCTGCGATTGATTCCACGCATGATGCCATAGCTGACGATACTGGCTAAGCGCCGCATACCGGGCTGCCAGCGCGCGATGATATCCGGATAACGCCGTCACAACCACAACCAGCAACATCATTGCCAGCAAAACCTCAACCATGCTAAATCCTTTTTGTCTGCTCAGGGTAACTGACATAGCGTACTTTCCTTAAGGGGGCAGAAATCACTCCAGCCGTGGGCGGAAAAGCGTATCTGCCCTTCCGCGATGTCCCCGCCTTGCCATAGCAACAGATCGTCATTGCCGGCAATAAGCAAAACACGCTCCCCAAACAACCTTACACAGACCCGCAAACGCTGTGTCTGTTTGCACTGAACCTCTGGCTGTAAAGCCCATTCCTGAACGCGCCCCCACTCCAGTGCAGATTGCACGGCAGCCTGCTGGCGAACAGACAAACTCTCGCCACTTACCAGCGTGCTAAAGGTTTGCAACTGCTGATTTAATCCGGTGAGGATCAGCGTGCCGAGCACCAGCAATAGCAGGACCAGCGCCAGCGATGACATGCCCCGCTGACGATTCACAGATTAAACCCCGTTACGGTATGGCGAGCCGAAAAGGGGGCGGTCAGTTCACCTTTACGGCGGGCACGCAGCTCGATACTGATGACCGGCGCAAAGCCAGCACGATCGGTTTTAGTGACCATAAATTGCTCTATCAGGACCCGATCCGGGTCGGTGAGCTTATCCCATCCCTTACCGTCACAGGATGTGGCGCCCCGCAGCGTTTCAAGCGATCCGGACTCAAGCCGGAATCCCGTACTGTCGTTTTCCGACGCGGTGCTATCCCACTGGCCGTTGCTGTTCGCATCCCATTGCACAATCGCACATCGTCCTTGCCTGCCGATGATCATCCCCTGTCCCTGGCAATGCCCTGCACAGTATCCTGCTCTCTGAAACTGTTTACCGACCGCGAACAGACGTTGCCAGACCTCATCCTCCAGCTCCTGCTGCCCGGATTGCAGTAAAACCCCCCGCTGTAGCCCCGGTAAAAAACGTGACGTGCTGAGTAACAGAATGCTGCTTATCGTCATCGCAATCAGCACTTCCAGCAGGGAAAACCCTTTTCGATTTACTGGCATGCACCTTCTCCTGCGGCATTACACAGCCTGATACGTCCGCCATTTGAGACAATAACCCACCACCCACCAGCGCGGCTCTGCACCCGGATATGTCCGGCCCACGCGGTATCTCTTAAACCGTAAAATCCCAGCGCAGGTGTTATGTCGCTTATCGTGACCCCTGGCCACATCGGCTTCATCACGAACGGTCCGCCGCTGTCACAACCGGTCACCGCTGAACTGGTCAGACAGTTCTTTTCACCGTCGTTATACAGCGCGATCCTGTGCTCGCTGTTGTGGCGGTTGGCGTCATTGCGCAAAAACACCAGGTAATCCCGCACCTGGCAGGCGGTTTGCCAAAGCCGCTGCCGCTGCTGCCAGCTGTCCCAGCCATAGAGTCCTGTGGCGCTGAGGATCACTGCCAGCGAAACGGCGATAAGGGTTTCGATAAGCGTAAAGCCTTGTTCGTTTTTCATGGCGGGAGTGTGGAGGAATAGCAGAAACGGTGCGAGCGTCAAACCAGAACTTTACGAGCCGCTTTCAGGAGATTTTCACCCGTTGCAACGCGTTGCATCATCTCTGGAAACAGGTTCGAAAAACAAAACGGGCGTGAAAAAAAACCGGCGCTAAAGAGCACCGGTTGTGTCAGGATTTGCCGTATCAGATGGCGACAGGAGCTTTAATGCCGGGATGCGGGTCGTAACCCTCAATCTCGAAATCATCAAAACGGTAATCGAAGATCGAGTCCGGTTTACGTTTGATCACCAGCTTCGGCAATGCACGCGGTTCGCGCGTCAGCTGGAGATGCGTCTGTTCCATATGATTGCTGTAGAGGTGGGTATCACCGCCCGTCCAGACAAAATCGCCCACTTCAAGATCGCACTGCTGCGCCATCATATGCACCAACAGCGCGTAGCTGGCGATGTTAAACGGCAGGCCGAGGAACACGTCGCAGGAGCGTTGATAGAGCTGGCAGGAGAGCTTGCCGTCCGCCACGTAAAACTGGAAAAACGCGTGGCAAGGCGCCAGCGCCATTTTATCCAGTTCACCCACGTTCCAGGCAGAGACAATGATACGGCGCGAGTCCGGATCATTTTTCAGCTGGTTTATGACGGTCGTGATCTGGTCGATATGGCGGCCGTCCGGGGTAGGCCACGCGCGCCATTGCTTGCCGTAGACCGGACCCAGGTCGCCGTTCTCATCTGCCCACTCGTCCCAGATGGAGACATTGTTTTCATGTAGATAAGCAACGTTGGTATCGCCTTGCAGGAACCAGAGCAGTTCATGAATGATCGAGCGCAAATGGCAGCGCTTCGTTGTCACCAGAGGAAAGCCTTCTCGCAGATTGAAGCGCATCTGGTGGCCAAAAATGGAGAGCGTACCGGTGCCGGTGCGGTCGTTTTTCGGCGTGCCCTCGTCGAGCACGTTTTTCATCAATTCAAGATACTGTTTCATGATTCCTCAGGAAAGTTGTTGCTGTGGACGACGACGATACGCCCAAATCATCATAATGGCACCCGCGACAATCATCGGGATGGAGAGGATCTGCCCCATGCTGATGTACTGTACCCATTCACCGGTAAACTGCGCATCCGGCTGGCGGAAGAACTCGACGATGATACGAAACGCGCCGTAGCCAATCAGGAACAGACCGGAGACAGCCCCCATTGGACGCGGTTTGCGGATATAAAGATTCAGGATGATGAACAGCACCACGCCTTCCAGCGCCAGCTCATAGAGCTGTGACATATGGCGCGGCAGGACGCCGTAGGTATCGAAAATGGACTGCCACTCAGTATGCGAAGGCAGCAGCGCGATATCCTCTGCGCGGGAGCCCGGGAACAGCATGGTAAACGGCACGCTCGGATCGACACGCCCCCACAGCTCACCGTTGATGAAATTGCCCAGACGCCCTGCGCCCAACCCAAACGGGATTAACGGCGCAATAAAATCAGCCACCTGGAAGAAGTTGCGTTTGGTGCGTCTGGCGAAGATCACCATCACGAGGATCACACCAATCAGTCCGCCGTGGAAGGACATACCGCCGTCCCAGACGCGGAACAGATAGAGCGGGTCGTTCAGGAATACCGGGAAATTATAGAACAGGACATAACCGATGCGACCTCCCAGGAATACGCCGAGGAAGCCGGCATAAAGCAGGTTTTCCACTTCGTTCTTCGTCCATCCACTGCCCGGACGACTGGCGCGACGGCCAGCAAGCCACATGGCAAAAACGAAGCCCACCAGGTACATCAGACCGTACCAGTGCAGCGCTACAGGTCCTATTGAGAAAATAACCGGATCGAATTCCGGAAAATGCAGATAACCACTGTTCATCTGTCACCACAAGATGTTGTTATTCCGCTGAAAGTGGACAGCGGGTGAATTGCATTCCCGCCGTTGGCAGGTGCTCCAAAGTTGCGAATCATAGCATAAGGCAGGCGCGGAGGATGCGCCTGAGATGTAAAATATGTGTATAGGGGTTCATGCGCGCAGTTCTCCCTCACCCCATCCCTCTCCCTCAAGGGCTGAGGGATCCCCAGTA
>NZ_JBMKIC010000009.1:0-148492 GCF_049238665.1 Enterobacter cloacae complex sp. IR5450
TTCTTTAAAAGAAATAAATGTTAAGTGAGTGACGTTTCTTTACAAAGCCATATTAGAGCAAATGTCCATTTGAAATCAAATTTCCAGATCAAAGATCTACAATTAGACTTTTCTTAAGAATATTCCACTAAATTAGTGTACTCATAAATGCCATAGATACATGATACACAGTAAAAATTAACTATTTATTCACATTAATTTGGCAGAAATGACTGCTTTGATTGGAAATATTGAACTTATTGTCCCATGAGGTTGAATAATTGATTTACATCAATGCATTTATTAACACACCCCGTAACAGCGCAGAGAAATATGGCTTTAATTCAATAAATGGCCTGAATATGAAAAAATCCTGTATCGGACAAATTCAATCTTTAAAACAGTAATGACTATACTGCTACAGGAATGGCGAATAAATGACTACGCGTTTTTCGATAAACGGGAGAAAGAATCTCTCTGAAGATATTCATCATGACAATGAGTGATGGGCTGATATGAAGGGGATATACGGTATTAACCAGGCTGTAAAATCATGCCCCCTGAGAGCGGGCGCTTATGCGGTTAATGGATGTTTACCATAATCACGTAGCGCCCTGACCTCTTTTTAATGCTTTTCAATATACATTGTACGGCTGTACGCAACATCCTCTGGGTTATTTATCGGATAACCTTTAACCCATGGCTTGATGAGACGGCCATTGGTGTACTGATAAATAGGGGCAATTGGTGCTTTCTCGGTGAGGATCTTCTCGGCCATGTTGTAGTCGGCATTACGCGCTTTTTCAGTAGTTTCGAGCGTCGCCTGATGAATAATCTTATCGTAAGCAGGATCGTTGAATCGTGAGATATTCCCGCTGTGGGAGGAGGTCAGCAGCGACAGGAATGTAGACGGCTCATTGTAGTCCCCTACCCACGATGCACGGATGACGTCAAAATTCCCGGTATTGCGGCTGTCGATGTAGGTTTTCCACTCCTGATTCTGCAACTTAACGTCAACACCCAGATTTTTCTTCCACATGGATGCAACGGCAATCGCGATTTTCTGGTGGTTTTCAGACGTGTTATACAGCAGCGTTAATTTTAGCGGACGCTGGGGGCCATAGCCTGCCGCCTGCAACAACGTTTTCGCTTGCGCATTCAGCTCCTGCTGTGACATCTGCTCAAATGGCGAGGTTTCCGGCGTAAAACCCGCAGTGACATCGGGAGTAAAATGCCAGGCCGGTTTCTCGCCGGTCCCCAGGACTTTTTCCGCCATAATACGTCTGTCGATAGTCATGCTGAGCGCGAGACGTACGCGTGCATCCGCGGTTGGGCCTTTTTGCGTATTAAACGCGTAGTAATAGGTCCCAAGCTGTGGCGGTGTATATACCTGTCCCGGAATATCTTTAAGCAGCTTCTGGTACATGTTTTTCGGAAACGATTCTGTAATATCGATATCGCCCGCCAGATAGCGTTTGGTCGCTGAGGACTCCTGGTTGATTGGCACAAAGGTGACTTTTTTAAGCACCGTCCTGGCGTTATCCCAGTAATGTGAATTCGGCTCAACCACCAGTTTTTCATTCACCACGCGATCTTTCAGCACATAAGCACCGTTGCCAATGAGCGCGCCAGGGCGCGTCCATTCCTTACCGCTCTCCACATTGGCCTTTTGAACAGGATAAAACGCGAAGTTAGCCGTCAGATTACTGAACCAGGGTAGCGGTTTGTCCAGCTGCACGCGCAGAGTTTTAGCATCGACCGCCGTCACGCCGAGCGTATCCGGAGCAGCTTTGCCGTCGATGATGGACTGGGCATTGTTAATGCCCGCCAGCGCCGCAAACCAGGCGAAAGGTGACGTTGTTTTAGGATCAACCAGACGACGCCAGCTATAGACAAAATCTTGTGCCGTCACTGGGGTACCGTCAGACCACTTAGCGTTATCCCGCAGCGTGAACGTCCAGACGCGGTTGTCATTGCTCTGCCAGCGCGTCGCCACGCCGGGAACTAACTCCCCTTTTTCGTTCTGATTTACCAGCCCTTCATAGAGGTCGCGAATCACCTGTATCTCGGGCAATCCCACCGCTTTTGCCGGATCGAGCGAAGCGGGCTCATCTTTGATATGTCGAACCAGCTCCTGCTTTTGCGCCAGAACCGTTCCTTCGGGAACCTCCGCGGCATATGAAAGTGAAGAAAGCCCGCACAGCCACAGCGCAGTACAAAGAAGCGAAACAGGATGCTTCATACGATCCCCTTAATGATGTCAGGTAACAGGCAGATGCGTAATTATTTGTTTCGAAACGGAGAAATGCAAATGCTTCCTCTGGAAAGTTGATGTCAGGCAATTTTCCACACACACGGAAACTATTTGATTAAGCGCGGCTTTTGCACAACACTGCCAGAAGTGACTTTATCATCAGGGTTTACTATGGCAACTACCCGACCAAGAACGGAACGCGGCGCCTTCCCGCCCGGAACTGAACATTATGGACGCTCATTTTTAGGCGCGCCGCTGATCTGGTTTCCGGCCCCCGAGGCCGATCGCAATAGCGGCTTAATCATTGCAGGCACGCATGGCGATGAAAACTCGTCTGTCGTGACACTCTCGTGCGCGCTACGTACGCTGGCCCCCGATTTACGACGTCATCATGTGATTTTGACCGTCAACCCGGACGGTTGTCAGCTTGGATTGCGGGCGAATGCACGAGGCGTTGACCTGAACAGGAACTTCCCGGCGGCAAACTGGCGCGCCGGTGAAACGGTGTATCGCTGGAACAGTTCGGCGCAGGAGCGAGATGTGGTCCTGCTCACGGGAGACAAACCCGGTTCCGAACCGGAGACTCAGGCGCTATGCCAGCTTATTCATAAGATCCACCCGGCCTGGGTTGTCTCTTTCCACGATCCCCTCGCCTGTATTGAAGATCCTCGTCATACGGCGCTCGGGCAGTGGCTGGCGGATGCGTTTGCTCTACCTCTGGTGAGCAGCGTTGGCTATGAAACACCCGGGTCGTTTGGCAGCTGGTGCGCAGATCTCAGCCTTCACTGTATCACCGCAGAGTTTCCGCCCATCTCCTCGGATGAAGCGAGCGAAAAATACCTGCGGGCGATGACAGATCTCCTGCGCTGGCAGCCTCAAAGATGAAGCACGCCGGAAGTAAAATTCAGCGCGGGTGAGACGTCAACCGCCAGCCAGGTTGGGCCGTCAAGATCGGCAAAACGCACGCTGTTCACCAGCGGGAGCGCAGCGCCGATCGCTCTGGACGTGCACAACATACAGCCCAGCATCAGAGCAAAGCCTTGCGCCTGCGCATCTTGTGCCAGTGCCAGGGCCTCGGTTAATCCACCTGTTTTATCCAGCTTAATGTTCACCATTTCGTAGCGTCCCTTGAGAGCTGACAGGCTCGCACGGGTATGACAGCTTTCATCTGCACAGACGGGAAGCGGATGAATAAAATTCGCCAGCGCGGCATCGTCTCCTGCCGGGAGGGGTTGCTCCAGCATGGCGACGCCCAGATCGGCAAGCAGCTGACAACGGGCTGCCAGCCCTTCGCTGTGCCATGATTCGTTCGCATCGACGATAAGAGTGGCATCAGGCACCGCCGCACGAATGGCGACCATGCGTTCGCTAATCAGACGATCGTCGAGCTTCACCTTTAATAAGGTTGCACCGGTGGCATACAACGCCTGAGCGCTGGCGGCCATTTGCTCTGGTTCACCGATGACCACCGTTTGCGCGGTGACGATCGATTGCGGCAGCGTAACGTCCAGCAGCGCAGGCAGCGGTTTTTGTTGTTTCGCCGCTTCCAGACTCCAGAGTGCGCAGTCAATCGCGTTGCGTGCCGCGCCGGCCGGCAACCGAAGCTGAAGAGCCTCACGCGTCAGGCCCGCCTGCAACTCGGGCACTACCGTCATAATTTGCGCCATGACTGACGCCAGGCTTTCTCCGTAGCGAGGATAAGGGGTACATTCCCCGACGCCTTTTACGCCGTCCTCTTCACATTCAACCACGACCACGCAGGCCTCATTACGGCTGCCGCGCGAGATCACAAACGGGGTGTGCAATGGCCAGGCTTCTTCATAGACCTTAACGCTTCTCATCACTGACTCCTTGCAGGCCGGAAAGGCAGAAAATTGGTTTGCCGTGCTAACTGCGGATGACATACACTAGCCACGACGTTAACTATTTGTAAACAGGAAGATACCTATGTCACAACTCGTTCATTTCCAGGGCAACCCGGTTGCTGTTGCAGGTTCCATCCCACAGTCTGGCAGCAAAGCACAGCCTTTTACTCTGGTGGCTAAAGATCTGTCTGACGTCACGCTGAGCCAGTTTGCTGGCAAACGTAAAGTCCTGAACATTTTCCCAAGCATCGATACTGGCGTTTGCGCTGCATCAGTGCGTAAATTCAACCAGCTGGCGACCGAAATGGACAACACCGTAGTGCTGTGCATTTCTGCTGATCTGCCGTTTGCCCAGTCCCGCTTCTGCGGCGCTGAAGGCCTGAGCAACGTCATCACCCTATCCACTCTGCGCAGCCCGGATTTCCTGGAGAAATACGGTGTTGCCATTTCCGAAGGCGCGCTGAAGGGTCTGGCTGCTCGAGCGGTGCTGGTGATCGACGAAAACGACAACGTTGTTTTCAGTGAGCTGGTCAACGAAATCACTACCGAACCGGATTACACCGCTGCACTTGAGGCGCTTAAAGCCTAAACGTAAAAAAGCCTCTGCAAAGAGGCTTTTTTATTTATTCGTCACCCTTCTTCTGATTTAACCCATACTCGCGCAACTTATTCGCAATCGCGGTATGTGACACCCCAAGACGTTTAGCCAGCTTGCGCGTGCTCGGATAGCTGCGATATAGCTGCGTTAACACCGAACGCTCGAAACGGCTGGTGATGTCATCCAGCGAGCCTTCCATTGCCTCTTCGCCTACCGAGACCGTCCCGGCATCGTAATCCGGCAACAGAATATCCTGAGGGCGCAGTTCATACCCTTCAAGCTGAGTTAATGCGCGATAGACCGCATTTTTAAGCTGACGAATATTGCCCGGCCAGCCGTAACGCGTCAGCACGGTGCCCAGGTCGGCAGAGAGCTTCGGACGCGGCACGCCCTGCTCATCGGCAAAACGGGCCACGAACAGTTCTGTCAACGGCATGATGTCCTGTGGGCAATCGCGCAGCGGCGGAATATTGAGCGTCAGAACGTTGAGACGATAGTAGAGATCTTCGCGGAATACCCCTTTCTGCACCAGCTCCACCAGGTTTTTCTGGGTGGCGCAGATGACGCGCACGTCCACGTGAACTTCATGATCTTCCCCCACGCGGCGGAACGTGCCGTCATTGAGGAAACGCAGCAGTTTCGCCTGCATGCGTGGCGACATTTCGCCAATCTCGTCCAGCAGCACCGAGCCGCCATTCGCCTGTTCAAAGAAGCCTTTTTTACCTTCCGGCGCATGCCCGAACAGCTCACTTTCAACGGCATCTTCAGGAATAGAGGCGCAGTTCAGCGCCAGATACGGTTTTGCCGCACGCGGGCTGGCCATGTGCACAGCATGCGCCAGCAGATCTTTCCCCGTACCGGTATCCCCGGTAATCAGCAGCGGCGCCGTAAGATTTGCCAGCTTGCGCGCCTGGTCGATCACATGACGCATCTTCGGGCTCACCGCAATAATCTGGCTGAATGCGCCGACGTCCTGGCTGGAAAGGTTCTGTAACTGACGCCCCATTCGCACCGTGGAGCGCAGCATGATCACTGCGCCGGTCAGCACCCGCGCGGCATTTTCCCCTTTCAGGTAGACCGGCGTGATCTCCATCAGGAAATTCTGTCCGTTGATGACGACATGCTCGCTATGGGTATTTTGCGGGTTGCTGTCCAGCCAGCGCTGGAAATTAAAACCGGTGATCAGTTGCGTGGCGTGGTGCCCGATAAGTTTTTCCTGAGTCTGCGCAAACAGCTGGCAGCTGGCCTGGTTAACGCGCTCGACTTTATTTTTCAGATCGAGAGAGAGAAACGGCTCCGGCATTGCTTCCAGCAGCGCGCTCAGCGCAAGATGTTCCCGCTCGGACGGCATCCAGGGGATGGTGCGTACATCCGTAACGCCAGCGATACGGCGGATTTCCGCCATCAGGCTACTGAAGGTATTAAATTCAATTTCGGCAAAATTGAGGTAAATTCGCCCGACAGGGTCGATCTCTATGCCACGTAAATCAATGCTACGTAAAACAAGAAGATCGAGTAACTCGCGGGTCAGACCGAGACGGTCCTCACAAAAGACTTCCAGACGCATGGGAAATTCACCGTTTAAGCCAATAACAGTAAAATGATATGTCAGATCACGGTGCTCGGGAAGGTGGCTGTCAACAAATATTGACAGCCCGCACGATTAGTAAACAAAACCTCACTGAGCAGGTTTTTTATTGAGCGTCTCTTTAAGCTGGCCAATCAATTCGCGACGGAAATCCCCCAGCCGCGGCTTATCGCCATCGATCCAGGGGAGTGGACGACAAACCTCCATCGCTTTGATACCCAGGCGTGCCGTCAGCAGACCGGCACCAATCCCCTGCGCCGCCCGGGCAGAGAGACGCGCCGCAAGATCCTGCGACATCCAGTCCATCCCGACCTCCCGTACCAGTTCGCTTGCCCCGGCGAAGGCGATATTCAGCAACACCAGTTTGAACAGGCGCAGTCGGCTGTAATAGCCAAGCTCAATGCCGTACAGCCTGGCGATGCGGTTGATCAGACGCAGGTTGCGCCAGGCGATAAAGGCCATGTCCACCATTGCCAGCGGACTGACGGCGATCATCAGGGTAGATTCCGCCGCCGAACGGCTGATCTCACGACGAGCCTGCGCATCCAGTACCGGTTGAACAATGTGCGCATAGAGCGTGACCACTTCCTGGTCATTCTGGGTTTCGTGGATCGCCGCATACCAGCGCTGAAGCGCCGGGTGAGAGTGATCTATCCCGGCCTGAGCCGCAAGCTTTTCACAAAAAGCACGCCCTTTTCCTGTGCCGTGACTGTGCAGCAGATCCCGCGCTTCATCGCGTTCGTGGGCACGCTGACGCAAACGCCAGAGGCGACGCCACTCGCTGACGACTGAGCCAACGCCCGCACCAACAATCAACGCCCCGGCGGCGCATCCCCCCAGCGCCACCCAGTCCTGCGTTTGCCAGGCATTGACGCCCCACTGCACGCCCTGGCCGATTACGCTCACACCAAAAAGGGCTAACCCGGCGGTCACCATCTTACGCCACAGGCTGCGTTTCGGGCGCAGTGCCGCATCAACCACCGCTTCCGCCTGCCCCTCTTCAACCATCGGCTCGTCTGCCAGCACGGGAGCAAAGTTGTCAGCCTGCGGGCCGCTGAAGGTTTGCGCCGTTTTAAACGCCTCATGGGGCGTCTGCTCAAGCTGGCCGGTAAAATCAATGCGAGGTTTTAACGGTTCCGTCATCGCAATTTATCTCCAATTAAAAACTCCAGCGCAGCATCCAGACGGATATGCGGCAATCGCTGATCAACGTTCATGCTCTGCGGACGGAAGGCTTCGAACTGAAAACCCTGGCTTTGCCAGAAAGCCTGGCCCGGCAGACGCGCCGGAACTTCCCCCGGATAGACCGTGAGCGGTTCGCCGTCGCTGAGACGGTTGCCCCGCAGGGCCGGAATTTTCTCGCCATTCAGGTCAATCAACCCACTCTGCGTAGCCTGTACGGACGCCAGCCCCAGACAGTCCATGCTGATCCCTTCGAAGGCCGCATTCTGCCAGGCATCCTGCACCAGCTGTTGCAGCAGGGATACCAAGTTGGCGTGCTGATCGACCGTCACATGGTCAGCTTTTGTGGCGGCAAACAGCAGCTTGTCGATGACCGGCGAGAACAAACGGCGAAACAGCGTACGCTGGCCATAATGAAAGCTTTGCATCAGCTGCGTCAGCGCCAGCCGCATATCATTGAACGCCTGCGGCCCGCTGTTGAGCGGTTGCAGGCAGTCCACCAGCACGATCTGGCGGTCAAAGCGTAAAAAGTGATTTTTATAAAAACCCTTAACCACCTTCTCACAGTAATAATTGTATCGCTCGCGGAGCATACCGGCGTTGGTGGTCTTGTCCGCCTGCGCCAGTTTCGATTCGCCGATGCTGTCAACGTCCGGCCACGGGAAAAACTGTAGCGCGGGAGCACCGGCTAAATCACCCGGCAGAACGAAGCGGCCCGGCTGAATGAAATGCAACCCCTCCTGCTTGCACTGATGCAGGTAATCCGTCCAGGCTTCGGCTATGACGGCCAGACGGTTTTCATCCGCCGGTGCCAGCGGGTCCAGCCCTTCGCAAAGCTGGCGCCATTTGGTCGACCACTCTGCCCGCTGCCCCTGCAACAAACCGGTCATCTGTCGGGACCAGTTCAGGTAATCCTGCGCCAGCATCGGTAAATCGAGCAGCCATTCTCCCGGATAATCCACAATTTCGAGATAGAGCGTGGACGTTTCTTTGAAGTGACGCATCAGGGATTCATTCGAGCGGAAACGCAGCGCAAGACGGATTTCGCTCACGCCACGCGTCGGGGTGGGCCAGGCGGGAGGTTCCCCGTATAACTGCGCCAGACCTTCATCATAGGTGAAACGGGGGATGCCAAAATCACGTTGCGGTACGCGTTTCACCCCCAGCAACCGCTCCTCGCGCACTGCGCTAAGCAGTGGCAGGCGCACCCCTGCATGCAGGTTCAACAGCTGATTGACCATCGCCGTAATGAATGCTGTCTTACCGCTGCGGCTCAGCCCCGTCACGGCAAGACGCAAATGGCGATCAACGCCACGGTTCACCAGAGAATTGAATTCGTTTTTAAGTCGCTTCATCGCCGTCCTTCATTGCCTGGAACCCTGAAAAAAGTCACTTCAGAATACAGTAAATTGGGGCAGATCGTTGATTATCAATTCTTAATTATTGCTATTGCCGTTTTCTCTCCAGTAAGATGGGCGCAATTGCTGTCCGTCTGGAGTGAGTAAGGTGTATGTCACCCACCATCTATGATATTGCCCGCGTTGCTGGCGTTTCGAAATCAACCGTGTCGCGCGTTCTGAATAAACAAACGAATATTTCTCCTGAAGCGCGCGAAAAGGTGTTGAAGGCGATAGAAGAATTAAATTATCAACCGAATAAACTTGCCCGCGCACTCACCTCTTCTGGCTTCGACGCCATTATGGTTATTTCGACCCGTTCAACCAAAACCACCGCAGGGAATCCGTTTTTCTCTGATGTACTGCATGCCATAACGGCAAAAGCAGAAGAAGAAGGTTTTGATGTTATTTTACAAACGTCCAAAAGCAGCGAAGATGATCTGCAAAAATGCGTGGGTAAAATAAAGCAGAAGATGATCAAAGGGATCATCATGCTAAGCTCGCCGGCGAACGAGTCTTTTTTCGCGACGCTGGACGAATACGGTGTGCCCGTGGTCGTTATTGGTAAAGTGGAAGGCAATTACCAGAATATCTATTCTGTCGACACGGATAATTTCCACGACAGCGCCATATTAACCGACTCATTTATCAAACATGGTCGCACTAAAATTGCCTGCCTGCATGCCCCGCTCGATTATCACGTTTCTATCGATCGCCTGGCGGGCTATAAATCGAGCCTTGAGAAGCACGGTATTGCGATTAATCCGGACTGGGTTATTGATGGCGGATATACCCATGAAAGCGCGCTTCAGGCGGCCTGTCAGCTACTCTCATCAGACAACCCGCCTGATGCAGTTTTTGCGACGGACAGCATGAAATTGCTAAGTCTTTATCGTGCCGCAGATGAGCTAAATCTGACGATCCCGGAACAGGTCGCAATGGCAGGATACAGCGACCCGATGCTATCTCTCATTTTAACCCCTGCACCAGGCGGTTTTGATATCCCCACGAGAAAGCTGGGCGAAGAGAGCTGCGATTTGTTGTTCAGGTGCATTGCGGGTAAACCTGCCCCGCATAAGGTATTGGTTGAAACGCATTTTTCAGATGCGGCTTCATTACGCTAAAAACCAGGGGCAAACGCCCCTGGTAACGTCCTGTCAGAACGCGTAATTCACGCCGATCCCCGCATAGTGGAAGCGATCGTTTTTACCTTCGTCATGGTTTTCCCATTCGTAGGCATATTCCAGCGTCATGGAAAGGCCATTCGCAAAGTCATAAGCATAGAGCAATCCCAGACGATTGAAATCATGCCCTTCACGTGTCGGATCGTCCTGCCAGTCCCAGTTTGTCCAGCGGTCAAGCCCAAGACGAGTATACGGCGTCAGGGTTGTCTGTCCTAATGAAACAGGCATATACGCACGGATTTCCTGAGTGGAGAATTCACCGTTATTACGTGAACTGTCCATATTGAAACCCCGCTCTAAATAGTAATTAACTTTTGCAGAGACGGTTTCGTTAATTGTCCAGGTAAAACCGGTTTCCGTTTCAACA
This sequence comes from Enterobacter cloacae complex sp. IR5450, assembly GCF_049238665.1. NCBI lineage: Bacteria > Pseudomonadati > Pseudomonadota > Gammaproteobacteria > Enterobacterales > Enterobacteriaceae > Enterobacter > Enterobacter cloacae complex sp. IR5450. The sequence continues at coordinate 10,415 of NZ_JBMKIC010000009.1, forward strand.
CGGCTGTCAGAATAACCGGTTTTTGCCAGGTCATTCGCAAACTGGTACATGGCAAACCATCCGCCAAAACGCCAGTCATCGGTTAATTTTACATCCCAGTCCGGTTGAATTTTATAGCGCTGCATATTTGCGCTGCCCGCTTTCGCGCCATCCTCATCTTTGAAATGATAGCTGTAATTACGGAAACCACCCGTCAGTCCCAGCGTGAAATCATCGGTACCAATAATACGATAGCGTAATTCTACTTCGGGACGATCGAAATAGGTGCCGCGCGTCATGCTACTGTAATCAACCGGCCCTTCCTGATACATAGCCAGCGAAATGGTCCATGCATCCCAAGTGGCATTAAACCACACGGAGGGTTCATATAATCCATCTTTATCGTCGGCCTGATCTTCGACGTTTTCAATTTCATACATGGCGCCAATATTAAATTCCCACTGTTTGGCTGATTCAGTTGCTTGCGCGCAGCTCACCCCTGCGCACAGGACGAGCGCAGCACTTCTTAGTAGAGTACTCATTAAAATATTCCTTTATAATTAACATACAAAAAACCGGAAACTTTCATTTCCGGCGAACACCTTTCTTATCTAATAGCTGTTTCAGTATCAGCATCGAAGAAATGGCACTTATTCATATCGAACTGGATGCCGATATTATCTCCGGCAACGTAATCATCCGCCGCTCCCGCACGGACAACCAGTTCATGCCCACCCACGGTGGCATAAAGCATAAATTCAGCCCCGGTCAGCTCAGCAACGCTGATCTTTGCCGTGATGTTTTCGCCGCTTTGCTGTACGGTGAGAATATCTTCCGGACGGATCCCAAAGACAACCGCTTTACGCTGGTAACCTTGCGCATTCAGTACGGCCAGCTTGTCCTCCGGGATCTCCAGACGCAGCGTTTCCGTCACAAAATAGCGGTCGTCGATTGCGCCACGAATGAAGTTCATCGCCGGTGAGCCAATAAATCCTGCAACGAACATATTCGCCGGCTCGTTGTAGACCTGCTTCGGCGCGCCCACCTGCTGAATGATGCCGTCCTTTAAAATCACGATGCGGGTCGCCATCGTCATGGCTTCCGTCTGATCGTGCGTCACGTAAATCATGGTGGTATTAAGCTTCTGATGCAGCTTGCTAATTTCAGCGCGCATCTGCACACGAAGTTTGGCATCGAGGTTGGATAAGGGCTCATCCATCAGGAACACCCCCGCTTCGCGCACTATCGCCCTGCCTAACGCCACGCGCTGACGCTGACCGCCGGACAACGCGCCAGGTTTACGCTGGAGGTAATCGCGCAAGCCCAGGATCTGTGCCGCCCAGGTAACGCGTTCTTCAATGACGGAGGGCGCAATTTTTTGCATTTTCAGGCCAAACGCCATGTTGTCGTAGACCGTCATATGCGGATAGAGCGCATAGTTCTGGAAGACCTTCGCGATATCACGGGACTTGGCGGGAACATCATTCATGCAAACCCCGTCAATAATCAGTTCACCCGCGCTGATCTCCTCGAGGCCGGCAATCATTCGCAGCGTCGTGGATTTCCCACAACCCGATGGACCGACGAAGACGATAAATTCTTTGTCTTCAATTTCGAGGTTGAAATCCTTCACCACGTGGACCTGGTTATCATAAATTTTCTGAATGTGTTTCAGAGACAGTTGAGCCATTATTAATTCCTTATCAATACGCCCGGGATGCCCAGAACGCCGTCAGGCGTTCCCAGGTCAGTTCCTGCGTTGAATGAAGTTGTAATCCCGCATGGTTCAGGCCAGGCCCAATCCCGACCGACAGCATTCCTGCGTCGTTGATCGCATCTACCCCTGCGGCGGCATCTTCGATACCAATGGCCTCTTCAGGACGCACGTTCAGTCCTTTACAGGCCGCAAGGAAGATTTCCGGGTCCGGCTTTGAGCGGCTAATACGCGAAGCATCGGCGCAAAAATCGAAAGCCTGATGAATACCCAACGCGTGCAAAATCCCAGGAGCATTAAGCGATACGGATGCCAGGCCAATTTTGACCTTCGCGGCGCGAATATCCGCCAGCACGTCGCGAATACCCGGCAGCAGCGAATCCTGCGTCAGTGATGCCAGCGACTGGACGTAAAGCGCGTTTTTTTTCGTCGCCAGCGCCAGGCGCTGCTCGTCACTGAACATCCCCTCTTTCCCGCCATGTTTCAGAATGCGCTGGAGGGAGTCCATACGGCTTATTCCCTTCAGCTGTTCGTTAAATACTTCGTCGAAGGTGATACCAATCTCCTCCGCCACGGCGCGCCAGGCCAGAAAGTGAAGATGCGCGGTATCGGTGATCACCCCGTCCAGATCGAATACAACAGCGTTAAGCGTCATGGCGCCCCTCCGTGGTAGCGATCCCATTAACAGGTACAAGAAAGTCCTTACGCTCACAGACCTTTCGCCCTGATACATGCAGCGTTTTACCCCACAGCGTCAACGTGACAGGTGCGGTGGTTTCAATGGTTAACTGGTCATCTTCACAGGTAATGTGCATTGTTGCGCCCCGCCACCGCAGTGGGAAGGCGAGTTTCTGCCAGTGAGCAGGCAGCTTCGGCGCAAGATGCAGCTCCCCATCGCTAATGTGCAGGCCAGCAAATCCCTGAATGGCGCCCAACCAGATCGCACCGGTGGCGGCGGCATGAATACCGTCATCACTGCTGTGCGGGTCGTCCCCCAGGTCGATGGCAATCCCATCGCGCCAGAAGGCATACGCCCCCTCGGTGTCACCGCAGCGTGCGAGCACAATGCCGTGAATGGCTTTACTCAGGGATGAATCATGAATCGTGCGTGGCTCGTAGAACGCCAGATTGGCGGCACATTGCTGCGGCGTAAACCGTTCCGGCAGCAAGTAGTTAAGCATCACCACGTCGGCCTGCTTCAGGATCTGCATCTCGTTCACTTCCGCGCGAGAGTAATCAAGCAGAATGGTTTGCTTACCCGCTTTGGCTTTATAGCGGCTCAGATCGATGGCAGGTTTTGCCATGAAGGTATCATCCTGCGGGATCACACCCTCTGCGTCGGCCTCTGGCAGCCACAGGCGCGCCAGGAACTTACCGGCAATATCCGTAAAACGCGCATCTTCACGCCCAAATTTCGCCATAAACTGACGCGCGCAGGTCACGTTGTGCCAGGCCAGATAGTTGGTGTAAGCGTTGTTGTTGACATGCTCGGTGTATTCATCCGGTCCGATCACGTCATGGATCTCAAGACGACCATTAATTTCCGTCGCGCGTCCCATCCAGAACGAAGCGGTTTCCATCAGCAGCGTCAGACCCTCATTGCGCATAAAGGCATCGTCGTGTGTTGCCTGCCAGTAAGCGACAACGGCCCAGGCAATATCAGCCACGATGTGGTGTTCAGCGAGTGCGGAGGCGACCTTCTGGCGAACCCCGGTGCGGATGTTAATGGCTGCGAATTCTGGCGTCTCTTCCTCTATGACCGGCTCGCCCATTACGTGGCGAACAAACGCGTCCATACTGCGCAGATGTCGGCGACCGTCAGCCTCTTCCCGCTGGGTCAGCGTCTGTAAAACTCCGGCTTCGTCGTTATAAATGTGTGCCGGGAACAGCGTTGCACCCGCCTTCTCACCGCAGAAAGAGACGTTCATGATCGACTGCTCGCGGATATTAAGCGCAAAAGAGGTGTCCAGACGCAGAATGCCACCGTTGCAAAACTCAATCGTGCCAAACAGGGCATCCTCCACGGTAAACTGCGCAGGATCCCATTCGCCAAACTGGCCGGTGTGTTTACGGTTCCCCAGTCTCTGGAAGCTGTGCGCGGTTACCCGCTTCACGGGCGGGAAACCCAGCACATACATCGCGGCATCCAGCATGTGAATGCCGATATCGATCAGCGGCCCGCCGCCCTGGAGCGATTTATTGGTGAAAACGCCCCACCCCGGCACACCGCAACGACGCAGCGCCTGCGCGGAGGTGAAGTAAATTTCACCGAGCGTTCCGTTCATTACCGCATCGCGCAGGAGCTGGGTATCCAGCGCAAAGCGATGGTGAAAATCGTACGCGAGGACTTTTCCGGCCTTGCGCGCCGCGAGACGCATCTCATCCGCCTGGTGCGGCGTCATCGCCGGCGGCTTTTCACACATCACATGACAACCTGCTTCGAGAGCCGCCATCACATGTTCAAAATGGAACCGGTTAGGCGAACAGACGCTCACCAAATCCGGTTTTACTTCCTGCAACATCTCGTGAGCGTCCTGCCATGCCGATGGAATAGCATAACGTTCCGCGAACGCCTGTGCCTGCTCAAGGCGGCTGTCCATGACAGCCACCATTTGAACATCACTGCGCGTGGCGTAATACGAGGCATGCACTTTGTCTGCAACCTGCCCGGCGCCAATGATGGCGACGCGCAGAGGCAAAGGTGTAGAAGCACTCATCACGCTCGTCATCCTTAGCATTCACGCAAGTAAGTGAGAGAGTCCTTATAGGCCTGAGCCGGATCGTCGGCACGCACCCGGCACTCGTACACGACGTAACCCTGATAATTATCGGCACGCAGCTGATCGAACAGGCTGGCGAAATCGAGGCTGCCGCTGCCCGGCTGATAGCGGTGATTATCAGCAATGTGCACATGACCCAGCAGGTCGCGGTTCTGATGCAGCGCTTCCGTCAGGGAGTCTTCTTCAATATTCATGTGGTAGAAATCACCGATGATCTGCACGTGCTTCAGGCCGTTCTCTTCGATATAACGACGCGCGTCGGCCAGAGTGTTGATCATATGATCCTGATAGCGGTTCAGCGGCTCCAGGTAGACGGTAGTACCGGTGCGCGCTGCCACCTCATCCAGCCAGCGCAGGGAAGCGCTGACCGCTTTGCGATCGCCGTCCAGACTACGTGGCGAAGTCATTGGCGGCAGACGGAAGGTAAACATCCCCCAGGCAGCCGGAACGATAATCCCTTTTCCGCCCACTTCTGCCAGCGCTTCCAGAATGCGTTCAATCTGCTGTAGACCGTTCAGGCGGCGTTCTTCAATGAAATCCCCGATCCAGCCATCGTATCCGCCACAGGCCGTCGTGACCGGCAGGCCGGTGGCTTTGATAGCCGCTTTTACTTCGTCGAGGTTTTCCACCAGCAGTCGGCCATCAATTTCGTAGCCATCAAATCCCATCGCTTTGATGTATTCGAATTTTTCCATGATAGCGGTCGGGAAAAAGGCCTGGTTTTGTGTTGCGATTTTCATGATTGCTGTCCTTAGCTTAAAAAGTGACGCCCATTTTGATACTGAGTTTCGGGTGCTGATCGACATACTTCATATAGCTTTCCGGGCTGGTGGTGAAGGTGACGACCGGGTCGATCAGATCTTCGCAATTGAGATAACCGTTCATCAGCAATTCCCAGCAGGTCTCTTCAATACGCTTGCGGCTCCAGCGCGGATAATCCGGGTTGGGTTCACTGCATGCGCGGGAGAAGACAATTTTGGCGTTATTGAAGTGTGCTTCGCGACCAAGGTTGAAGCCTGCCGCAAACGGCTTGGCGAAAGCCACGTAGGAGATCGTTCCACCGTAGGCGAGACCGCGCAGCGCAGATTGCAGCGCATCTGCAAATCCGCTGGTTTCGATGATCACATCGGCGCCCTGCTTGCCGGTCAGTTTCTTAATTTCCAGACCGACATCGGTACCGATTGGGTTCAGGCAGTGGTCTGCACCGTGACGGCGGGCGATCTCACAGCGATGTTCGATAGGATCGACACCAATAACCACTGACGCGCCGGCTTTTTTCGCCAGCTGAATCGCAATCTGGCCAATCGCGCCCAGCCCCACAACCACGACGAAATCCCCTACGCGGACGTTAGCATCACGCACGCCGCTCATGGCGAACTGCGCCGGATCGTAGCAAACGGCGTTTTTCCAGGATGCGCCCTGCGGCATTTTGCGCAGCTTATAGTTGTTCACCGCGTTTACGATGACCGTTTCCTGCAACGGGCCGTAGCAGCAGACGCTGTCGCCGATCTGGTATTCCGTCACGTCCGCACCACATTCGATAATGTTGCCGACGATCATGTTCCCCAGCTGGAATTTACCAAATTCGATGCCGCGCGCTGCACCTTTTTCACGCGGGGTAAACATCTGCCACTCAGCGTTGAACTCTTCATCGATGAACGGGCTTGCCGCGCGGAAATCCACGACTTCGGTGCCGTGTTTCGGGGCACCATAACGGGCACGAATCTTCACCTCATGTGCTGCAACAGGACGATCTTCGTATTCCACCAGCGCCGCTACACGAGGCGCTGTCGCAACTAATTTTTTCATGACTGACTCCTTGTTAATATCGGCCGCCTCAGCCCTTCACGCCGCCGGCGGTCAAACCACTTTTAATGAAACGTTCAGACAGGGCATACATAATGACGACCGGAAGTGCCGTTACCAGCGATGCCGCCATCATGCGACCCCAGATGTAATCTGGCGTACTGAAGAGCGTGTTCAGCCCCACCGGCAACGTGAAGTTGCTGGCGCTGGACAGGAAAATGGAGGCGAACAGATAGTCATTCCACGCCACCATGAAGCAGTAGACAAAGACCGACACCAGACCCGAGATCGCCAGCGGCACGGTGATGCGGAAGATGATTTGCAGGCGGTTCAGGCCGTCCATCATCGCGGCTTCTTCGATTTCGTCCGGGATGGTGTCGAAATAGCTGCGCAGCATAAAGACCGCGGTAGGCAACGTCTGCGTCACCATGGTGATGATCAGCGCCAGTTCGGTGTCATAAATGCCGAGCGCGGTGATGATTTTGAACAGCGGCACCACCAGCAGGATCCCGGAGAACATATAGACGGTGTAGAAGCTCGCATTGATCGTCGTACGCCCTTTAAAGCGCAGTTTGGATAACGCATACGCGCCCAGCGTGCCGAGAAACACCGCAATGACCGAGGAGGTCAGCGACACCACCATGCTGTTACGGAAGTAATCCACAAACGGGAAAATCAGCGGGTTAAAGATGTCGATGTAGTGCTGTAGCGTCCACTCCTGCGGCAGAATGGTCGGGTGCAGCGAGATCGCCTCTTTCGCGCTTTTGAATGACGTCATCAACATCACAAAAAACGGAAACAGCGTGATAATCAGGAATAGCGCCAGTCCCAGATAAAAACCGATACGGCCCAGAACGCGTTTATTTGTTGCCATTGAGGTTTACCCTTTTTCTGGTCAGCAGAATGACCGCGAAGATGATCACAAACAGCACAACGGAAATGGCGGCTGCTTTACCCAGGTCATTGAACGCAAAGGCGGTTTTGTAGAGATATACGCCCAGAATGTCGACCTTGGTGGTGAGCAGATACACATCCGCAAACATGTAGAACATCCAGATGGTTCGCAGCGTGACCACCGTGGCCAGCACCGGCATGATGGCGGGCAACGTCACGATACGAAAACGCTGCCAGGCATTCGCTCCGTCCATCTCTGCCGCTTCGTACAATGATTTATCAATGGTCTGCAAAATTGCGAGGAACGAGATAAAGGCGTACGGGAAGTAACGCCAGATGGCGAACAGCACAACCAGGACAAAACTGCTGCCAGGATTATCGAACCACAGCGGCGCCTGATCGTAGAGATGCAGCAGATCAACGCCCAGGTAGTTCACAATCCCGTAGCCGTTGTTGAACATGTATTTCCAGGCAAATACCAGTGAAATAGACGGCGTCACGTAGGACAGAATCACCAGTGAACGTGCCGTTTTCCGCATGCGGAATTCACGGTTAAAGAAGATCGCTACGGCCAGTCCCAACCCTGTGCTGCCGAGCACGACCAGCGCCGTATACCAGAACGTCATCCACAGGGAGTGCCAGAACGCAGCATCGCCCAGAATGCGAATGTAGTTATCCAGGCCGACGAACACCGCATCAATACGCGGGTTCAGCGGTAAACGTAAAAAACTGATTTCAATGTTGGAAATCATTGGCCAGGCCACCAGGCCCCCCAGCAAAATCAGGCTGGGGGCCAACAGCAGCATGGCGAAAGGCATATCTGAACGACCAGAAAACAACGTCTTCATAATTCCCTTCGCAAAGCGCTCCTATCGTTGTGAGATCAGGTCAGTCAGTTTCTTCTGGCTGTTGCTTAACGTCGCATTGAGATCTTTTTGTCCCACCGTTACGTTATGCACCATGGAACTGATAATGCCGGACCCGGTAACATCTCCCATGCGGGTAAAGTTTTTGTCGCCTACGGCGCCAAATACCTGGACGTTCGGGAACTGCGCAATCAGCTCGTAAGGCAGTTGACCAAAGGCTTTGATCACGTCGTTGTTTTTCCAGCTCTCAGTGCCCACCACGAGTTTGTTCACCGGCAGCGCCGCACCAGGGGACATCATCACCCAGTCAGACGCGTTTTGAGCCTGCTCCATCCAGGTCACAAATTTTTCTGCCGCCTGCGTTTCCTCTTCGGTCTGGCCTGTCGTGATCGTCAACGAGGTGATCATGCCGTACACGGCTGATGATTTTTCCGTCGGGACCACGAACCCCAGGTTGGCCGGATTGCCATCTTTGTAGACCGCGGGCAGGATATAGGTGGAGTAAACGGCCATCGGCGCAGAGCCGTTCATGAAGGCGTCTTTGATCTCCATGACATCATTCGAGCCCGGCATGGTGTTCGCGGCCAGTGCCCGATAAAACGCCAGCGCTTTCGACATTTCAGGGGTATCGATTTTCACGTTGCCGTTTGCATCAAAGACGTTGGCTCCGCCTGACAACGCAAACTGCGAGAAAGCCTGCTCGGTCATGACGCTTTCTGCGGTTGGCAGCGCGATACCGTAATGTTTTTTCGCCGGATCGTTGAGCGCCTGACTGGCCTTCAGCAGTTGCTCCCAGTTGTGCGGTTCTTCGATTCCTGCTGCCGCGAGCGCATCTTTGTGATACCAGACGCCGGACAGCCAGGCGCTAACCGGCACCCCCGTCCATGCCTTGCCGTCTTCAGTGCGAACAACGCGTAAAATGCCGTCATAAAAGGTATCTTCACCGACGGCTTTAATCGCGTTGCCGATCGCGTCACGGTCCAGCAGTTGCTCTTTATCCATGACTTTGGCGTAGTCATGGCTGACTTCAATCACTTCCGGCAGCGCGCCGGTACGGGCCAACGTAATGACCTTGGTGTTATAGGCATCTTCCTCAACGGGTACCTGTTTCACCGTAATAGTCGGGTTTTCTTTCTCGAATTTTTCGATCAGTTTCGTAATAACTGCCTGACGCTCCTGTTCTACCGACGAGTGCATAAACTCAATGGTGACCTGAGATGCTTTATCGTCCTTACAGCCTGATAACAGGGCGCACGAAACCAGTGCTGATAACAGCACAATTTTGGGCATTTTCATTTTAGGGTCCTTTTTAGTTTTCTTTAATCCACATTACCTGCCATGGATTGAGGTTCAGTTCCGTACCGCTAATATCGTGTCCTGATAGTAATTCCCTACCAAAGAGCGTTAGTCCATAAATGGTCTGCATTTTATTGCTAAAATTAAATAATGCTGTCATTCGCTCGCCATTTTCAGCAACACGAACAATTTTAAGAACATGTTCGCCGATTGCGTCAAAAATAGCCTGACTATCCGGATGGAACGCACTCTCGCCGCGACGAATAGCAATAAGCTCACTCAAACGAGAATAAATTTGATAACGAATACTCTTCTTATTATTGAGTTCCAGATCAACCTGACCTGCGGTGTATTTCTTCCTGTTTATTGCGCGGTTATATCCAAGACGTTCGACACCTTCATAATCGTTACGCGAACCGAGAATGCTTTGAATATATACAGCCGGTACGCCAGGAAAACTTAACAACACAGCATGCGCCAGGATGAACCGCGCAATGCGCTCATCATCTGAGCTGTCTCGCAAACTCAACGCATCAAGATAGGTGACATTAATTTCATAGGGGCTTCGCGTACCGTCAGGATTATTTTTCCAGTTGACCAGCGCGCCTTCCTGCTGAAGCTTTTCAACCAGCGAGAGGATCTCTGATTCCGGAAGGATGCCGCGTAACGGGTTCAAACCGATACCATCATGCGAGGCCAGGAAATTAAACCAGGTGGTATGAGTTGAAGGCAGCGCCAGTGACCCCGCCCACTGGCATAGGGCTTTAACATCCTGACGATGAACAGCATGCAGCACCAGCGGAGGTAAGGAAAACTGATAGACCATCTGGGCTTCATTTTCACCATCACCGAAGTAAGAGACATTGTCTTTGTGGGGAACATTTGTCTCAGTGATGATCACCGTTCCAGGCGCCACAGCGTCCGTAATGGCGCGGAACAGCTGGATAAGGCAATGGGTTTGTTCCAGATGGATACAGGTGGTTCCCGGGATCTTCCACATAAACCCGACCGCATCCAGACGGATATAACGCGCCCCTTCCATGAGGTAATGGAGCAGAACGTCAACCATGGCAATCAGCACCTGCGGCGAGGCGAAATTGAGATCGATCTGGTCATCGCTGAATGTGGTCCACAGATGACGAACGCTGCCATCATGAAGCGTGAACGGCGTCAGCAGCGGTAATGCGCGTGGACGCGTCACCGCGGATAAATCGGTTTCGGGGTCGACAGAAATAAAGAAATCTTCGTAGCCCGGCTTCTGCGTAAGATAATTAGCAAACCATTCGCTTTTCGCTGACATATGATTGCAAACGAAGTCAAACATTAAGCTGGCTGAATGTTTTAATTCCGCGACATCTCGCCAGGTTCCTGTTTCAGGAGCAACCTCGTGATAATCAATAACGGAAAATCCATCATCCGAAGACCACGGATAAAAAGGTAACAGATGGACATGGGAAAATGTACGAGAAAGCCATTCATTATAGAACCGGGTAAATACCGGCAACGCTTGCTCCCCTTTTGTGGAGAACTGATCGGCATAGGTAATCAGCACAACGTCTTTTTCATCCCAGCCTGACTTACGCTTTTCCGTAATATTAGTCGCCGCTTTTTCAAGCTTAGTTAATAACACGTTAAGGTGTGCATCTGAAAATGATTCACCGTAGATATGATTGATGAGTTTTTTAATTTTTGCGTTCACATTATTTTCCATGGTAGCGGTCCCACGGAGTGGCAATCTACTCCCATGAAAAATAACTGTCAACGGACCCGGGGGCAGAAAGCAGCATTCTCAGCGCAGCGCAACGCATTATTGTGAGCTGCCGCAAAGAAAGCAGAAAAGCAGAAGAAACGCAGAAAGGAAAGTCATGCCCCTTCTCTGGGGGAGAAAGGGCTTATGCGGGAGGATCTAGCGTGACAAGTAGCGCCGGGAAACGCGTTTTGCCAGTTTCTGTAACAGCGGCTCCAGAGCGACCGCCAGCATCATTCTGACCGGCTTGCGGGCAACAGACTTGATCGCCCAACCCGCCACACCGGCCGGGCCATAACGTAACGCCGTCATCAGAACCAGTTTACCTGCGATTTTCAGGCCGGGTTTTACCTTCTGACCGGCCTGTTGCCAGTTTTGTTTCATGTAAGTTCTCTCTTAAAGCTGACGAAAACGACTTCTCAGCGTAAAGGTATCGGAGGTGACATAACGTTCCATCTCGCGCAATCGCTTCTCCCCTGCGCTCAGCTGTTCATCCACCGCGTTCAGGAGATCGCTGCTGGTTGGCGTGTTCTCAGCATTCAGCTCACCTTCCGGCATAGGATCGAGTACAAACGACAGAATGATGTATGCCACCAGTGTAATAAAGGCCAGACCGAAGAAAATCGACAATACGGTGACCACACGCACCAGTTTTACCGGGACATCCAGATAGTGCGCCAGCCCGGCGCAAACGCCCCGAACCATGCCCTGCTGTGGGATCCGCCACAGTTTTTTATTCAGATTCAGTCCAGCCATTACCGTTCCCTCCAGTTTGGGTGTTCCGCGTCCAGGATGGCTTCCAGCGCCTGAATACGTTCGCGCATTTTATTTGCCTCGGCAGAGAGCTGCGCCAGCCGCTGTTGTTCACTCTGCGACAGCTCACCGCGTGAAGAGCGGTTGCTGTAGTGCAGCCATAACCATATGGGCAGAACAAACAGCACGAAAATGGTCAGGGGTATAGCCAGAAAAAGCGCGCTCATGTGTACTCCTTGTCTAACGATGCGGCACGCTCAGGTGCCGCAGGAATTATTATTGGTTGTCTTGTTTCATTTTGGCTTTCAGCGCAGCCAGTTGCTCGCTAATTTCATCATCGGCCTTCAGGTCAGCAAACTGCTGATCCAGGGTTTTCTGCTTACCGATGCTGTGGCTTTCGGCTTCCGCTTCCATGTGGTCGATACGACGTTCAAACGATTCGAAACGCGCCATTGCTTCATCCAGTTTGCCGCTGTCCAGCTGGCGACGCACGTCGCGGGACGAGCTTGCAGCCTGGTGGCGCAGCGCCAGCGCCTGTTGACGTGCACGGGTTTCGCTGAGTTTGTTTTCAAGCTCACCAATCTCTTTCTTCATACGCGTCAGAGTATCATCCACCAGCGTCACTTCATGTTCCAGCGTGGCAACCATGTCGGTCAGCTTCTGCTTCTCAATCAGCGCAGCGCGGGCCAGATCTTCTTTATCTTTACGCAGCGCCAGTTCCGCTTTTTCCTGCCAGTCGTTAAGCTGGGCAGTCGCCTGCTCGATACGACGTGTTAACTGCTTTTTCTCTGCCAGCGCGCGGGCGGAGGTGGAGCGTACTTCAACCAGCGTGTCTTCCATCTCCTGAATCATCAGGCGCACCAGCTTCTGCGGATCTTCCGCTTTCTCCAGCAGCGAGTTGATGTTGGCGTTCACGATGTCGGCAAAACGAGAAAAAATACCCATAATTCAATCCTCATAGTTCTGTTATCGGGCGATGCCCTGCTGAACAGATAATACAAATCCCATGCCAACTTTTTATCTTATTGATTTTACTCAATGTGATTGATATTTATCCATCCAGCGGCTATTCTCACCTGGTGAATATCACTAAGGAGTGGTTAATTTCATCATGGCTGACTATAAGGATAATTTGCTTGGCGAAGCCAACAGCTTCCTGGAAGTGCTTGAACAGGTTTCGCGCCTCGCGCCGCTGAATAAACCGGTGCTGATTATCGGTGAGCGCGGAACGGGTAAAGAACTTATCGCTAACCGCCTGCACTTTCTGTCTGGCCGCTGGGACGGCCCTTTTATTTCCCTTAACTGCGCGGCGTTGAATGAAAATCTGCTCGACACCGAGCTGTTTGGTCATGAAGCTGGCGCCTTTACCGGCGCACAAAAACGCCATCCCGGACGCTTTGAGCGCGCCGATGGCGGAACGCTTTTTCTCGACGAGCTGGCGACCGCGCCGATGCTGGTGCAGGAAAAGCTGCTGCGCGTCATTGAGTATGGCGAACTGGAACGCGTTGGCGGTAGTCAGCCGCTCCAGGTCAACGTTCGCCTGGTGTGCGCCACTAACGCCGATCTGCCCGCGATGGTGGCAGAGGACAAATTCCGCGCCGACCTGCTGGACAGACTGGCTTTCGATGTCGTTCAGCTGCCGCCGCTGCGGGAGCGGCGCAGCGATATCATGCTGCTGGCCGATCAGTTTGCCATTCAGATGTGTCGGGAACTGGGCCTGCCGCTCTTTCCGGGCTTTAGCAAACAGGCCACTGAGATCCTGCTCGGTTACCACTGGCCGGGCAATATTCGTGAACTGAAAAACGTGGTGGAACGGTCCGTTTACCGGCATGGCAGCAGCGAAACCGAACTGGACAACATTATTCTCGATCCGTTTCGTCGCGAGGATAAACAGCCCCCGGTTCCGGCGACGCGCCAGCAGGATCCGGCGTTGCCGCTCGATTTACGCCAGTTCCAGCATCAGCAGGAACAAAACTTGCTCGAGCAGAGCCTGAAAGAGGCGAAATATAATCAGAAACGGGCGGCTGAACTGCTGGGCCTGACCTACCATCAGTTAAGGGCATTGCTCAAAAAACATCAAATGCGCTGACATTATCAGCACTTACCCCCAGACATTTTTACGAAGCAGGCGTAAGTGCGATACACTTTGCAGATCGAATCTAAAAACCTTAAAAACTATGCGCCTGGTTTTATCGTCCCTGTTTGCACTCGGTCTGTTCAGCAATCTGGCCTTTGCTGCGCCCGATCGCGCTGTGCCCCCTGATATCCGAGAGAGTGGTTTCGTCTATTGCGTCAGCGGGCAAGTTGATACCTTTAACCCACAAAAAGCGGGGAGCGGCCTGATTGTTGATACGCTGGCCGCACAGCTCTACGATCGCCTGCTCGACGTCGATCCTTATACCTATCGGCTGGTTCCGGAGCTTGCTGAAAGTTGGGAAGTGCTTGATAACGGTGCTACATACCGCTTTCGTCTACGCGATGATGTCGCCTTTCAGCACACCCCGTGGTTTACGCCAACCCGTAAACTCAACGCGGATGACGTGGTTTTCACCTTCCAGCGCATATTCAACCGAAATCATCCGTGGCATAACGTTAATGGCGGGAACTTCCCCTATTTCGACAGTCTGCAATTCGCGGACTCGGTCAAAAGCGTTCGTAAGCTGGATAACCGCACGGTTGAGTTTCGCCTGACTCGCCCGGACGCCTCCTTCCTCTGGCATCTGGCGACGCACTACGCCTCGGTCATGTCAGCCGAATACGCAGATCAGCTGACGAAAAAGGATCGTCAGGAACGTCTCGATCGTGAGCCTGTGGGCACAGGTCCGTTCCAGTTAGCAGAGTACCGCGCCGGACAATACATTCGCCTGCAACGCCACGATCGTTTCTGGCGCGGCAAACCGCTGATGCCGCAGGTAATTGTCGATCTGGGTTCAGGTGGAACAGGCCGACTCTCCAAACTGCTGACCGGCGAGTGCGACGTGCTTGCCTGGCCTGCGGCCAGCCAGTTGACCATTTTGCGCGACGACCCACGCCTGCGCCTGACCCTGCGCCCGGGAATGAACATCGCTTATCTGGCGTTTAACACCGATAAGCCGCCGCTGAATAATCCGGCCGTGCGCCATGCGCTGGCGTTAGCGATCAACAATCAGCGTCTGATGCAGTCGATTTACTACGGGACCGCGGAAACCGCCGCCTCTATTCTTCCGCGCGCCTCCTGGGCCTATGACGGCGAGGCGAAGATTACCGAATATAATCCGGCGAAAGCGCGCGAACAGCTTAAAGCGCTGGGGGCAGAAAACCTGACGCTACAGCTGTGGGTGCCCACCAGCTCTCAGGCGTGGAACCCCAGCCCGCTTAAAACGGCTGAGCTGTTGCAGGCTGATATGGCGCAGGTGGGCGTTAAGGTGATCATCGTGCCTGTCGAAGGCCGTTTCCAGGAGGCGCGTCTGATGGACATGAATCACGACTTAACGCTGGCTGGCTGGTCCACCGACAGTAACGACCCGGACAGCTTCTTTCGTCCTCTGCTGAGCTGTGCGGCAATCAACTCCCAGACCAACTACGCCCACTGGTGTAACCGGGAATTTGATGCCGTGCTGCAAAAAGCGTTGGCGTCTCAACAGCTTGCCTCACGCATTGAGGCCTATGATGAAGCGCAAAATATTCTGGCCAGAGAACTTCCCGTGTTGCCGCTTGCCTCTTCCCTGCGCCTCCAGGCCTACCGTTACGATATTAAAGGGCTGGTACTCAGCCCGTTTGGTAACGCCTCCTTCGCGGGCGTCACCCGTGAGAAAGAACAAGAGGTGAAGAAACCATGATTATATTTACCTTGCGTCGGCTGCTGTTACTGCTGGTCACCCTGTTCTTCCTGACCTTTGTCGGCTTTAGCCTGAGCTACTTTACGCCGCACGCCCCGCTTCAGGGCTCATCCCTCTGGGACGCCTGGCTGTTCTGGTTTAATGGCCTGCTACACTGGGATTTTGGCGTGTCCAGCATTAACGGACAGCTCATCTCCGAGCAGCTGAAAGTGGTTTTCCCGGCCACCATGGAGCTGTGTGTACTCGCCTTTGGCTTTGCCCTCATGGTGGGGATCCCGGTGGGGATGCTGGCGGGCATTTATCGTAATAAGTGGCAGGATAAATTCATCAGCGCGCTTGCCTTAATTGGCTTTTCCATCCCTGTTTTCTGGCTGGCGCTGCTGCTTACCCTCTTCTTCTCACTGACGTTAGGCTGGCTGCCGGTATCTGGCCGTTTTGATCTGCTGTATAACGTGCAAACGGTGAGCGGCTTCGCCATCGTTGACGCCTGGCTTTCTGATTCAGTCTGGCGCGACGAAATGATCGTGAGCGCGCTGCGCCACATGGTGCTGCCGGTGCTCACGCTGGCCGTCGCGCCGACGACCGAAGTAATTCGCCTGATGCGTATCAGCACTATCGACGTCTTCGATCAAAACTATGTGAAGGCCGCCGCCACGCGCGGACTGTCTCGCCTGACGATTCTCCGTCGCCATGTGCTGCACAATGCGCTGCCCCCCGTAATCCCACGTCTTGGGCTGCAATTTTCAACCATGCTGACGCTGGCGATGATCACCGAGATGGTTTTCAGCTGGCCGGGCCTTGGACGCTGGATGATCAACGCCATTCGCCAGCAGGATTACGCGGCGATCTCTGCCGGCGTGATGGTGATTGGCTCCCTGGTCATTATTGTTAACGTTGTTTCCGATATTTTGGGTGCCATGGCCAACCCATTGAAGCATAAGGAATGGTATGCCTTACGATAACGTCTACAGCGAAAAGCGCACGCCCGGTGCGCTACGTACCGTGTGGCGTAATTTTTACGGCGACACCACGGCGATGATCGGCTTTTACGGCTGCATTGGCCTCGTGTTGCTGTGCGTTTTGGGTTCGTGGTTTGCACCGTATGGCATCGATCAGCAGTTCCTTGGTTATCAGCTTTTACCGCCGTCGTGGTCGCGTTACGGGGAGGTTTCGTTCTTCCTGGGGACTGACGATCTCGGACGCGACGTGCTAAGTCGTTTACTGAGCGGCGCCGCACCTACGGTAGGCGGCGCGTTCGTGGTCACCCTGGCTGCCGCGATCTGCGGCCTGGCGCTGGGCATTTTTGCCGGCTCAACCCACGGGCTGCGGTCGGCCGTGCTTAACCATATTCTTGATACCCTGCTCTCTATTCCTTCGCTACTGCTGGCGATTATCGTCGTGGCCTTCGCGGGGCCGCACCTCACCCATGCGATGTTCGCCGTCTGGCTGGCCATTCTGCCGCGCATGGTGCGTTCGGTTTACAGCCTGGTTCACGACGAGCTGGAAAAAGAGTATGTCGTCGCCGCCCGTCTGGATGGCGCCACCACGTTTAATATTTTGTGGTTTGCCGTGCTGCCTAACATTGCCGCCGGGCTGGTGACGGAGATCACCTGCGCCCTGTCGATGGCGATTCTGGATATCGCAGCGCTGGGCTTCCTGGACCTTGGCGCGCAGCTTCCCTCCCCGGAATGGGGCGCCATGCTCGGCGATGCGCTGGAGCTGATTTACGTTGCGCCGTGGACGGTCATGCTGCCGGGCGCGGCCATCATGGTGAGCGTGCTGCTCGTTAACCTGCTGGGCGACGGGATCCGCCGCGCAATCAATGCGGGGGTGCAATAATGCCGTTACTCGATATCCGCAACCTCACGATAGAAATTAAAACGGGCGAAGGCTGGGTCAAGGCCGTAGATCGCATCAGCATTACGCTCGCAGAGGGCGAAATCCGCGGGCTGGTGGGCGAATCGGGTTCGGGGAAAAGTCTGATCGCCAAGGCCATTTGCGGCGTGGCGAAAGACAACTGGCGGGTGACCGCCGATCGTATGCGCTTCGACGACATCGATCTGTTGCGTCTCTCCCCGCGCGAACGCCGTAAACTGGTGGGCCATAACGTCTCGATGATTTTCCAGGAGCCGCAATCCTGTCTCGATCCGTCCGAGCGCGTCGGGAAACAGCTGATGCAGAACATCCCCGGCTGGACCTATAAAGGCCGCTGGTGGCAGCGTTTCGGCTGGCGCAAACGCCGTGCCATTGAGCTGTTGCACCGTGTCGGGATCAAAGACCATAAAGACGCGATGCGCAGTTTCCCCTACGAACTGACCGACGGTGAATGCCAGAAAGTGATGATTGCCATCGCCCTGGCGAATCAGCCGCGTCTGCTGATTGCGGACGAACCAACGAACGCGATGGAGCCAACCACCCAGGCGCAGATTTTCCGCCTGCTCACGCGTCTGAACCAGAATAACAACACCACCATTTTGCTGATCAGCCACGACCTGCAAATGCTGAGCAAGTGGGCGGATAAAATTGATGTAATGTATTGCGGCCAGACGGTAGAAACCGCGCCAAGTGAAGACCTGGTGACGACGCCACATCATCCCTACACGCAGGCGCTGATCAGGGCGATCCCGGACTTTGGCAGCGCGATGCCGCACAAAAGCCGTCTGAATACGCTGCCTGGCGCGATACCGCTGCTGGAATCGCTGCCCATTGGCTGCCGTCTGGGACCACGTTGCCCGTATGCTCAGCGTAAATGCATTGAAACACCGCGCCTGACAGGGCCGAAAAACCATCTGTTTGCCTGTCATTTCCCGCTGAACATGGAGAGAGAGTGAAATGGTCGAAACCTTACTGGAAGTACGTAACCTGAGTAAGACCTTTCGCTATCGCACCGGCCTGTTTCACCGTCAGACCGTCGAGGCGGTTAAACCCCTGAGCTTTACGCTGCGCGAAAAGCAGACGCTGGCGATTATCGGTGAAAACGGCTCGGGCAAATCGACCCTGGCAAAAATGCTCGCGGGCATGGTCGAGCCAAGCGGCGGTGAAATACTGATTGACGATCATCCTCTGGAATTTGGGGACTACTCTTTTCGCAGTCAGCGCATCCGGATGATTTTTCAGGATCCGTCGACGTCCCTGAACCCGCGCCAGCGTATTTCCCAGATCCTGGATTTCCCGCTGCGGTTGAATACCGACCTGGAGCCGGAAGCGCGTCGCAAACGGATTGTCGAAACCCTGCGTCTGGTAGGCCTCCTGCCCGACCATGTCAGTTATTACCCGCACATGCTGGCCCCGGGCCAAAAACAGCGTCTCGGTCTGGCCCGCGCGCTGATCCTGCGCCCGAAAGTTATTATCGCCGACGAAGCGCTGGCGTCGCTGGATATGTCGATGCGTTCGCAGCTCATTAACCTGATGCTGGAGTTACAGGAAAAGCAGGGGATCTCGTATATTTACGTGACTCAGCACCTGGGCATGATGAAACACATCAGCGACCAGGTGCTGGTGATGCACCAGGGAGAAGTGGTCGAGCGCGGCAGTACCGCTGACGTACTGGCCTCCCCGCTCCATGACCTGACAAAACGCCTGATTGCCGGACACTTTGGTGAAGCATTGACGGCGGACGCGTGGCGTAAAGATCGTTAGCCGTTGCGTAACCCGCTTGCCAGCAGAGTAAACACCTCTATAGCATGCGGAAGGGTCTTCTGCGGTTCATCACTCGCAGCAATCAGCAGAGCCGCATTCAGCGCAGCGCCGTTCAGCAGATGGGCTGCGACTCTGGCATCCATCTTTTTGATTACGTTGCACTCCATCATTTTTTCGATGGTCTGACGGGTCGACTCAAGGCAGTTGTTCTGGCTGGGCCATTGCGCCGGGTCGCCCAGAACAGCCGGGCCGTCAAGAAGGACGATACGCTGAACTTCCGGAACGAGCGCCATTTTGATATAGGCGATGCCCTCCGCCAGCAGTCGCTCCCAGTCATCATCGGCGGCGGCGGCAATCGCTTTCGCGTTTGCTGCCATTTCGCTGTCTATCTGCGCGACCACCGCCGCCAGTAATCCCTTCTTGTCGTTGAAATTATGATATAGCGCGCCGCGTGTTAACCCCACGCTTGCCGTGAGTTCATCCATTGACGCTGCGGCATAGCCTTTTTCAGCAAATGCCTTCCGCGCCGCCTGAATCATTTTCTCGCGATTTTCCTGGGCCGTTTCAGCACGACGTTTTGTAGCCATGGGACTTCCTTCATTAAGCGGTAATCATAATTTGACATACGCGGCGTATGTGGATTACATTTTTGACATACATCGCGTATGTTACTTCTACTGCGTAAGCACAACAATACCTCTGACAGAAAAGGAAAAGCCATGCATCCACGTGACCCCGTCTTTCCGGCTAATCGACATGCCCTCTATGAAGAGCATGGCTATTCAGCAGCAATCCGCTCTGGCGATCTGTTATTTGTTTCCGGTCAGGTTGGCAGCCGCAGCGATGGCACACCTGAACCCGACTTCCCCGCTCAGGTGCAGCTGGCGTTCGATAATTTACGGGCGACTCTGGCAGCCGCAGGGTGTACTTTTGACGATCTGATTGATGTCACGACATTTCATACCGATCCTGAAAACCAGTTCCCCGCCATCATGGAGGCGAAAAAACTGGCGTTTCCGCACCCCCCTTACCCAAACTGGACAGCAATAGGCGTTAACTGGCTTGCGGGTTTTGATTTCGAAATTAAGGTTATCGCCAGGATCCCTACGCCCGCGAATTAACATCTGGCAGCAAACTGATTTACCGTTAAGCTATCACTGACGCACAAATGAAAGACAGCATCAGCAACTATATTCTCTCCTGGGTAGAAGAAAATAACTTTACTATTTTACACATTGGTGATTTGGTTGCAGATATTGGATACAGCAGAAGAACCATCGAAACATGGTTTAAAGAGAAGTATCGGCTCTCTTTAGGTGAATATATTCTCCGACGGAGGTTAAGCCGTGCCGCCATTATGCTGAGAATGACGTCGATTCCGGTGACGGATATTGCGTATTTATTCCATTACCAGAGCAGTCAGGGATTTTCCAGAGCCTTTAAAAAAATGATGGGGCTGACACCCTCTGAGTACAGATGTGCCAGAGGGTGGAATTTTGACATCTTACAGCCCTCTTTTTTATTAAGCGAACATGAAACGCCTGAGCTCGAGGTCTGCTATCTGGATGAAACGTTTATCTATACGCATGAAATTATCGAACACGATCATCTTTTTGATACCTCAGTGCATGATATTACTAAAAAAATCAAAAAGCTCCTGACAGAAAACCGCCATGATATCGATAAAATTATTCTGATGCCCCGCCGCCCCGAGTTAGGCAAAAGCCGATCGTATCTGGTCGAGGTATTAATATCGTACGCGTTACAAAGCGACACGGTGACAAATAAAAAATCCTGCATTGTGCGTGGGAGATACGCAAGAATGCCCTTTAGCGGTAGCTGGGAAATCTACAGCGCGTTTAACAAGATTGCCTTCGTTAAGGCGATGGTAAATCAACGCCTGACGTTGCGCGACGGTATTTACATGATGAAAATTAATGCGTACAGCGACGAGTCTGTCGATTTTGATGTTTTCATCCCCATCCTGTAACCTCAGCTTCATTCAGCCTGTCTGGTAACAATTCTGTTTTTACCGTTGTGCTTAGCCTCATACAACGCCTCGTCCACGTCACGCATAATATCATTGCCGTTGACGTTATTCTGAATGGCTGAGCACACGCCGATACTTAATGTGACCCTTACAGGGAGAGCATAATGATAGCCCGGCCCGGTGCGCTGTTGAACGTTCTGGCGAATACGCTCCGCGACGGCAATAGCCTGCTTACCGTCGGTATCCGGCAGCAGCAGACCAAATTCCTCGCCTCCCAGTCGGGCAAAGATGTCGTTATCGCGAATGCTGTCTTTGATAATATCCACGACAGCCAGAATCACGCGATCCCCCACAAGATGGCCCCAGTTATCGTTAATCGACTTAAAGTTGTCGATGTCCAGCATCATAATGCTGGTCCCCTTTTCTGTCCTGAGGGAGCGGACCCGCGGAAGTGCCTCATAAAAATATTTACGGTTGTAGATCTGAGTAAGCGGATCGCGATCAACCCGATCGCCGAAAATTTTCAACAGGTTAAAGACATGGAACATTAAGGTACAAATCACAAATAATTTGCTGAGGACCTCTACTGCCCGGCTGATATACCAGAGCGACAGATTGTAGGTATCAAGCAGTAAGAGGAAAAAATTGTAAACGATGGCGGAAAGGCAAACCACAATAATACTGTTCCAGATCCCGGACGCCAGGCGTGTCACAGAGATCATATAACAAAGTAAAGCCGACCAGAGCAGGATCAGAACGTTTACGTACCTGATATCCCAGACAGGATAATGATGTTCATCTTCGTATGCTGCAATCGTTAATGTCCAGGCCGGATGGTAGCTGCTGAGATAATGGGCCAGCATCGGAAACATAACCAGTGTCATCATTAATGCTAACGTCATGCTGATCTTATTTCGGAATCTGAGCGTGGATCGTATCGTGATTTTTTCCACACGGACCGCCAGCGCCAGTAATACGATAAAGCTCAGCTGCCGAAAAAAATAGAATACCGCCGTATCGTTGGTTTTTGCCGCCTGGGTAAAACCAGCATGCTCCGGAAGCTGAATGACAATGATCGTCTCAATGAAATAAACCAGCCCACTAAGAAATGCCAGGCTCAGGATGAATAAGGAAAAACGCGATCGGTCGGAGGCATACAGCATCTGGATAAAAATAAAGATAATGGTATCCAGAAAGAACAGCGCAATCATGACGATCAAATAGGTGGTCATAGGCACCCTGAAACCAGGATTATCATTCACGCAAAAGGAGTTCACCGCGATCATAAGCGCAAAAAGCGCCGCACCTGACAGCATGATCAGTTTTTCGGCCAACGTTATATTTTTCATCTTCCTTCTTACCGCACACAGATAAAGACGCAAAATGGCATAGCCGTTATCGACCCTCGCGCAATTTTAAAGCGTTTAAAGGGCTAAACGGATCATTTTGCGCAAAAGGCGCTGGACACATCAGCATGAGGGCGGCGTCACGGTGCCCGCTGGTTGGATGAGGCGAACCCCGCGTGCGGTGATATACTGCTGGGATACACACGAAACGGCCTGATGAAGAGTCAGTTCAACCTCTTCCGTGAGCCCATTCACGGCGCAGGAGCGAGAAATATCGTGACACATGGGGCTGTGAGTGGGCTATAATTTCGAGCTAATTTCGAATGATTTTGAAATACTGCCTGTAACGCTATGAATTACAAGGCAAAATAAGCAATGAATATAAGGATTAAAGCTATGGGTTTTCTTTCCGGTAAGCGCATTCTGGTGACTGGCGTTGCCAGCAAACTGTCCATCGCATACGGCATCGCACAGGCAATGCATCGCGAAGGCGCTGAGCTGGCGTTCACCTACCAGAACGACAAGCTGAAAGGCCGTGTTGAAGAATTTGCCGCGCAGCTGGGTTCCAGCATTGTTCTGGAATGTGACGTTGCACAAGACGAAAGCATTGATGGCATGTTTGCTGAACTGGCAAAAGCATGGCCGAAATTCGACGGTTTTGTTCACTCCATCGGCTTCGCTCCTGGCGACCAGCTGGACGGCGACTACGTGAACGCGGTTACCCGTGATGGCTTCAAAATCGCCCACGACATCAGCTCCTACAGCTTCGTTGCAATGGCAAAATCCTGCCGCGCGATGCTGAACCCGGGCGCAGCCCTGCTGACCCTGTCCTACCTCGGCGCAGAACGTGCTATCCCTAACTACAACGTTATGGGTCTGGCGAAAGCGTCTCTGGAAGCCAACGTGCGCTACATGGCGAACGCAATGGGTCCTGAAGGCGTGCGTGTTAACGCTATTTCTGCGGGTCCAATCCGTACCCTGGCCGCTTCCGGTATCAAAGATTTCCGTAAAATGCTGGCACACTGCGAAGCGGTTACCCCGATTCGTCGTACCGTTACCATCGAAGATGTGGGTAACTCTGCGGCATTCCTGTGCTCTGACCTTTCCGCAGGTATCTCCGGCGAAGTGGTTCACGTTGACGGCGGCTTCAACATCGCTGCAATGAACGAGCTGGAAATCAAATAAGCTTGTCACTCTCTTCCCGCCAGGGAAGAGAGTTTCTCCCCGCCCCGCTCCTCGTTATTCCGTTCTGCTATTTGTTATCACCTAACAATATTTTTCCCCTCATCCGCCTTACGCCAGGATATTGATCGCCATTTTGAGATCAAGGAACGCCCATGGAACAACGCCGTTTTTCCGGCAAAGGCCACTGGTATCATGAAACCCAGTCGAATCATTCGCAGACGGACGTTCTGCCGCTGGTGCCCGAAGCCGCTAACGTCGACGACCGTTTTTTGCTCGATTTAGCCCTGCCCGATGACATTCTCGCAAGCTGTGCTGGTTGGCTTGCGCCTGCCCGAACCCTGTGTCATCTTTTGTTCCCGCTTGATACTCCCGTGAGCCGTCTGCATACGCTCAGCGCCTACGACAGGCTGAGCACGGCATTAACGGTTGCCCAGGCGTGTGGTGTTCAGCGGCTCTGTAACCACTACGCTGCCCTGCTCGCCCCTCTTCCGGGGCCGGACTCCTCCCGGGAAAGCAATCGACGCCTTGCAGAAATTACCCAGTATGCCCGCCAGTTAGCAAGCTCACCCGATGTGATCGATGACAAAGCCCAAAACCAGCTTGATGAGGTTGGACTCACAACGTATGACATTGTGCTTATCAACCAGATCATCGGCTTTGTCGGTTTTCAGGCGCGAGTGGTCGCGGTATTTCAGGCATTGCTTGGCCATCCGGTACGCTGGTTGCCCGGGCACCACATTCAGCCCCATACGCTGCCGGTCAGCTTCAGCAGATGGACCGCCACGCTACCCGCGGTAGAGCTAAAATATGCCAGTGCGCTTCAGCTTGAGGCGCTCTCACGCTGGCAGGCGGAACCGGCGCTTGAAGCGCTCACCCCTGTGCTGTGTCATGAGCCGATGCTGCTTAATCTGACGGGCGAAATTCTGCTTAACCATCCGCTAAGTGAAGGTCCCGCGTCTTCGATGATCTCAGCCGCTCGTGCGCTGCTCGTCGCCTCTCCGGATCGCTTTAGCGCCGCTCAGTTAACGCCCCTGACCGGGTCGGGTCTCTCGCCAGAGAAGGCCATCAATCTGCTAACCCGAGATGCATTTTATGGCTGGCTGAACCGTCTGCGCGTGGCGCTCGGCAAAGAGGAATAACCATACTCTTTACCTAAAGAGCGCTTGCTGTAGCAGTGAGATTCGCGTAAAACTGTCAGCCGCTCAATGGCTACGAAAATAGAACATTATGTTTCAGGACAACCCGCTGCTAGCGCAGCTTAAACAGCAACTGCATTCCCAGACGCCGCGTGCAGAAGGGGTCGTAAAAGCCACGGAAAAGGGCTTTGGCTTTCTTGAAGTTGACGGGCAGAAGAGCTACTTCATTCCGCCTCCTCAGATGAAGAAAGTGATGCATGGCGACCGTATTTCGGCCGTTATTCATACCGAAAAGGAACGAGAGTCTGCCGAGCCGGAAGCACTGATCGAACCTTTCCTGACCCGCTTTGTCGGGAAAGTGCATAAAAAAGACGATCGTCTTTCCGTCGTGCCGGACCATCCTCTCCTGAAAGATGCTATTCCGTGCCGCGCCGCGCGTGGCGTTGAGCATGATTTTGTTGAGGGTGACTGGGCGGTTGCTGAGATGCGCCGTCATCCTTTAAAAGGCGATCGCGGTTTCTACGCCGAGCTTACCCAATACATTACCTTCGGCGACGACCATTTCGTCCCATGGTGGGTGACGCTGGCGCGCCACAACCTCGAAAAAGAAGCACCTGATGGCGTGGCGACTGAAATGCAGGACGAAGGTCTGGAACGTCGCGATCTGACGGCGCTGGACTTTGTCACCATTGACAGCGCCAGCACCGAGGATATGGACGATGCGCTGTATGCCGAAGAGACAGCCGATGGCAAACTGCATCTGACCGTCGCCATCGCCGACCCTACCGCATGGATTGTCGAAGGCAGCAAGCTGGACGAGATGGCCAAAGTGCGCTCGTTCACCAACTACCTGCCGGGCTTTAACATTCCGATGTTGCCGCGTGAACTCTCCGACGATCTTTGTTCGCTGCGTGCGCATGAAGTACGTCCGGTGCTGGCATGTCGGATGACCATTGCGGCTGACGGTACCATTGAAGAAGATATTGAATTCTTCGCCGCCACCATCGAATCCAAAGCCAAGCTGGCCTATGACGACGTGTCCGACTGGCTGGAGAACACGGGCAACTGGAAACCCGAGTCGGACAACATTGCCGCACAAATTCGTCTGTTGCACCGCGTCTGCCTGAGCCGCAGCGAATGGCGTCAAACTCACGCGCTGGTCTTCAAAGATCGTCCGGACTACCGTTTTGTGCTGGGTGAAAAAGGTGAAGTGCTGAATATCGTCGCTGAGCCGCGCCGTATTGCCAACCGCATCGTTGAAGAAGCGATGATTTCCGCCAACATTTGTGCTGCACGCGTGCTGCGCGACAAATTAGGCTTTGGCATTTACAACGTGCACACCGGGTTTGATCCGGCGAACACCGAAGCGCTGGCTGCCCTGCTGAAAACCCATGACGTACACGTCGATCCTGAGGAAGTGCTGACCCTGCAAGGTTTCTGCAAACTGCGCCGCGAGCTGGACGCACAGCCGTCAGGGTTCCTCGACAGCCGTATTCGCCGCTTCCAGTCCTTTGCGGAAATCAGCACCGAGCCTGGCCCGCACTTCGGCCTTGGCCTTGAGGCTTATGCGACCTGGACCTCCCCGATCCGTAAGTACGGCGACATGGTTAACCATCGTCTGCTGAAAGCGATCATCAAAGGGGAATCTGTTGCCCGCCCACAGGATGGTACGACATTGCAGATGGCAGAACGTCGCCGTCTCAACCGTATGGCGGAGCGTGATGTCGGCGACTGGTTGTACGCGCGCTTCCTGAATGATAAGGCAGGGACTGATACCCGTTTCCCGGCTGAAATCATTGACATCAGCCGCGGCGGTATGCGCGTTCGCCTGGTGGATAATGGCGCCGTTGCCTTTATTCCTGCCCCGTTCCTGCATGCCGTCCGCGACGAACTGGTTTGTAGCCAGGAAAACGGGACCGTGCAAATTAAAGGCGAAACGGTTTACAAGGTCACTGACGTGATTGATGTCACCATCGCTGAAGTGCGCATGGAAACCCGCAGTATTATCGCGCGCCCTGTCGCCTGATAACCGCGTAAACTTCCGGCCGTTCCGTTAAGGGATGGCCGGGAGTTCTCTCCTGAATTATCTCCCGCAAAATCATCGTTTTTTCTCACACTTTTCTGTTTCCCATCGCCACATTTCTCCAGAATTATCTACAGTAAAAGAGAGCCGTCATTGTCGACTGCAAATGAATAATTTGTGCGCTACTCAGCAGCCGCGGGAGAAAACGTGATGGACGATCTGGAGCAGAATTTGCTGTTTCGTTACATGGGTACGCATAGCCCCTGGTGGCGACTGACAGCAGACAGCAATGCTCTGCATCTTGCTGCCAGTGAAAGCGCTGACATCATTCAGGTGGTTGCGCTGGATGATGAACAGGCCGCGCTGATCCGCCAGCTCACCGTAATCACCTCCAGCATTGCCATGACCCTGCCTTTGTACGGTGTGGACGTTCCCGTTCATCTTGTCGGCCGTAAAATTAACAAAAATGAGTGGGCAGGAACGGCATCAGCCTGGAACGATACCCCTTCCGTTGCGCGCGACCTGGCGCAGGGGCTCTCCTTCGCCGAACAGGTAGTTTCCGAGGCTAACTCCGTGATTGTGATCCTCGACCAGAACGGGAATATTCAGCGCTTCAACCGTTTAAGTGAAGAATATACGGGCCTGAAGGAACAGGAAGTTATCGGGCAAAACGTGTTCAAACTGTTTATGAGCCGCAGCGAAGCCGCGGCCTCCAAACGCAACATCACCGGTTTTTTTCGTAACGGCAGCTCCTACGAAGTTGAACGCTGGATCAAGACCCGCAAGGGGCAGCGCCTGTTTCTCTTCAGAAATAAATTTGTTCACAGCGGCAGCGGAAAAAATGAAATTTTCCTCATCTGTTCAGGTACCGACATAACCGAGGAGCGTCGGGCCCAGGAGCGCCTGCGCGTTCTCGCCAATACGGATACGATTACCGGTTTGCCTAACCGAAATGCCATCCATGAGCTGATCTCTGATGCCATCACCGCTCGGGGTGACACGCAGGTTGGCGTAGTTTACCTCGATCTGGATAATTTTAAAAAAGTGAACGATGCCTATGGGCATATGTTTGGCGACCAGCTGCTACAGGCCGTTGCGCTGGCGATCCTGAGCTGCCTGGACGAAGGACAAACCCTGGCGCGCCTGGGTGGGGATGAGTTTATCGTGATGGCCACCGATACCTCGCAGGGCGCGCTGGAAGCGATGGCGTCGCGAATACTGACCCGACTGCGTCAACCTTTCCGCATCGAGCTGATTGAGGTTTACACCGGCTGCTCGCTGGGCATCGCGCTTGCGCCCCAGCACGGTAACGATCGCGAAAGCGTCATTCGCAATGCCGACACCGCCATGTACACCGCCAAAGAAAATGGCCGGGGCAAATTCTGCGTCTTCTCGCCAGAGATGAACCAGCGCGTATTTGAATACCTGTGGCTGGATACTAACCTGCGTAAAGCGCTGGATAACGATCAGCTGTTAATCCACTACCAGCCCAAAATGACCTGGCGCGGCGAAGTCAGAAGTCTGGAGGCGCTGGTGCGCTGGCAGTCGCCAGAGCGTGGCCTGATCCCGCCGATGGAGTTTATCTCCTATGCAGAGGAATCAGGGCTGATTGTGCCTCTGGGCCGCTGGGTTATGCTTGATGTGGTGCGCCAGGTAGCAAAATGGCGCGACAAGGGGATCAACATGCGCGTCGCGGTCAACGTCTCCGCCCGTCAGCTGGCGGACCAGACCATCTTCAGTGACCTGAAGCAGGCGCTGAAAGACCTGAATTTTGAATACTGCCCGATTGACGTGGAATTAACCGAAAGCTGTCTCATTGAAAATGAAGAACTGGCCCTGTCAGTGATCCAGCAATTTAGCCGCCTGGGAGCGCAAATTCATCTGGATGACTTTGGTACGGGGTACTCTTCCCTGTCGCAACTGGCGCGCTTCCCTATCGATGCCATTAAGCTTGACCAGTCTTTCGTGCGGGATATCCATAAGCAGTCCATTTCACAGTCGCTGGTGCGTGCGATAGTCGCCGTGGCGCAAGCGTTAAATTTGCAGGTCATTGCTGAAGGGGTGGAAAGTGCAAAAGAAGACGCCTTTCTGACGAAGAATGGCGTCAACGAACGGCAGGGTTATCTTTTTGCTAAGCCCATGCCCGCTGCCGCATTCGAGCGATGGCTAAAACGTTATCAGGCCAGGAATGTCCGTTAGCTGGCTTTGCGTAAGCCCGTCGCCTGATGGCGATTTTGCAGCATAACCAGCCGCTCCATGTAGGCGATATCCTTCGGTTCAAGGCAGAAGGCGGCATCAACCCAATCCTCAGTAATGTCCATCAACTCGCTTCGCGGAAGTGGCAGCACGCGCGTACGTGCACGCAGCATGGCCCTTACGCCGTTCAGCTTCGGCTGTAGCGTGTCGATAAACGTCCGCACCGAAACATAGCTCTGTAACGGCTCAAATAAGAGATCCACAAGACCATGCTGCTCATACCATTCCGCCGTATGCGTCTCACCTTTGTAGATCAGCGCCTCCGCCATTTTCATGCCGGCACGACGCGCCACCAGTGAATAGCCGCCCATGCCCGGGAACAGATTGAACGCGATTTCCGGAAAGCCTAATCGGGCATCGCGCTGGGCCAGAATGAAATGATGCGCCAGCGCGGCTTCAAACCCGCCCCCTAAAGCGCTTCCTTCCACCATAGCCAGCGTGACAGCGCCGGTATCAAACCCTCGCGAGGCGGCATGAACGCAGTCCACACAGGCCCGGGCATAGGCGCGTAACGCTTCGCGTCGGTTGTTTTTGATGCACTCAACGAAGAACTGTAAATCACCGCCGGTATTGTAGATGTCGGGGACCAGCGATCCGGTGACCCAAAAATCAACGACAAATCCGGACTGTCGAACCAGCCAGGAGAGATTCATGATCTCCACGATCAGCGCATGGTTGAAGCAAGGCCGTGGCGTGGCGCGTAACATCATCCACACCGTACGCCGTTCGGCCTCATAATAAGCCGCCAGTTGAGTGAATCGTTCAGCATCAGTAAACAATGTGCAGGTTGTCTGGTTGATAACTGTCATAGTCGAATTCCTCTTATAAAAAAGCGCGTTGCGCGCAGTTTTAGACTAATCCACCCCTACAACCCGCAGCAGACGGGGGTTAAATTTATCACTTTCATTTATGGACTTTGGTTATTGCATTTTTTACCTTCTCTTTTGAATCAATTTTCTGCATCATTGATAATATTAACTTTTCGCTTCAGGGTGAGCTTATGTCTAACATTGATGCAACAGCCGTGGCGCAGCGTATTGATACTGTGCTGGATATTCTTGTCGCAGGCGATTATCACTCTGCTATCCGTAATCTTGAGATCCTCAAGTCTGAACTGCTGGCTGAGAACGGCGCTGATAACGCTCCAGAATCCACTCAACCTAAAGCCCCGTGGGAAGTGTAACCACGTCGTTTCCGACCTTGCCTTTTAAATGGATGCTATGAACTCCCGACAACAAATCATTTTGCAGATGGTGATCGATCAGGGGCGCGTAAGCGTGGTCGATCTCGCTAAAGCCACCGGCGTTTCTGAAGTCACCATTCGTCAGGATCTGAATCTTCTGGAAAAACAGAGCTACCTGCGGCGTGCGCACGGATATGCCGTTCCACTGGACAGCGACGACGTTGAAACCCGCATGATGAACAATTATGCGCTCAAGCGGGAGCTGGCGGAGTTTGCTGCATCCCTGGTGAATAACGGTGAGACCGTCTTTATTGAAAATGGTAGCAGTAACGCCCTTCTGGCGCGCACGCTTGCCGATCAAAAAGACGTTACCATCATCACCGTAAGCAGCTATATTGCCCATCTGTTGAAGGAAACTCGCTGCGAGGTGATTCTGCTGGGCGGCATTTACCAGAAGAAAAGCGAAAGCATGGTGGGGCCATTAACGCGCCAATATGTTCAGCAGGTTCACTTCAGTAAGGCATTCATAGGTATTGATGGCTGGCAGCCCGACACCGGCTTTACCGGCCGCGACATGATGCGTTCAGACGTGGTTAACGCCGTACTCGCCAAAGAGTGTGAAGCGATTGTGCTGACCGACAGCTCTAAGTTTGGCGCCGTACACCCTTATACGATGGGGCCGGCCTCGCGCTTCAGCCGTGTGATCACGGATGAGCGTTTGCGTGATGAATATCGCCAGCAATTAGAACAAGACGGTCTGACTGTCGATATTGTAAAAAAACGGCCTGATTATCCTGCTGCGCCCGAATAATGGGCGCACTTAAACCTTTCTCTGAGAGTATTCCGACCCTTCCTTTAAGAGTTTTTACCTGTTGAAACCGTTCTAAACACGTAAAATTAGTATTAGCGATATAACAGGAAGTGACTATCACCTGCGTGATGATGAAACGCCTGCGCGACCAGCTTTCACGGGAACAGAATTTAAGTATGGATATTGTCTATACTTAAAGTGCATTCCTTTCCGTGAATCGATAATTCAGGAGAAAGTATTATGACCTTTACCAGCAAAAAATTAGCCGCCGCTGTTCTGGCAATCACTGTAGCAATGTCCCTGAGCGCTTGCTCTAACTGGTCTAAACGTGACCGTAACACCGCGATTGGTGCCGGTGCTGGTGCGCTTGGTGGTGCAGTATTAACGGATGGTAGTACGCTGGGTACATTAGGTGGTGCTGCCGTAGGTGGTATTATCGGTCACCAGGTGGGCAAATAATCACCATAACGGCTCTCACCGGCATAATAATATATTAAGTATTTTCAGGTCTGACTTACGCACGTAAAAAAAAGAGCCACGGCAATGTCCGTGGCTCATTTATTTTAGCCGCCCGCCAGTTTGACTTTCATTCCTTTGGCTTCCAGCAGCGTTTTAATTAAATCTCGTTTATCGCCCTGAATCTCAATAATGCCGTCTTTTACTGCCCCACCGCATCCGCACTTCTTTTTAAGCTCAGCGGCGAGCTTTACCAGGTCTGCATCATCCAGGTCAATGCCGGTGACAAGGCAAACGCCTTTCCCTTTTCTGCCGCTGGTCTGGCGCTGAATTCGCACGATACCATCGCCTTTTGGACGTTCAGCTTTCTCTTTTGGCTCTTCAATGCGCCCGGTATCCGTTGAATAGACCAGACGACTGTTGGCGTCACGCATTATGCCCCCTTTTTCAGTGATGCATTAATCGCTTTCAGGGTCTCTGCCGGATGAGCGGATTGCGTCACCGGGCGACCAATCACCATATAGTCTACACCCGCGCTCAGCGCCTGCTCTGGCGTCATGATACGTCGCTGATCCCCTGACTCGCTGCCTGCTGGACGAATACCTGGCGTCACCAGTTTAAAATCGCGGCCTAACTCAGATTTGAAGCGAACCGCCTCCTGAGCCGAACAGACCACGCCATCGAGACCACACTGTTGCGTGAGGCGCGCCAGACGCTCTGCATGTTCGGCAGGTGACAACGTCACACCCAGGTCGCGCAGGTCGGATTCATCCATACTGGTCAGCACGGTGACGGCGATCAGAAGCGGAGCGTCATTACCAAACGGCACCAGCGCTTCGCGCGCAGCCGTCATCATGCGTGCCCCGCCCGATGCATGTACGTTAACCATCCACACGCCGAGTTCAGCTGCCGCAGCAACGGCGTGCGCAGTGGTATTTGGAATGTCGTGGAATTTCAGGTCGAGGAAAACGTCGAAACCACGTTGATGCAGATCGCGGACGATTTGTGGGCCGAACAGCGTAAACATCTCTTTGCCTATTTTCAGACGGCAATCGCGGGGATCAATGCCATCAACAAAGGCCAGTGCGGCGTCACGGTTATTGTAATCCAGAGCAACAACTACGGGAGAATCGGTAACTACGCGGGAAGTGGAGGATGTAACAGACGTCATGACCAGCCCTTTTCGTCTATGGGCGCGCAGCGGCGCGGAACAGATAAACGGCGTGCATTCTACCTGCCCTCGGGGTAAATGAACAGAATCGAATGCTTTTCCTGCTGAACCCCAGACCGCACGGTGCTGATGGAATTACTGTAACCATTAGTATGTTGTAACTAAAGTGCAGCGTTTTAAAAAATTACTGTCCGTCCAGACCTCGGATTGGCTTAATGGTGGACCACGCCCGGCAGGAAGGGCAATGCCAGTAGAGCGAATAGGCGGTGAAGCCGCATTTCTGGCAGCGATAGCGCGGTTTGCTGCGCACCTGTTCACCCACCATGTCTCGCAGCACCATCAGGCTCTCTTTAGCGCGCCCTTCTTCTGCGTCATTAAGGTGGTAATCCATCAGCTTATGGAAGACACGCATGGTAGGATGACGCTGCAACTGACGGGTAATGTATACCTGGGCGGTATCGCTTCCTTCATGCTCTTCGACGACATCTGACAGCATCAGCTCGGCTGTGGCACCTGTATTCTCTTCAACACAGCGACGCAGAAACGCAACCCACTCGTCCTGCTTACCGAGCTGCTGATAGCAGGTTTGCAGCATTTCCAACGTTTCGCTGACCAGCTCTTTGTCCTGATCGATAACGCGAAGCAGGCTCTCCACGGCTTTGGCGTAATCACCGTTAGCCATAAAGACCCGCCCCATCATGATCGAGATGCGCGCGCTGTTGCGATCGGCCGCTGCGCCTTTCTTTAACAGTGCCATGGCTTTATCCATGTCATCGCTACCCATCTGCTGGAGAGCCAGCTCGCAATAGAAGTGGGCAATTTCGACGCGCTGTTTGTCTTTGCCGAGTTTGACCAGCCGTTCAGCGGTATCAATCGCTTTTTGCCAGTCGCTGGTGGCCTGATAGATTTGCAGAAGCTGCTGAAGCGCACCGATACGGAAGTCCGTCTCATCCACCAGCTGAGAGAACATATCCTCGGCGCGATCGTAAAGCCCCGCGGCCATGTAATCCCGCCCAAGCTGCTGCACGGCCAGCAACCGTTGCTCATAGGTCAACGAAGCGCTTTCCATCAAGGTCTGGTGGATACGAATGGCACGGTCAACCTCTCCGCGCGAGCGGAACAGGTTTCCCAGGGTGAGATGCGCCTCAACGGTGCCGGTATCCTCTTTAAGCATATCGAGGAACAGATCCACCGCTTTATCCTGCTGATTGCTCAGCAGGAAGTTCACCCCCGCTACGTAGTCACGGGAGAGTCGGTTTGCTTCATCCTGTTTTGTTTGTTGCGCGCTTCTGCGGCCCATATACCAGCCATAGGCTGCGGCGACAGGCAAAAGCAGAAACAACAACTCCAGCATATTCGATTATTCCTTGACTACCGGCACACCAGAGCTCGCCGGAATGCCAGACGCAGGCGTAAGTTGATGTTCAAGTCGTTTAATTTTACGTTCAGCGCGAACAAGAGAAACACGAACCTTAAGCCAGAACAGGCCGCATACAAGCCAGCCGATGACAAACCCCGCCGCGAATAACACAGCCAGCAGGCTCGACACCCGGTACTCGCCCTGCGCCAGCAGATAGTTGAAACTTACCTGTTGATCGTTTTGCGCGCCCAATGTGACTGAAATGACAAAAATCGCCAACACCAGTAAGAAAATGAGTAAATATTTCACATGACTTCCCGTTATGTGGTTCGAGCGTATAAAGCGTGTTCAACTCACTGCAATCAGCCTTATAAGCTACCATTTTAGTGGCGGGCGCGAAATGGAAAAAGTAATGCGCCCTACATGGATTTATGGTCAAAATGCGGAATATCAACCTTCAGGTTCCGCCAGACTCCCTTTCGGCTATTTCTTCCTTCTCTTCCGGCGGCGGCGTCAGGGGTCCACAAAAACGTTGTGCAAGCCAGGTCGCCAGCGTCACCAGTACCCACGAGATCAGCGTTGCCACCACCAAATCACGCGGCCAGTGCATCCCCAGCAGCATCCGGCTGCCCATTACGCCTGTCGCCCAGACCAGCAAAATCGCAATCGTGAGGGTACGCCGACGCGGCCACAGCAGTCCTACGCCAAGTAGCGCCCAGCTGGCAGCAAACATCGTATGCCCGGAAGGAAACGCAAAGCCGGTCTCTTTTTGCCAGTGTTTGCGTAAAAAGGTCGGGATATCCTGCTGTTCCGCAAGTTGCTCCTTTACCAGCGCACCGCGATCTTTACGCTTTAAATTGTAGAACTCATCCACCGGAACATGGTGCGTTTTTTCCAGCCAGACGACGAAAGGACGGGGTTCCTGCACGCGATCTTTCACCCACGACTTCACCCCCTGCCCGATGAGTATGGCCCCGCCGAGAATGGCAAACAGTACCAGCGCCGCACGAAGGCGAAAGCGCAGGCACCACAGGAACCAGCCACAGAGCAGCACGTGTGTAATAATCCCCCACGGCTGGGTGACCGTCTCGGTTATCCAGTATAGGGCTTTCAGCCACGTCTCGTTTTGTCCGGGCTGCCACATCCAGCCGGAGAACCAAACGACCAGGGGGATAACGAGCAATACGGCGGCGCCTGCGGCCGTTCGTCTGGCAATTGAAAGCATGTCCTCTCCTTTTTCACTAAGCACCACAATCATAACTGAATTTCATCATTCAGGTGGATATGTCGGATTGTGCGTTTAACGTTTGTAAAGCGTGGTGGTGATTAGGTGAAGTTGCCGGGCTTGTGGCAAAATAGTCCAATACAGAAAGCATAATGGGGCAAAGGCACGAAACGTGTCAGCCTGGTCTGGAGAATCACATGCAGCTTAAACGTGTGGCAGAAGCCAAACTGCCAACCCCATGGGGCGATTTCCTGATGGTGGGTTTTGAAGAACTGGCAACCGGGCAAGATCACGTCGCCCTGGTATTCGGCGACATTTCGGGGCAAACGCCGGTGCTGTCCCGCGTTCATTCAGAGTGTCTGACCGGTGACGCGCTGTTCAGCCTGCGCTGCGACTGCGGTTTTCAGCTTGAAGCCGCCCTTTCTCATATCGCAGAGGAAGGACGTGGCGTTCTGCTGTATCACCGTCAGGAAGGACGCAATATTGGCCTGCTGAATAAAATCCGCGCCTACGCGTTGCAGGATCAGGGCTACGATACCGTCGAAGCGAACCATCAGCTCGGCTTTGCTGCTGACGAGCGCGATTTCACCCTGTGCGCAGATATGTTCAAGCTGCTGGGTGTGGACGAAGTGCGTCTGTTGACCAATAACCCGAAGAAAGTGGAAATCCTCACTGAAGCGGGCATCAATATCGTGGAACGCGTGCCGCTGATTGTCGGCCGCAACCCGAAAAACGCGCACTACCTCGATACTAAAGCCGCCAAAATGGGGCATCTGCTGAGCGAGTAAACGCAAAACGCCCGGCACATGTGCCGGGCGATTTTATCAGTCCAGCATCTTACGAATTACATAATGTAAAATGCCGTCGTTCTGGTAATAGGTCAGCTCTGTTGCCGTATCAATACGACACCGGCAATCCAGCACTTCTGTCGTACCATCTGCGCGCGTTAATTTCACCGGAACGGTTTTACCCGGTTGCAGATTTTGCAGACCGCTGATATCAATCTGCTCTTCCCCGGTCAGACCCAGCGTTTTACGCGTCACGCCCTGCGGGAACTCCAGCGGCAAGATCCCCATGCCGATCAGGTTTGAGCGGTGGATACGTTCAAAGGATTCGGCAATCACCACGCGAACCCCGAGCAGACGCGGACCTTTTGCCGCCCAGTCGCGACTGGAACCGGAGCCGTACTCTTTACCGGCAATAACGGCCAGCGGCGTCCCCTCCTGCTGATACTTCATGGCTGCGTCATAAATTGAAATGACCTCTGTATCCGGCAGGTGGCGCGTCATGCCCCCTTCCACGCCCGGAACCATTTCATTGCGAATGCGGATGTTGGCAAAGGTCCCGCGCATCATCACTTCGTGGTTACCACGGCGCGAACCGTAGGAGTTGAAATCGCGACGTTCCACGCCACGGCTTTGCAGATACCGACCTGCCGGACTGTCCGCCTTGATGCTCCCAGCCGGAGAGATATGGTCGGTGGTGACGGAATCGCCCAGCATCGCCAGGATCCGCGCGCCGTGAATATCTTTCAGCGGTGCAGGCTCCGCCAGCATTTCGTCGAAGAATGGCGACAGGCGAATATAGGTGGAATCATCCTGCCAGTCATAGGTATCGGAACCCACCACGTCGATCGCTTTCCATTCCGCTGTGCCTTCGAACACTTCCGCATACTCTTTGCGGAACATCTCGGTGGAAACTTTCTCTACCGCGCGCGCAATTTCACGCGATGATGGCCAGATGTCTTTCAGATAGACCGGTTCATTTTTGCGATCGTGACCAATCGGATCGGTCGCCAGATTAATGTTCATGTTTCCGGCCAGCGCATAAGCTACAACCAGCGGCGGCGAGGCCAGCCAGTTGGTTTTCACCAGCGGATGAATACGCCCTTCAAAGTTTCGGTTACCGGAAAGTACCGCGCCAACGGTCAAATCACCCTGCCTGATCGCCACTTCAATAGGCTCAGGCAGTGGACCAGAGTTACCGATACAGGTCGTACAGCCGTAGCCCACCAGGTTGAAGCCCAGCTCGTCGAGGTAAGGCGTGAGTCTGGCCTGCGCCAGATAATCGGAAACCACTTTCGAACCAGGCGCCAGAGAGGCTTTAACCCACGGCTGTGGCTTGAGCCCCAGTTCTACCGCTTTTTTTGCCAACAGCCCGGCAGCCATTAACACACTCGGGTTGGACGTGTTGGTACAGGAAGTGATAGCGGCGATCACCACGGCGCCGTCAGGAAGCTGATACTGATGCCCGTTCAGAACATAGTCCACCGGACGGTGATCTTTTTGCGCGGCGTTAACCTCCAGCTCATTGCTGGCGGCAAAGGCTTTGGGAACGTTGCTCAGGGCGACGCGGTCCTGCGGACGTTTTGGCCCTGCGAGGCTTGCTTCAACGGTGCCCATATCCAGTTCCAGCGTACTGGTAAATACCGGCTCGTCACCCGGGTTACGCCACATGCCCTGCGCTTTAGTATAGGCCTCAACGAGGGCCACCTGCTCCTCGCTGCGACCACTGAGGCGCATATACTCCAGCGTAACGCTATCAATCGGGAAAAAGCCGCAGGTCGCGCCATATTCCGGCGCCATGTTGGCGATGGTGGCCCGGTCCGCCAGCGGCAAGGAATCCAGACCATCGCCATAAAATTCAACGAATTTACCCACCACACCATGCTTACGCAGCATCTGGGTAACCGTCAGAACCAGATCCGTGGCGGTGATGCCTTCGGACAATTTACCGGTCAGCTTAAAGCCCACCACATCGGGAATGAGCATTGATACCGGCTGGCCGAGCATGGCCGCTTCCGCTTCAATACCACCGACGCCCCAACCCAGAACGCCAAGGCCGTTAATCATGGTTGTGTGTGAATCGGTGCCCACCAGCGTATCCGGGTAAGCCACCCACTCTTTATCCTGCAATTCACTCCAGACGGCTTTGCCGAGATATTCCAGGTTGACCTGGTGACAAATGCCGGTGCCCGGTGGAACAACGCTGAAGCGGCTGAACGCCTGCTGACCCCATTTCAGAAATACGTAGCGTTCATGGTTACGTTCCATCTCCAGACGGACGTTTTCGCCGAAAGCATCGTCGTCACCAAAGTGATCGACGGTGACGGAGTGGTCAATGACGAGGTCTACCGGGGACAGGGGGTTAACCTTAGCAGTATCGCCCCCGAGACGCTTAACGGCTTCACGCATGGCAGCCAAATCCACAACCGCTGGTACGCCGGTGAAATCCTGCATCAGCACCCTGGCCGGGCGATAGGCAATTTCTCTGTCTGCATGAGCATTTTTCAGCCACCCTGCCAGAGCCTGGATGTCCTCCTCGGTAACCGAGTCGCCATCCTGCCAGCGCAAGAGGTTTTCCAGTAAGACTTTCAACGACTTGGGTAACCGCGAAATGTCCCCAAGCGTTCTGGCAGCCAGCGGTAAGCTGTAGTAGCGCCAGGTTTTATTTTCCGCCTGTAATGTGTCCTTACTGGCTTCGCGTAGGGTTAACGACATAAGCTCCTCCTTAAAAACAGGGATGTCCTGACAATCATCAGGGCTGTAATTAAAGATAACACAAAGATGTCGTAACGTTTTGATAACAACCCAAATTGATAAATTTAGGAATGGTCCAACGCGAGGGATAAAACAAAAAACCCCGCCGTGGCGAGGTTTTACGATTTAGTGCAAGGCCAGCCAGAGGAGCTGACACCAGAAGAGGATCGACGCTGAGAATACGCCGAGCCATGACCAGTATTTTACGGTTGTCATGTTATTCATCATAGGGACACCAGACTTTAATTATTTAAGGTTGCGAGGTCTGCCCTCGTTCTATATTGCTGATGTGTATTTATTAAGGAGTACAAAAGTGCACAGTCTTTATTCAGACTATTTGCATCATTACGCAAAAATCAAAATTATTGTTTTTTGGGTTCGTCTTCCGCGAACACATCAATAAAGGCCTGCTGTTGTGGCGTCAGTTTCCAGGAAGCTGGTACGCTGGTTGCTGGCGCCTTACGGGCTTTGTGAACATTGTCACGAAGCTGACACATCTCTTTTCTCGCTTCTGTACGCACCGTCATGACCATAATCAACCCCAGTAATTCCAGACAAGAAGAGCAACCACCACCCAGAACAGGGCAGAGCCAAGAAAGACCGCCAGCCAGGCTTTACGCTTAAGCGCGGGATCCCTTTGCGGTTCTTCACTTCCTGACGGCATTGCTAACCTCATACAATCGACATCGCTTATCATTTAGAGACCAAACAATTGGCACAAGTAATCATCTGATGAGATAAATCCTAAAGAAACTTTAGCCGAAAAGCCAGTGAATTTACGTATCTGGGCCTGGGAAAATTCAATCTTTTGACCCGAAATAAATAATTGAAAAGAATAATTTGCACACCTGTAAATTAGTTTCTACTTTTGTCGCAAATTTGCGACAGTAAAACCATAGTCATTTAATGGGTTATGACGATATATGACAGTGGACGTAGATGATGATAATTCTAATTAAGGTTTAAAGGGTAATGACGGTATCTTTCCGTACCAGAAAGATACCGGGTGTGATTATTTGGCGGGAAGTTTAATGTCTTTAAACATCTCTTCGATGTCTTCATTGGAGCGTAACGCTACAGCTGTATCCACCACGTCGCGCGTTAAATGTGGCGCGAAGCGTTGAATAAAATCATACATATAGCTGCGCAGGAACGTGCTGCGACGAAAACCTATCTTGGTGGTGCTGTGGCTGAAAATATCATGCGCATCCAGACGCACCAGATCCGGGTCTGAGACAGGATCCACCGCCATGCTGGCAATAACCCCAACGCCCAGGCCCAGACGCACATACGTTTTTATGACGTCCGCATCCGTCGCCGTAAAGACAATCCGTGGCGTTAATCCGGCGCGGTTAAACGCGGTGTCCAGTTCAGACCGGCCCGTAAAGCCGAACGTATAGGTCACCAGCGGGTATTGCGCCAGTTCTTCGATTGTCACTTCACCCTTCCCCGCCAGCGGGTGATCCGGGGTCACAACAATAGAGCGGTTCCAGTGGTAGCACGGGAGCATGACCAGATCATCGTACAGATGGAGCGCTTCCGTCGCGATAGCGAAGTCTGCATTACCTTTAGACACGGCCTCTGCGATTTGCGTCGGTGAGCCCTGATGCATATGCAGGGAAACGCGGGGATAGCGTTCGATAAAACCTTTGATCACCCCGGGAAGCGCATAACGCGCCTGTGTATGCGTGGTGGCAATATACAGAGAACCTTTATCGGGCCAGGTATGTTCCCCGGCGACGGATTTAATGGCGTCGACTTTGGAGAGCACTTCCCGTGCGATGCGTATGATTTCCTGTCCAGCCGGCGTGACCTGCGTCAGGTGCTTACCGCTGCGGGCAAATATCTGAATACCTAACTCATCCTCCAGCATACGCACCTGCTTGCTGATGCCGGGCTGAGAGGTATAAAGACCTTCTGCGGTGGAAGAGACATTGAGGTTATGATTGACGACCTCAACGATATAGCGAAGCTGCTGTAATTTCATGCCAGACCATCCGATTTAGCGCATGCGTCAATCGCTTAAGACGATTTGATAATAAGAAACGGGTTAACTATAACCACTATATCATTTATAGTCAGGCTGTATAGTACGGAACAAAAAATAATAACTACGTAATAAAAAAGGGCCGGAAGTCCGGCCCTTTCACAGGTAAGTTACGGTAAGGAAAGATTATTTCTTGCCTTCAACCCATTTCCCGTCGACAAAGAAGGCTGACCATCCGGTCGCTTTGCCCTCTTTCTCTGCCGCCACGTACTGCTGCTTCGTTTTACGGCTGAAGCGCACCACGGTTTTGTTGCCTTCCGGATCCTGCTGTGGCGCATCGGCCAGGTAACGCAGTTTCTCCGGCAGACGGTCGCGGAAGCGGTACAGCTCTTCTACCAGCGGCGCACGAGTTTCGCGCGATTTCGGGAAGGTGTTGGCCGCGAGGAATACCCCGGCAGCACCGTCACGCAGCACGAAATACGCGTCAGACTTCTCGCACGGCAGCTCAGGAAGCGGAACCGGATCTTCCTTCGGCGGCGCCACTTCACCGTTACGCAGGATCTTACGCGTGTTTTTACAGTCGTCGTTGGTGCATGCCATGTACTTACCGAAGCGTCCCATTTTCAGGTGCATTTCGGAACCACATTTCTCACACTCAACGATCGGACCGTCATAGCCCTTAATGCGGAACTCACCTTCTTCGATCTCATAACCATCGCAGGTCGGGTTATTGCCACAAACGTGCAGTTTGCGTTTTGGATCGATCAGGTAGCTGTCCATCGCCGTGCCGCATTTCTTACAGCGGCGTTTGGCGCGCAGTGCGTTAGTCTCCGCATCGTCCCCTTCCAGCACGTTGAGAACTTCGTTCTCCGGCACGAGGTTGATGGTGGTTTTGCAACGCTCTTTCGGTGACAGCGCATAACCAGAGCAACCGAGGAACACGCCCGTGGTCGCGGTACGGATCCCCATTTTACGGCCACAGGTTGGGCAGTCGATGCTGGTCAGTACCATCTGGTTAGGCAGCATGCCGCCCTCTTCAGGATCTTTCTCGGCTTTCTCAAGCTGATTGGTAAAATCGCTGAAGAAGCTGTCGAGAACTTTCTTCCACTCTGCCTTATGGCTGGCAACCTCATCGAGGCTGTCTTCCATCTGCGCGGTGAAATCATAGTTCATCAACTCGCGGAAGTTCGCTTCCAGACGGTCAGTGACAATCTCCCCCATTTTTTCAGCATAGAAACGACGGTTCTCAACGCGAACGTATCCACGATCCTGAATGGTCGAAATGATTGACGCATAGGTGGACGGGCGACCGATGCCGCGTTTTTCCAGCTCTTTCACCAGCGATGCTTCGCTAAAGCGCGCAGGTGGCTTGGTGAAGTGCTGAGCCGGGACCAGATCAACCAGCGACAGCTCGTCACCTTTGTTGACTGAAGGCAGCGTTCTGTCTTCATCACCTTTACGCAGCGCAGGCATCACTTTTGTCCAGCCGTCGAAGCGCAGAATACGGCCGCGCGCTTTCAGGCGGAAATCACCCGCGCCGACGGTCAGCGTGGTGGAGTCGTATTTCGCTGGCGTCATCTGGCAGGCTACGAACTGGCGCCAGATCAGCTGATACAGCTTCTGGGCGTCCGCTTCCATATCTTTCAGCGATTCTGCCAGAACGGAAACGTCAGAAGGTCGAATCGCTTCGTGCGCTTCCTGAGAATTCTCTTTGCTGGCGTACTGATTAGGACTGTCCGGCAGGTATTTCTTACCGAAGTTGTCCTCGATATAGCCGCGCACCATGTTGACAGCATCCTGGCTCAGGTTGGTGGAGTCAGTACGCATGTAGGTGATGTAACCCGCTTCATACAAACGCTGGGCCATCATCATGGTTTTCTTCACGCCGTAACCCAGACGCGTACTCGCCGCCTGCTGAAGCGTTGACGTGATAAACGGTGCGCCAGGCTTGCTGCTGGTCGGTTTGTCTTCACGATCCAGAACCTGATAACGCGCTTTTTCCAGCAGCGCCACGGCGGCCATGGTCTGATCGCGATTTTCAGGACGGAACGGTTTGTCGTTGTGGTGGCTCACCTGCAACGGCAGCGCATCGCCGCCCGGCGTGGTGACATTCGCATCCACTTCCCAGAACTCTTCCGGGACGAACGCTTTGATCTCGCGTTCACGCTCAACAACAAGACGAACAGCAACAGACTGCACACGCCCCGCAGACAGGCCGCGAGCGACCTTTTTCCACAGCAACGGCGAGACCATGTAGCCAACAACGCGGTCCATAAAGCGACGCGCCTGCTGAGCGTTTACACGGTCGATATTCAGTTCACCCGGCTTTTCAAACGCCTGACGAATCGCATTCTTTGTAATTTCGTTGAACACTACACGGCTGTAGCGTTTGTCATCACCCCCGATCACTTCCCGCAGGTGCCATGCGATGGCCTCCCCTTCGCGGTCAAGGTCGGTTGCGAGATAAATGTGGTCTGCTTTTTCAGCAAGCTGTTTCAGCTCGTTAACGACTTTTTCTTTGCCTGGCAGCACTTCGTAATGTGCATCCCAGTTGTGCCATGGGTTAACACCCATGCGGTTGACAAGCGCGCTACGTTCATCCTTTTTAGGCTTTTTAGCCCCTTTGGTGGAGGTAGAGTCTGCGCTCTTTTTGCTGGCTGAGCCACTGGTCGGCAAGTCGCGAATGTGACCAACGCTGGACTTAACCACGTAGTCATTGCCCAGATATTTATTGATCGTTTTGGCTTTTGCCGGGGACTCAACGATGACGAGAGCTTTACCCATATTCACCTTTACCTAATTTAATTCTTCCAGGAATACGCCGCACGTTGATTTCCCTTCCGCTGACGACGAGCCATTGATATTGCGACGTCGTCAGGGGATATCAACCCCTATGTGTTACCGAACGTCAGAATGGCGACATCCAGGTCATTGAGTTTTCGGGTATTTTTCTCACATCAAAGTTCATTCGTGACGAATTCCCGGTCGAATGTCAAGCAATTCTGTTGCCAGAATGACGAAAGCGCACACTGTACCTGATAAAATTCGTTACGCAACTTTATTAGCATGCAAAAGCAAATCCCGCCAGCCAGCCCCTGTTCCTTATCCCCTCGGATAACAGGGAAAATTTGCCCCCGAAGCGACCCAGGCGTAGACTATTGTCACTGTTTAAGGAGTGGAATATGCAGAATACGACCCAACCCATTGACCGAGCTTCACTGCTTATCGAAGCAAACAAACTCATTCGCGACCATGAAGACACCCTGGCGGGGATTGAAGCGACTGGCGTGGAACAACGTAATGGCGTGCTGGTGTTCAGCGGTGAATACTTCCTTGATGAACAAGGATTACCCACCCCAAAAAGCACCGCCGTATTTAACATGTTTAAATACCTGGCGCATACCCTCTCAGAGAAGTACCACCTGGTCGATTAAAACGAAAACGCGAGGCATCTGCCTCGCGTTTTTCTTTACAGCAGCGGCTTTTGTCCGCGCTGCAACCAGCGTAGCAGCAGGCGATCCGCGCTTTCTGCCGCGCTATTGGTAAAACGGTCGAGCAGGCGCTTACGTCGGGTGAAGCGCACCCCCACCAGCTCACGGCCTTCCATCAGGTTGAGCAGGAGGTCGTCGCTGGTACCCACTTCATCCACCAGCCCTTTCTCCTGCGCCTGCGTGCCGTACCAGTGTTCGCCCGTAGCCAC
The DNA here is from genome assembly GCF_049238665.1 of Enterobacter cloacae complex sp. IR5450. Lineage (NCBI taxonomy): Bacteria > Pseudomonadati > Pseudomonadota > Gammaproteobacteria > Enterobacterales > Enterobacteriaceae > Enterobacter > Enterobacter cloacae complex sp. IR5450. The sequence goes on from NZ_JBMKIC010000009.1 coordinate 55,075, forward strand.
CTGCTCAATGTCCAGCGTTGGGCGCATGCGGTGCACGAAATCTTTGAACAGATGGTGGGTTTCGTTCAGATCTTCCCGGAATTTCTGCCGTCCCTCTTCGGTATTTTCGCCGAGCAGCGTCAGCGTACGTTTGTACTGGCCCGCCGTATGCAGTTCAATGTCGATCTCTTTATTTTTCAGGAAACGATTGAAGTTAGGGATCTGCGCGACTACCCCAATCGAGCCGATAATGGAGAACGGTGCCGCGACGATTTTATCCGCCACGCACGCCATCATATAGCCGCCACTCGCCGCGACCTTATCTACCGCCACGGTGAGCGGGATCTGTTTATCCCGCAGACGTTGTAACTGCGAAGCCGCCAGTCCATACCCATGCACTACGCCACCCGGGCTTTCAAGGCGTACCACCACCTGATCCTGGACTGTCGCCACGGCCAGCACCGCCGTCACTTCTTCACGCAGTGAGGAGACTTCATGCGCATCCATGCTACCTTTAAAATCGAGCACATAGACGCGCGGTTTTGCGTCAGCCTGTGGCGTGGCGAGTTTAGCTTTCGCCTTCGCAGCTTTGGCGTCCTGCTTATGTTTTTTCTTCTGGGCTTTTAGCCACAGCTTCTGTTGATGATCGTCAAGCAGCGCCAGAGACATCTCCTCCTGCATCTCTTTATACTGTTCGCTCAGGCGGGTAATGCGTAACTCACCACGCTGACGCTTACGCTGCGTCAGGTTGACAATCAGGACGGCAATCACCGCGACAGCTATAACCACCGTCGCGATTTTGGCCAAAAACAACCCATACTGAGAAAGTAATTCCACGCGTTCCACCTTGATTTAACCACGAATCTTTCACGCCAGTGTACAACAGCCCTGCGCAGGCGTCTCGCTCTGGACATTACCTCTGCGAGGCGGCTTCAGGAATCCCCCGTTTCTGGTTTAAATCTTTGCAAATTGTTAATTTCCCAGCGATCTGTCCTGTAGACTGATTGAATTCTGACGCTGTTTCGGGCATAAAGCCGAAAAGTCATAAATAAAGGTGCAAGTCACGCCCAATGCGCCTGAGGAGCAACCGTGCATTATCAGCCACAAAAAAACCTTCTACAGAACCGCATCATTCTGGTTACCGGTGCCAGCGATGGGATTGGTCGCGAAGCGGCGCTGACCTATTCTGAATACGGTGCGAGCCTTATTCTGCTGGGACGTAATGAAGAAAAGCTCAAGGCCGTCGCCCGTGAAATCGAAAACGCCGGCGGTACCCCCACGCCCTGGTATACGCTCGATCTGTTGACCTGTACGCCAGCGTCATGTCAGGCCCTTGCCCAGCGTATCAGCACGCATTATCCGCGTCTGGATGGCGTACTGCACAACGCGGGGTTACTGGGCGAAGTGCGCCCGATGGATGAACAGGATCCGGAGATTTGGCAGCAGGTGATGCAGGTTAACGTCAACGGGACGTTCTTCCTGACCCAGGCCTTGCTTCCTTTATTACTCAACTCCGATTCCGGCTCGCTGGTCTTTACCTCCTCCAGCGTGGGGCGTCAGGGGCGTGCGAACTGGGGGGCTTACGCCGTCTCAAAATTTGCCACCGAAGGAATGATGCAGGTGCTGGCCGAAGAGTACCAAAGCCGCCACCTGCGGGTTAACTGTATTAACCCGGGCGGTACGCGCACCAAAATGCGTGCCAGCGCCTTCCCGACAGAAGATCCGCAAAAGCTTAAAACCCCGGCCGATATTATGCCTCTTTACCTGTGGCTGATGGGTGACGACAGCCGTCGTAAAACCGGAATGACATTCGATGCCCAGCCAGGCCGCAAACCGGGGATATCGCAATGAGTGAAGATCGGCATCAGCAGCGCCAGCAGCGTCTGAAAGAACAGGTTGATGCACGCGTGGCGGCCGCTCAGGACGAGCGCGGGATCCTCATTGTGTTTACCGGCAACGGTAAAGGCAAAACCACCGCCGCATTTGGTACCGCCACCCGCGCAGTCGGGCACGGGCAGAAAGTGGGCGTGATCCAGTTTATCAAGGGTGAATGGCCCAACGGCGAGCGTAATCTGCTCGAGCCGCATGGCGTTGAGTTTCAGGTGATGGCGACCGGTTTTACCTGGGATACCCAGAACCGGGAAACCGATACCGCAGCCTGCCTCGCCGCCTGGGAGCATGCTAAAAGGATGCTCTCTGACCCGTCGTTGAACATGGTGTTGCTGGATGAGATCACCTATATGGTCGCCTACGACTATCTGTCGCTGGAGGCCGTGCTGGCTGCCCTGAAAAACCGCCCAGCGCATCAGACGGTTATTGTCACGGGGCGCGGGTGTCATCGGGATATTCTGGAGCTGGCCGATACCGTCAGCGAGCTGCGTCCGGTTAAGCATGCGTTCGATGCGGGAATCAAAGCGCAAATTGGGATTGATTACTGAAGAAAAAAAGCCCGGTGTATTCACCGGGCTTTTCAATTAACCGTTGTTATTACGGCTGCCAGAGCGGCGATTGCTGCTGACCTGGCTGTGACGCTTCACCGCACGGCGGATCTGATTCGCCTTCATGCGACGACGATCTTTCTCTACCGCTACTTTCGACGTGGTTTCTGGCGTCAGGCCAACCAGATCGCGCAGGTAGTTGGTTTGCGTCAGATCCAGCTCGGTATAGCCGCCACGTGGCAGGCCTTTCGGCAGCAGAATGTCGCCATAGCGGACGCGAATCAAGCGACTTACCTGGACACCGACTGCTTCCCACAGACGACGCACCTCGCGGTTACGTCCCTCTGTCAGGGTAACGTTGTACCACTGGTTAATGCCTTCACCACCGGTAAACTTGATGGTTTTGAACGCCGCTGGGCCGTCCTCCAGCTGAACACCACGCGACAGGTCGCGCAGTTTGTTTTCATCAACCTGGCCGAAAACACGAACGGCGTATTCACGTTCCACTTCACGACTCGGGTGCATCAGACGGTTTGCCAGTTCACCATCGGTGGTGAACAGCAGCAGGCCGCAGGTGTTCACGTCCAGACGCCCTACGGCAATCCAGCGGGCGCCACGCAGTTTTGGCAGACGGTCAAACACCGTCGGGCGGCCTTCCGGATCGTTGCGGGTACATAGTTCGCCTTCCGGCTTATAGTAAGCCAGCACGCGGCAGATCTGTTCAGCAGACTCTTTCACGGAGATAAGATGGCCGTCAATGCGGATCTTCAGCCCCGGTACGATTTCAACGCGGTCACCGAGCGTGGCGATTTTACCGTCCACACTCACGCGACCTGCTTCAATAATGGCTTCGATTTCACGGCGCGAACCGTGGCCGGCACGCGCCAGCACTTTCTGTAACTTCTCGCTCATTGAGCTTCCTCAGGTGTCGCCTTCACAGGCGTCGAATCAGGTCAAAAACAGGGCGGCGCCCTGCTTTGATGGCCGCGTAGTATATCTGCTTACACCCTTACAAGAAAGGCTTAACATCGCCCACGCCTTCACGAATGACTTCTGGCGCGTCTTCGGTGAGATCCACCACGGTGGTCGGCTGCTGGCCAAGATAGCCGCCATGGATAATCAGCTCCACCACCTTCTCCAGACGATCTTTGATCTCTTCCGGGTCGGACTCTGTAAACTCACTGCCCGGCAGCATCAGCGATGTGGAGAGCATCGGCTCGCCGAGGGTTTCCAGCAGCGCCTGGGCAATCGGGTTCGACGGCACGCGCATGCCGATGGTTTTACGTTTTTCCTGCAACAGACGACGCGGCACCTCTTTTGTCCCTTTCAGAATGAAGGTGTAGTTACCGGGCGTGTTGTTCTTAATCAGGCGAAAGGCCACGTTATCAACATAAGCGTAGGTCGACAGTTCAGAGAGATCGCGACACATCAGGGTAAAGTTGTGGCCGTCCGGCAGCTGGCGGATGCGACAGATGCGCTCCATCGCCCCTTTGTCCTCAATTTTACAGCCCAGCGCGTAGCCAGAATCGGTTGGGTAGACAATAACGCCGCCTTTGCGGACGATCTCCACGGCCTGATTAATCAGACGTGGCTGGGGGTTATCCGGATGGATATAGAAAAACTGACTCATACTTCCCTCTCTTCAATTTGCTGTGGCTGTTCCCAGAGCTGCCAGACAGGCTCAACGCCCGCGGGTAACCAGAGCTTGCGCCCCAGTTCAATCCACGCGCAGGGCTGATGGAAATCTGAACCCTGTGAGCCAAGCAGGCCAAACTGACGGGCGTAGGTCGCGAGCTGCGAACGTTCATTGGGTGCCTGCTGACACTGGGCAACTTCCATCGCCTCACCGCCGCATTCGGCAAAGTGTGCCAGCAGTCTTTTCAGCCATTTAGCAGAAAGATTATACCGCCCCGGATGGGCCAGCACGGCCTTACCGCCAGAATGATGAATCACATCAATAGCTTGTTTTATTGTACACCACTGTGGGGGAACGTATCCGGTTTTCCCGCGCGCCAGATACTTTTTAAAGACATTCGCCATGGTCGTCGCCTTACCAGCGTCCACCAGAAAACGGGCGAAATGGCCGCGCGTCACCGCCCCACCGTTCGCCAGCTTTCGCGCGCCTTCCAGCGCACCGGGAATATGCGCTTTTTCCAGACGTTCGCCAATCATCTCCGCGCGTTGATTGCGGCGTGTTTTTTGTTCTTGCAAAAAAGCACGCATGGCCGGATGTTCTGTATCGATGTTCAGGCCAACGATATGAATTTCGTGGTTTTCCCAGACCGTCGAGATCTCAACCCCGGCCACCAGATCCAGCGCCAGTCCGCTGCGGACAATCTCGGCGCGCGCGGCGGGAATGCCGTCAGTGGTATCGTGATCGGTTATTGCCAGCGTGCCGACACGCATTTCAACGGCGCGATGGACCAGAGCTTCGGGTGTCAGCAGGCCATCTGAAGCCTGCGTATGGCTGTGTAAATCATAAATTACGGCGTAGGTGGTATCGCTCAAAGCACTTCCCATAACAGGTTGGAGACATCCGAAGCCCCTATGATACCGACTAACCGTGAAATACTGAAATCAGGGGTTGACAACACGCCATCGAACTAGTTAACTAGTACGCAAGTTCACACGAGAAAGGTATCTGAAAATGACAGCACATTTCGCTCTGCACGGTTGGTGGCGTACTTCCTGATCTTCGGGCAGTGTCACGCGTCTGCGATAAGCAAACAGATACCCAGCCCGCTACCCAGCGGGCTTTTTTTTGAACAGAATATGAGAACAACAACATGCAAACAGCCAAACCCCACCTCGAACTGCTGACCTGCGAGGCGGCCTATCGCCATAACCCTACCGCGCTGTTTCATCAGGTGTGCGGTGCACGACCTGCGACGCTGCTGCTGGAATCTGCTGATATCGACAGCAAGGACGATCTTAAAAGCCTGCTGCTGGTTGACAGCGCGCTGCGCATTACCGCGTCGGGTGACACCGTCACCATTAAGGCGTTATCTGAGAATGGCGCGTCGCTGCTGCCGCTGCTGGATGCGGCTCTGCCTTCAGGCATTGAAAATGAGCGTCATCCGGACCTGAGAATTCTGCATTTCCCGCCGGTAAGCCAGTTGCTGGATGAAGATGCCCGCCTCTGCTCGCTCTCCGTTTTTGACGCCTTCCGTCTGCTGCAAAATCTGGTGGCCGTACCGGAAGATGAGCGCGAAGCAATGTTCTTTGGCGGGCTGTTTGCTTACGACCTGGTTGCTGGCTTTGAAGATTTACCCCAAACCGAGCAGGGTAACCGCTGCCCGGACTACTGCTTCTACCTGGCCGAAACCCTGCTGGTGATCGACCATCAGAAAAAATACACCCGCATCCAGGCCAGCCTGTTCACGCCGTCTGCGTCTGAGAAAAATCGCCTCGCGCAGCGCATCGCCCAACTGCAACAGCAGATGTCGGAAGCACCGCCCGCGCTCCCGGTGCAGCGTGTTGAAAAGATGACCTGCGAGGTGAGTCAGACCGACGATCAGTACGGCGCGGTGGTGCGTCAGATGCAAATAGCGATTCGTGCCGGGGAGATATTCCAGGTGGTGCCGTCCCGTCGCTTCTCACTGCCCTGCCCGTCGCCGCTGGCGGCTTACGATGTGCTTAAAAAGAGCAACCCAAGCCCTTACATGTTCTTTATGCAGGACAATGATTTCACCCTGTTTGGCGCGTCGCCGGAAAGCTCCCTCAAGTACGACGCCACCAGCCGCCAGATTGAGATCTACCCGATAGCGGGAACCCGCCCACGCGGCCGTCGTGCCGATGGCTCCCTGGACCGCGATCTCGACAGCCGCATTGAACTGGAAATGCGTACCGACCATAAAGAGCTCTCCGAACACCTGATGCTGGTTGACCTGGCGCGTAACGATCTGGCACGCATTTGCACGCCTGGCAGCCGCTACGTGGCGGACCTGACCAAAGTCGACCGCTACTCCTTCGTCATGCACCTGGTCTCCCGCGTGGTGGGTGAGCTGCGCCACGACCTCGACGTCCTGCACGCCTACCGCGCCTGCATGAACATGGGCACGTTGAGCGGCGCGCCGAAAGTCCGCGCCATGCAGCTGATTGCCGAAGCTGAAGGCCGCCGTCGCGGCAGCTACGGTGGTGCCGTGGGCTATTTCACCGCTCACGGTGACCTCGATACCTGCATCGTGATCCGCTCTGCCTACGTTGAGGACGGCATTGCCACCGTCCAGGCCGGGGCCGGAATTGTGCTGGATTCTGTTCCGCAGTCGGAAGCCGACGAAACCCGCAGTAAAGCGCGCGCGGTACTGCGCGCCATTGCTACCGCACACCATGCACAGGAGATTTTCTGATGGCTGACATTCTGCTGCTCGATAATATCGACTCCTTTACCTACAACCTGGCAGATCAGCTGCGTGCGAATGGTCACAATGTCGTTATCTATCGCAACCACGTTCCGGCCCAGACGCTGATTGACCGTCTGGCGACCATGCAAAACCCGGTGCTGATGCTCTCCCCGGGCCCAGGCGCACCGAGCGAAGCAGGCTGTATGCCTGAGCTGTTGACCCGTATGCGCGGCAAGCTGCCGATTATCGGCATCTGCCTTGGCCATCAGGCGATTGTCGAAGCCTACGGCGGTTACGTGGGTCAGGCGGGGGAGATCCTGCATGGTAAAGCGTCAAGCATTGAACATGACGGTCAGGCGATGTTTGCCGGGCTGCCGAACCCGCTTCCGGTAGCGCGTTACCACTCGCTGGTTGGCAGCAACATTCCGGCCGGGCTGACCATTAACGCCTCGTTTGAAGGGATGGTGATGGCGGTGCGTCATGATGCGGATCGCGTCTGCGGGATGCAGTTCCACCCGGAATCTATCCTGACGTCCAACGGCGCGCGCCTGCTGGAGCAAACGCTCGACTGGGCGCTGCAAAAGCTGGAGCAGACCAACACCCTGCAACCGATTCTGGAAAAACTCTATCAGGCCCAGACCCTGAGCCAGCAGGAGAGCCACCAGCTGTTCTCCGCCGTCGTGCGCGGCGAGCTGAAGCCTGAGCAGCTGGCCGCTGCGCTGGTGAGCATGAAAGTGCGCGGGGAAAGCCCGCAGGAGATCGCCGGCGCGGCAACCGCGCTGCTGGAAAATGCCGCCCCGTTCCCGCGCCCGGACTACCCGTTTGCCGATATTGTCGGGACCGGTGGCGACGGCAGTAACAGTATCAATATTTCCACCGCCAGCGCCTTTGTGGCCGCGGCATGCGGTCTGAAAGTGGCGAAACACGGCAACCGCAGCGTGTCCAGCCGTTCAGGATCGTCCGACCTGCTGGCGGCTTTCGGTATCAACCTGGACATGAACGCCGAGCGTTCCCGTGAAGCGCTGGATGACCTTGGCGTCTGTTTCCTGTTTGCGCCGAAGTATCACACCGGTTTCCGCCACGCGATGCCGGTTCGCCAGCAGCTTAAAACCCGCACGCTGTTTAACGTGCTCGGTCCACTCATTAACCCGGCGCATCCGCCGCTGGCGCTGATTGGCGTTTACAGCCCGGAGCTGGTCCTGCCGATTGCGGAGACGCTGCGCGTCCTCGGTTACCAACGCGCCGCCGTGGTACACAGCGGCGGGATGGATGAAGTTTCCCTGCATGCGCCCACGCTGGTGGCGGAACTGAATCACGGCGAAGTGCTGAACTATCAGCTTGAGGCCGCTGACTTCGGGTTGACCCCGTACCATCAGGACGCCCTGGCGGGCGGCACGCCGGAAGAAAACCGTGACATTCTCACGCGCTTATTACAAGGTAAAGGTGAGGCCGCCCATGAGGCCGCCGTGGCGGCCAACGTAGCCATGCTGATGCGTTTACATGGCGAGGAAGATCTAAAAGCCAACGCCCAAAAAGTTCTGGACGTACTGCGCTCCGGTGCAGCTTACGATCGCGTTACCGCACTTGCGGCAAGAGGGTAAATAATGCAGACCGTTTTAGCGAAAATCGTCGCCGATAAGGCCATCTGGGTGGAAGCCCGCAAGCAACAGCAGCCGCTCGCCAGTTTTCAGAATGACGTCGTTCCGAGCAGCCGTCGTTTTTATGATGCGCTCCAGGGCGCGCGTACCGCGTTTATTCTGGAGTGTAAAAAAGCGTCTCCGTCCAAAGGCGTGATCCGTGACGATTTCGACCCGGCGCGTATTGCCGATATCTACAAGCATCATGCGTCTGCCATTTCTGTGCTGACGGATGAGAAATATTTTCAGGGCAGCTTCGATTTTCTGCCCGTAGTCAGCGGCATCGCGCCGCAGCCGATTCTGTGCAAAGACTTTATTATCGACCCGTATCAGATCTGGCTGGCGCGCTTTTACCAGGCCGATGCCTGCCTGCTGATGCTCTCCGTGCTGGATGACGAGCAGTATCGCCAGCTCTCCGCCGTCGCGCACAGCCTGAATATGGGCGTGCTGACCGAAGTGAGCAACGAAGAGGAGCTGGAGCGCGCCATCGCGCTGGAAGCCAAAGTGGTCGGCATTAACAACCGCGACCTGCGCGACCTGTCGATTGACCTCAACCGTACGCGCCAGCTTGCGCCGCGTCTGGGCGCGGGCGTCACGGTGATCAGCGAATCCGGGATAAACAGCTACGCTCAGGTGCGCGAACTCAGCCACTTTGCCAACGGTTTCCTGATCGGCTCCGCGATGATGGAACACGACGATCTTAATGCGGCCGTGCGCCGCGTGCTGTTGGGTGAGAACAAAGTCTGCGGCCTGACCCGTGAACAGGATGCGCAGGCCGCATATGAAGCGGGCGCAATCTATGGTGGTCTGATCTTTGTTGAGTCCTCTCCTCGCGCCGTTAATGAGGAACAGGCGCGCAAGGTGATGGCGGCTGCGCCACTGAACTACGTGGGCGTGTTCCGCGATGCGGATATTAACGACGTTGCGGCTAAAGCGGACGCGTTATCCCTGAGCGCGGTTCAGCTGCATGGCGATGAAGATCAGGCGTACATTGATGCTCTGCGACATGCTCTGGCGCCTCAGGTTCAGATCTGGAAAGCGCAAAGCGTTGGCGCCACCCTGCCCGCGCGTAACCTGAAGCATGTTGATAAATACGTGCTCGACAACGACCAGGGCGGCACGGGGCAGCGTTTCGACTGGTCACTGCTGCGTGGCGAAGTGCTGGACAATGTCCTGCTGGCGGGGGGATTAAGCCCCGATAACTGTGTGGAAGCGGCCAAAACCGGCTGCGCCGGCCTCGATTTCAATTCAGGCGTAGAGTCCCAACCGGGCATTAAAGACGCCAGCAAGCTGGCATCGGTATTTAAAACTCTGCGTGCATATTAAGGAAGAGAAGATGACGACATTACTTAACCCGTATTTTGGTGAGTTCGGTGGGATGTATGTCCCACAAATCCTGATGCCCGCGCTGCGCCAGCTGGAAGAAGCGTTCGTGAGCGCACAGAAAGATCCGGCGTTTCAGGCGGAGTTTACTGACCTGCTGAAAAACTACGCCGGTCGTCCGACGGCGCTGACAAAGTGCCGCAACCTGACCGAAGGCACTAAAACTACGCTGTATCTTAAGCGTGAAGATTTGCTGCACGGTGGCGCGCATAAAACTAACCAGGTGCTGGGCCAGGCGCTGCTCGCGAAGCGGATGGGTAAAACCGAAATCATCGCCGAAACCGGCGCGGGGCAGCACGGTGTGGCCTCAGCGCTCGCCAGCGCCCTGCTCGGCCTGAAATGCCGCATTTACATGGGGGCGAAGGACGTTGAGCGCCAGTCGCCGAACGTGTTCCGTATGCGTCTGATGGGGGCGGAAGTGATCCCGGTGCACAGCGGTTCTGCCACGCTGAAAGATGCCTGTAATGAAGCGCTGCGCGACTGGTCTGGCAGCTACGAAACCGCCCACTACATGCTCGGTACCGCCGCGGGCCCGCACCCGTTCCCGACCATCGTGCGTGAATTCCAGCGCATGATCGGCGAAGAGACTAAAGCGCAGATCCTCGAAAAAGAGGGTCGCCTGCCGGATGCGGTGATCGCCTGCGTTGGCGGCGGATCTAACGCCATCGGCATGTTTGCCGATTTTATCGACGAAACCAGCGTTGGGCTGATTGGCGTTGAGCCTGCCGGCCACGGCATTGAAACGGGCGAGCATGGTGCGCCGCTGAAGCATGGCCGCGTGGGGATCTACTTCGGCATGAAGGCCCCGATGATGCAGACCGATGAAGGGCAGATTGAGGAGTCTTACTCGATCTCTGCCGGGCTGGATTTCCCGTCCGTAGGGCCGCAGCACGCGTTCCTGAACAGCACCGGCCGCGCGGATTATGTCTCCATCACCGATGACGAAGCGCTGGAGGCCTTCAAAACGCTGTGCCGCAATGAAGGGATCATCCCGGCGCTGGAGTCTTCCCACGCGCTGGCGCACGCGCTGAAAATGATGAAGGAAAACCCGGAAAAAGAGCAGCTGCTGGTGGTAAACCTTTCCGGTCGCGGTGACAAAGATATCTTCACCGTTCACGATATTCTGAAAGCACGAGGGGAAATCTGATGGAACGCTACGACAACGCATTTGCACAACTGAAAGCCCGCCAGGAAGGCGCGTTCGTTCCCTTCGTGACGCTGGGCGACCCCGGCCCGGAGCAGTCGCTGAAGATTATCGACACCCTGATTGATGCCGGTGCCGACGCGCTGGAGCTCGGTATTCCGTTCTCCGATCCGCTGGCGGATGGCCCGACCATTCAGAACGCAACGCTACGCGCGTTTGCCGCGGGCGTGACGCCGAGCCAGTGCTTTGAAATGCTGGCGGCGATCCGTCAGAAGCACCCGACCATTCCGATCGGCCTGCTGATGTACGCCAACCTGGTGTTCAGCCGCGGCATTGATGCGTTTTACGCAGAGTGCGCCCGCGTGGGCGTTGACTCCGTGCTGGTGGCTGACGTGCCCGTTGAAGAGTCTGCGCCATTCCGTCAGGCGGCAATGCGCCACAACGTCGCGCCGATTTTCATCTGTCCACCGAATGCCGATGACGATCTGTTGCGCCAGATTGCCTCTTACGGACGAGGTTACACCTACCTGCTCTCCCGTGCGGGCGTCACCGGTGCGGAAAACAAAGCCGCGCTGCCGCTGCATCATCTGGTGGAGAAGCTTGCAGAATACCATGCTGCACCGCCGCTTCAGGGCTTTGGCATTTCCTCACCGGATCAGGTTACTGCGGCGATTGACGCGAAAGCCGCCGGGGCCATTTCGGGTTCGGCTATCGTGAAAATTATCGAGAAGAACGTGGATAAGCCACAGCAGCTGCTGGCTGAATTACACGCATTCGTCACATCCATGAAAGCGGCCACGCGCAAGGCGTAACCGTTAACACCGTCTGGCCCCGGCGTCAGGCGGTTTTCCCTCCTCTCTTCCTGAAAGAAGCAGGTCAAAATTGATCCTGTCGATATTTTCGGTGTGAATGACTTTCCAAACTTTCGCGTAAGCGTATGATCTGGGCTCTTTTTAGCGTTACCCTTCTGAGTTCAGAGGTTATTCATGTCATGGTATTCCTTCAAACAGACTTACCTGGTTAAGTTCTGGTCACCTGTTCCGGCCGTTATCGCGGCAGGCATTCTCTCTACCTATTATTTCGGTATTACCGGCACCTTCTGGGCTGTTACGGGCGAGTTTACCCGCTGGGGTGGGCAGCTATTACAGCTGGCAGGCGTCCATGCCGAAGAGTGGGGCTACTTCAAACTGATCCATCTTGAGGGCACACCGCTGACCCGCATCGACGGAATGATGATCATTGGCATGTTCGGCGGCTGTTTTGCGGCCGCGCTGTGGGCCAACAACGTTAAGTTGCGCATGCCGAAAAGCCGCATCCGCATTATGCAGGCCGTGGTCGGCGGCATCATTGCCGGGTTTGGCGCTCGTCTGGCGATGGGCTGTAATCTGGCCGCGTTCTTTACCGGCATTCCGCAGTTCTCGCTGCATGCCTGGTTCTTTGCCGTCGCCACCGCCATCGGCTCCTACTTCGGTGCTAAATTCACCCTGCTGCCGCTGTTCCGCATTCCGGTGAAAATGACGAAAGTTAGCGCTGCCTCTCCGTTAACGCAAAAACCCGATCAGGCGCGTCGTCGTTTCCGCCTCGGTATGCTGGTCTTTTTTGCTATGGTTGCCTGGGCGATTTGCACGGCAATGAATCAGCCCAAACTCGGTCTGGCCATGCTGTTCGGCGTCGGCTTTGGTCTGCTGATTGAACGCGCGCAGATCTGCTTTACCTCCGCGTTTCGCGATATGTGGATCACCGGACGCACCATGATGGCGAAGGCGATCATTGCCGGCATGGCCGTGAGCGCAATTGGCATCTTCAGCTATGTTCAGCTCGGCGTGGAGCCAAAAATTATGTGGGCGGGCCCAAATGCCGTGATTGGCGGGCTGCTGTTTGGCTTTGGCATTGTGCTGGCGGGCGGGTGTGAAACCGGCTGGATGTATCGCGCTGTGGAAGGCCAGGTGCATTACTGGTGGGTGGGTCTGGGTAACGTGATTGGCTCTACCCTTCTGGCCTGCTACTGGGATGACGTCTCTCCGGTGCTGGCAACAAACTGGGACAAGGTCAACCTGCTGAAAACCTTTGGTCCACTCGGGGGGCTCCTGGTGACCTATGCCCTGCTGCTCATCGCCTTCTTACTGGTTGTTGCACAAGAGAAGCGCTTCTTCCGACGCGCCACCGCCAAAACTGAAACTCAGGAGAATGCCGCATGAAAGATATCGTCCCCGATTATCGACTGGATATGGTCGGTGAACCCTGCCCGTATCCGGCGGTTGCCACGCTTGAGGCGCTACCGCAGCTAAAGAAAGGTGAAATTCTGGAGGTGGTGAGCGATTGCCCCCAGTCGATCAATAACATTCCGCTTGATGCCAAAAATCACGGCTATACCGTTCTGGATATCCAGCAGGACGGACCAACCATTCGTTATTTAATTCAGAAGTGATTTCACGATCGAAAAAGGCCTCTCAGAGGCCTTTTCTAGTTTACTGGCTTTGGCCACCGTCGTCGTCTGAGCTTCGGCAGGCATGAATGAATGGTGAGACGTGTTCCGCAAACGGAACAGATAGCACCGTGAGGTAGGCTATGTGCTGGGCTGAACGTCGTGAACTGAAAATGTTTACCTGCACAAACCGGACACTCAAATTTGATGTTGGGGATATCCCCTCCAGACAGGTGTGTGGAACAACCACCATACAGCAATCACCGGCTGACAGGGGATATATCTTCTGTCAGAAACGATAGCCTGCTGAGAACATAAATACCCACGGATCCAGACGGGTATTGATACTTTGCTGCTGCCCGCCAGCTTTAAAGCGCACGTCCGTATCAATGTCCATATACCAGACAGAGGCGTTGATCAGCCAGTCACGATTAATCAGATAATCCAGACCAACCTGTCCCGCCATGCCCCACGAGTCTTTCAGGCTGAGATCGGAGAGCCCGGCCTCTTTACCAGTATCGTTAAATTTCTCATCAAAGAAGGTGGTGTAGTTAACGCCTGCACCAATATAAGGGCGCACCTTGCTGCTGGAATCGCCGAAGTACCACTGCGCCATCAGCGTTGGTGGCAAATGGTGCACCGTGGCAATGTCCCCGGTCGGTCCTAAACCGACGCGGTGACGGAATGGCGTGGCGGCTAAAAGCTCGACGCCAACGTTATCCGTTGCCATATACGTAAACGTCAGGCCTAACTGGGTGTTATTGCTGACGTTAAACCCGCCCATACCCAGTACATTATCGGACCCTTCCGTTGGACGTACCGTTGCCGAACCGGCACGAATAAAGAATTCGCCTGCTTCATGCGCGTACGCGCCGCCAGAGAGACTGCTTAAGATAAGGGCTGCCACCGCTAATTTTTTCATATCCGCTCCATCGTTGTGGTTTTAATTGCGGAGGAGAATATACTCACAAATGAGTAATAAGTGATCTAACACAGATCACATTAAAACCAGTAAGTTAACATTCATTGATCTAGGTTAATTTTTGGTGACGCCTCATAAAGCAATAAGTTGTTACCGCGTCAATTTTTGGCATTTCATGGTTACAAAATTTTCTGTTTTCACTCTCTTGCGCTTCCTGTAGCGGCTGGATAATTTATCGCTCTCACAATGTGATTTGATGCGTTCTACTTTTGCAGGTGTGCCATGAGTGATCATAACCCGTGCATGACGTGCGGAGCCTGTTGTGCGTATTTTCGAGTCTCTTTCTACTGGGCTGAAGCCAGCGATGGCGGCGGCACCGTTCCGGTCGATCTCACTGAACCCTTAACCCCTTTTCTGCGCTGTATGCGCGGCACCAATCAAAAACAGAGCCGCTGTGTGGCACTGGAAGGTGAACCTGGGGTATCCACCCGCTGCTCCATTTACGCGGATCGCCCCAGCCCGTGTCGCACTTTCGCGATGTCGGGAGAGGATGGGCAGGTCAATGAGGCATGCAATCGCGCCCGCGCCCGCTATGGATTACCGCCGCTTTACAAAGATATGCTTTTCCATACAAGCCTTGATGCTGCCACCAGCGTGTTATCCGGTGTACAATTGCCGGCTAATTAACACCTGCAATACTCAAGGAGAGTGCATGTCTATCACGGCGAAGTCTGTCTACCGTGACACGGGAAATTTTTTCCGCAATCAGTTCATTACCTTTTTACTGATCGCGTTGTTGTGCGCCTTTATTACGGTGGTGCTGGGTCATGCGTTCTCACCCAGTGATGAACAGATTGCCACGCTGAGCCAGGGGGATCATCTTGCAGGCAGCGCAGGGTTGTTTGACCTTGTGCAGAATATGACGCCTGAGCAACAGCAAATCTTGCTGCGCGCATCTGCGGCATCTACCTTCTCGGGTCTGATTGGCAACGCCATTCTGGCGGGTGGCGTGTTGCTGATGATCCAACTGGTATCTGCCGGCCAACGCGTCAGCGCGTTACGTGCAATCGGGGCCAGTGCTCCGGTGCTGCCAAAGCTGTTTATCCTCATCTTCCTGACCACGCTGCTGGTCCAGATGGGGATCATGTTGGTGGTCGTTCCGGGCGTGCTGCTGGCTATCGTGCTTTCATTCGCGCCAGTAATGGTTGTGCAGGACAAACTGGGCATTTTCACCGCCATGCGCAGCAGCATCAGGCTCGCATGGGCCAATATGCGACTGGTCGCCCCGGCCGTTATCAGCTGGCTGCTGGCCAAGACTCTGCTGTTGCTGTTTGCGCCGAATTTTGCGGTGTTAACGCCAAACGTCGGAGCGGTTGTCGCCAATACGCTGAGCAATCTGATTTCAGCCGTGCTGCTGGTCTATTTGTTCCGCCTGTACATGTTAATTCGTCAGTAACTGGGATCGCAGAATGAAGCAGTTTCTTGATTTTTTACCGCTGATCGTATTTTTCGCTTTTTATAAGCTGTACGACATTTATGCCGGCACGCTGGCGCTGATTGTGGCAACGGCTGTGGTGCTGATTTACAGCTGGGTTCGCTATCGCAAAGTTGAAAAGATGGCGCTCATCACCTTCCTGATGGTGGCGGTGTTTGGTGGCCTGACGTTGTTCTTCCACAATGATGAATTTATCAAATGGAAGGTTACGGTGATTTACGGCCTGTTTGCGGGCGCGCTGCTCATCAGCCAGTGGGTGATGAAGAAGCCGCTGATCCAGCGCATGCTGGGGAAAGAACTGACCCTGCCGCAGGCTGTGTGGGAGCGTCTGAATATCGCCTGGGCGCTATTTTTTATTCTGTGTGGTCTGGCGAATATCTATATCGCATTCTGGCTGCCGCAGAATATCTGGGTCAACTTCAAGGTGTTTGGCCTGACGGCGCTGACCCTTATCTTCACCCTGCTCAGCGGCGTTTATATTTATCGCCACATGCCGCAGGATGACAAGCACTGATCCTTCTGGCCAGATCGCCACGCGGTCTGGCCTCTTTTCCCGCCTTCTCTTTTCTCTACATCCTTCCTGCGAAAATGTCTGAATTATGAAGATTTTATGGAGATCGCTGTCACTTTATTGAAATGGGAATGACTATCATTAATATTCGTCATCGCATTTTTAACAAATGGAAATGAGTTGATGAATAACATAATAAGATTTGCCCCGGCTACACTTACGCTCGCCATTTTTTCAACGCTATACCAGAGCGCACACGCAGCGGAAGAGACTCTCACCGATGGTGAAACAATGGTTGTTCAGGCCACCGCTGAAGAGGCGCTGAAGCAACAGCCGGGGGTTTCCATCATCACGGCAAAGGACATAGAAAAGGATCCACCGGTTAACGATCTTTCAGAAATTATTCGCAAAATGCCCGGGGTTAACCTCACCGGAAACAGCGCGACAGGCAGCCGCGGTAACAACCGCCAGATCGACATCCGCGGTATGGGGCCGGAGAACACGCTGATTCTGATTGACGGTGTGCCGGTGACGTCACGTAACTCGGTGCGCTACAGCTGGCGCGGGGAGCGCGACACCCGCGGGGATACTAACTGGGTTCCGCCAGAGATGGTTGAGCGCATTGAAGTGCTCCGGGGACCTGCTGCCGCCCGCTATGGTTCGGGGGCGGCCGGCGGCGTCGTCAACATCATTACCAAACGCCCGACCAACGACTGGCACGGCTCACTCTCCCTGTACACTAACCAGCCTGAAAATGATAAAGAGGGGTCGACAAAACGCGCTAATTTTGATCTGAGCGGCCCCCTTGCGGGCGATGCGTTAACGATGCGCCTGTACGGGAATATCAATAAAACTGACGCAGATGCTCAGGACATCAACACCGCGCAAAATGGCTCTTACGCCGCCGGACGTGAAGGCGTGCGCAACAAGGACATCAATGCCCTGCTCTCCTGGAAACTCACGCCACAGCAGATTATCGATTTCGACTACAGCTACAGCCGCCAGGGCAATATCTACGCGGGTGATACTCAATACAGCAACAGCAACGTCAGCCCTGACGGTCTGGTGTCGTCCCTGTATGGACACGAAACCAACCGAATGTACCGCCAGTCTTATGGCATTACGCACAACGGCATCTGGGACTGGGGTCAGTCAAAGTTCGGTGTCTATTATGAAAAGACCAACAACACCCGCCTGGAAGAAGGCTCTACGGGCAAAGTTGAGGGGATGATCAATAGCGATAAATACGATACCAGCCGGCTGGAGTCATACCGTTCAACGGGTGAACTGAACATTCCTTTCTTCTGGCTGGTCGAACAGACGCTAACCGTGGGTGCAGAATGGAATCGTGATGAACTGAACGATCCGGCCTCAATGCAGGCGACAAATGTGTCGGGAGAAGTGATTAACGGCGTTCCCGGCACGGCTTCTGAGCGCAACAGCAAAAACAGCGCTGACCTCACCGGCATCTATCTTGAGGACAATATTGAAGCGCGTCAGGGCACCAACCTGATCCCGGGGCTCCGCTTTGATTATCACAATCAGTTTGGCAGCAACTGGAGCCCGAGCCTGAACGTCTCTCAGGATTTGGGTGACATGTTCAAGGTTAAAGCGGGTATCGCTCGGGTATTTAAAGCGCCAAACCTGTATCAATCCAGCGAAGGCTATCTGCTTTCCACCCGCGGCAATGGCTGCCCGAACAATGTTTCCGAAGGAAGCTGTTACCTGTTAGGTAACCCGGATCTGGATCCTGAAATCAGCGTGAACAAAGAGATTGGCCTGGCCTTTGCGCTGGAAGGCTACGAGGCGGGCATAACCTGGTTCCGCAACGATTACAAAAACAAGATCGTTTCAGGAACGGATGTGCTGGGCCAGACAAGCAGCGGCGCAAATATCCTTCAGTGGCAGAACGGAGGAAAGGCTGTCGTTGAGGGGCTGGAAGGCAACCTCACCGTCCCGGTTATCCGCGACACGCTAACCTGGCGTACCAATGCGACGTATATGATTCAGTCTGAAAGTAAGGACACCGGCAACCCTCTGTCGATTATTCCAAAATATACCGTCAACACGATGCTCGACTGGCAGGTTAGCAGCAAACTTTCAGCGAACCTTAGCTGGACGATGTATGGCCGCCAGAAGCCAAGAGAAAATGCTGAAATCCGCAAAGAGCAGAATGCGATGTCAGATAAAGAGATTGGCGCCTATTCCATCGTTGGGATCGGCAGCAATTATCAGCTGACAAAAGATCTCCGCCTGAATGCCGGGATCAGCAACCTCTTTGATAAGCAGATTTACCGTAAAAATGACGGTGCATCGACCTATAACGAACCAGGCCGTGCGTATTACGCAGGCGTGACCCTGTCCTTCTGACCCTAAGGCGCCTGCTCTGCGGGCGCTAACCCTATTCTCTCCAGCCAGAAATCATAGTAGCATCCCGCCTGAAGTCTTCAGTTACGAGTTTAAAAACAATGACAACAAATGACGCCCCACAGGGCGAACTGGTTTTACGCACACTGGCAATGCCTGCGGATACGAATGCCAATGGCGATATTTTTGGCGGCTGGTTGATGTCGCAGATGGATATGGGCGGTGCAATCCTGGCAAAAGAGATTGCACACGGGCGCGTGGTAACCGTCCGGGTCGATGGCATGACCTTCCTGCGTCCTGTCGCGGTGGGGGACGTGGTGTGCTGTTATGCACGCTGCGTAAAACGCGGCAATACGTCTGTCTCCATCAACATTGAAGTCTGGGTGAAAAAAGTCTCTTCTGAACCGATTGGTCAGCGCTATAAGGCGACGGAGGCATTGTTCATCTATGTGGCGGTGGATAGCGACGGTAAGCCCCGCCAGCTTCCACGGAGCTGATCCTCAGGTAAAAAAAGCCTCCTTGCGGAGGCTTCTTTTATTCCATCTGTGCCCCGCCGTTCAGGCGGAAGACAATGTTCACAATCAACCCATTGCCGGGTTTACCGGCTTCATAGCGCCACCTGCGCATGGCCGATTTAACTTCACGTTCAAACATATTCGCCGGCTGTGCGGACAGGATTTCCACGTTATCGACACGTCCATCGGCCGTAACGTCGAATTTCACCCGTACACGCCCTTCAATACGTAACGCCTGAGCACGTGCCGGGTACTGCGGCTGGTTACGGCTCAGCGCGCGCGGGCCTGCTGGCGCCGTTACCGTCGGTTTTGTCGCGGTCGTGGTGTTATTCATCAGCGGACGTGACGGGGCGGCATTTTCAACCGGCTGCGTGGCGCGTGGCTCAACCGGACGCACTTCGCGTTTCGGACGTTCTTCAACCTTTTTGACCGGCTTGGGTTTTGGCTTCGGCTTAGGTTTCGGCTCCGGCTTATGGATCACCACCGGCGCTTCTTTCGGCGGTTCAGGAACCGGCTCGGGCTCTGGCTCCGGCTCGGGTTCAACAACGGGCTGTGGCGGCGGCGGCGCAACCTGCGGCGGCTCAAGATCCGCAGGCGATACCATGGTCACAGAAATTGGCTGCGCTGGCGCCGGCATTTCAATAACCTGATGAACCGAGGTATAGAGCAGACCCGCCACGACAGCACCGTGAATAACGACGGAAAGCAGCGTCGGCCATGGAAAGCGGCGAGGTAAATCAAGGGTCATCGAAGTCATAATCATCAACGTTAAAAAACCGAACCTTGATTTTAAATGCAAATAGCAATCATATTCAATAAGACACTTTGTCCTGGCGCAATTTAAGCGTACATGAGGGCAAAAAAGGGGCATCCAGATCAGGGTTTTAACATTGTTATTATCTTTACATTGCAGTCATTTGTGCTTTCACATAACGTAATTGTCACTTTTACCGGTTAAGGAGCTTTGCCGTGCTTTACGTGATTTACGCTGAAGATGTACCTGATTCTCTGGAAAAACGTCTTTCCGTTCGCCCTGCCCATCTGGCGCGTTTACAGTTGCTACAGGATGAAGGTCGGTTGCTGACCGCAGGCCCGATGCCTGCCGTTGACAGCAACGATCCGGGCGCGGCGGGTTTTACCGGCTCCACGGTGATTGCCGAGTTTGAATCTCTTGAAGCCGCGCAGGCCTGGGCAGAAGCAGACCCGTACGTCGCAGCCGGCGTGTACGAGAAAGTCACGGTTCGTCCGTATAAAAAAGTATTCTGAAACGAAAGGCTCCCTCAGGAGCCTTTTCTTCATTCAGTGCAGCGACGCCAGCCTCGCCGCAAATCCGACAAACAGCAGACCTATCAGCCCGTTCCCCAGCTTCGCCAGTTTCTTTTTGGTTTTGAGGTAACGCGTGACAAACGCGCCTGAGAAAATCAGGAAGCTCATGTACATGAAGCTGATCAGCTCAAGCGTTGTGGCGAGGATCAGGAACGACGTGCCGGTATTCTTCGCATTGACATCAATGAACTGTACGAAGAACGACACGTAAAAGAGAATCGCTTTCGGGTTCGTCAGGCTCAGCACCAGCGAACGCTTAAGGATTGCGCTTGCCGGTTCGGCGCTACTTTCGTGCGCATTTTTTTGACGCATCATAACGGACCAGAGCATTTTCCCGCCCAGCCACAGCAGATAAAACGCGCCCAGATAGCGGACAATATTAAATAATACCGGAGTGGTCTGGATCAACGCGGCGACGCCCGCCCAGGCCAAAAACATTAGCACGGCATCACCAATAAACACACCGGTGGCTGCCAGATAGCCTTTCTTAACGCCGTGGCCAATCCCTGTTTTCAGCACAAACAAGGTGTTCGGTCCTGGAACCAGCACGATAAAAAATGCGCCGACAACATAGGTCCAGAAATTCAGTACACCAAACTCCGCAAACACGTCTCACTCCTTTCGCTCAAAAACAGCGGGGATACCGGGAATTACGGTATCCCCTTAATCAGTTGCGCTATTGTACGCCGTTATAGCCATCAAGATAAGTCGCGGCCAGTTCGTTGCCAAATAATATGGCGTCTTTACTGTCCATGTCCGATGACCATTTATCCTTCGTGTTGCCTGCGAACAATTCCTGAGACGTCGCATTTTCTTTTAGCTGATCGCGAATGCTTTGTGCGTATTCACTGGCTTCAGCCTGAGTCCGCCCTTCCGCGCGGTCAGCTTTGCCCCGGGCATAAAGCTCGCGGAACTGCGCCACGTTCAGCTGATAATTTTTCTGCACGCTGGAGGTGTAATTGCCGCCAGTAAAGCTGGACTGATGCGACACGAAATAAAACGCGTGCCGTTCGGGTGAGGTTTTGCTGCTGGCACAACCGCTTAATATCGCAATCCCAAAGAGTGCTGCCATTACTTTTCCGTTCATCCTTTGTTCCTTTAATAAAGCCAATGTATTCCGCATGCGAAAACATAATCTGCCAATGAGGAAAATGACGAAAGTCCTAAATCTTCCCTGAGCGCATCCAGCGCCAAAAGTACAATAAAAATCCAGAGATAAGGATTCATCTTTTAATATCATGACGTTAAGGGGACTTAGTATATCGCGGAAAGCAGATGGGAAGAGACTGCAAAAATTGATAGCCTGGATGTTTAATGGGCACCTTTACGGTGCCCTTCATGCTTTTCAGATGTCCTGGACCGCGAACAACAGCGCGTTACGGTGTCTGTTCAGGCCACATTTTCTGATGGCGTGGATACGCATATTGCGGCGGGATTGTGCTTCCAGCCAACGAGCCTTACGACGACTCACCTGTCGCAACATGCGCCAGCGCCCAACTTCAGTTCTACTGCGCTTCATGTCTACAACTCTTTCTCTAACAGAGATGCCATTATATGCCTAAGCAGGCGGCAAACCAGCGCTTTTATCTGGTGTTTTTATTTGCCAGATGAATCCTGATGCGTAAACTCATAACAATACGCTTTCAAAAGGATTTTTTATTTATGACAACCTTCTACACCGTGGTGAGTTGGCTGGTCATTTTAGGATACTGGCTGTTAATTGCCGGGGTGACGTTGCGCATTCTGATGAAACGCAGAGCGGTACCTTCCGCCATGGCCTGGCTTCTGATTATCTATATTCTGCCGCTGGTGGGCATCATCGCCTATCTCTCTTTCGGTGAACTTCATCTGGGTAAACGCCGCGCCGAACGCGCCCGCGCCATGTGGCCCTCCACGGCGAAATGGCTTGCAGACCTTAAAGCCTGCAAGCATATCTTCGCTGAAGAGAACAGCAGCGTGGCCGCATCTCTGTTCAAGCTGTGCGAACGCCGCCAGGGGATTGCTGGGGTAAAAGGTAATCAACTGCAACTGATGACCTCTTCCGATGATGTGATGCAGGCGCTGATCCGTGATATCCAGCTCGCACGGCATAATATCGAGATGGTGTTTTATATCTGGCAGCCGGGCGGCATGGCGGACCAGGTCGCCGAATCACTAATGGCCGCTGCACGTCGCGGTATCCACTGCCGCCTGATGCTGGACTCCGCCGGCAGCGTGGCCTTTTTCCGTAGCCCGTGGGCAGGCATGATGCGCAACGCCGGTATCGAGGTGGTCGAGGCGCTGAAAGTGAATCTTTTCCGCGTCTTTCTGCGCCGCATGGATCTCCGCCAGCACCGGAAAATGGTTCTGATCGATAACTATATCGCCTACACCGGCAGCATGAACATGGTTGACCCCCGCTTCTTCAAGCAGGATTCCGGCGTGGGGCAATGGATCGATCTGATGGCGCGGATGGAGGGACCGATCGCGACCTCAATGGGTATCGTCTACTCCTGCGACTGGGAAATTGAAACCGGTAAACGCATACTTCCCCCGCCCCCGGATGGCAATATCATGCCGTTTGAGGAAGCCAGCGGGCACACTATCCACACTATCGCATCCGGTCCTGGCTTCCCGGAAGATCTGATCCATCAGGCACTGCTGACCGCCGCCTACTCCGCGCGGGAATATCTGATCATGACCACGCCCTATTTCGTTCCCAGCGACGACCTTCTGCATGCCATCTGTACAGCGGCACAGCGCGGAGTGGATGTGAGCATTATTATGCCGCGCAAGAACGATTCGCTGCTGGTGGGATGGGCAAGCCGCGCGTTCTTTAGTGAGCTGCTGGCCGCAGGCGTTAAAATTTATCAGTTCGAAGGCGGGCTGTTACATACCAAGAGCGTGCTGGTGGACGGAGAGCTGAGTCTGGTGGGCACCGTTAACCTCGATATGCGCAGTCTGTGGCTGAATTTTGAAATTACGCTGGTCATTGATGACGCCGGGTTCGGTGGCGATCTGGCAGCGGTTCAGGACGATTATATCTCCCGCTCACGCCTGCTGGACGCCAGACTGTGGGCGAAACGTCCGCTGTGGCAGCGAATTGCCGAACGACTGTTTTACTTCTTTAGCCCGTTGCTGTAAAACGTGCCCAACGATGTTTAACAGGTAGTCATCATGGAAATGGATCTGAACAATCGCCTGACCGAAGACGAAACGCTCGAACAGGCCTACGATATTTTTCTCGAGCTGGCGGTCGATAATCTCGACCCTGCTGACGTCATTCTTTTCAACCTGCAATTTGAAGAGCGTGGCGGTGCTGAGCTGTTCGATCCGGCTGAAGACTGGGCCGAACACGTCGATTTTGACCTCAATCCGGACTTCTTCGCCGAGGTGGTGATTGGCCTGGCAGATGAAGACGGCGGAGAAATTAACGACATCTTTGCCCGCGTCCTGCTGTGCCGCGAGAAAGACCACAAACTGTGCCATATTCTCTGGCGCGAATAATAAAAAAGGCTGCCCGCGCAGCCTTTTTTATTTAATCCGGTAAGGCATTTCCACAGCGGTGACAAAACCGCGCGCCGGGTTCATGATTCCCCTGCTGACAATTCGGACATTTGCGTTGCTGCTTGCTGTTCTGGAAGGCGCTGCTCATATGGGTGGTAATTAGCCCCGTTGGTATCGCTATTACTGAATAGCCGATCAGGATAAGAACCGATGCCACAATACGTCCGAGCGGCGTATGCGGGGTAATATCACCATAGCCCACGGTGGTCACCGTGACGATAGCCCAGTAAACAGACGCATTAAGCGTGGTAAACCCGTATTTTGGCCCTTCGATTAAATACATCAGGGAGCCAAAAACGATCATCACGATAGCAATAAACGAATAGAAGAGAATCAGCTGGTGGCGGGCGCTGACAATGGCGACCCAAAAAACCCGCAGCGACGGCATAAAGCGCAGCAGTTTGAGAATTCGTAACACGCGAATCGCCCGCATTGCGCGCCAGGCAAACACATAATTCAGGCTGATCTCAGGCCACAGCCACATGACATACAGCGGCAGGATGGTGGCTAAATCAATAAATCCCCAGAAGCTGAAAACGTATTTCGCCGGATTTGGCCAGCTAATGACCCTCAGCACATATTCCGCGGTAAACACCAGCGTGACAATCAATTCCAGCCAGACGAAAATGTGCCACTCCTCATACGTCATGTGGTACTGCGTTCCGGCCCCGGATTCGATAAAGATAATAATGACGCTAATCAGCGCAAATAAACCACACAGGCCTTCGAAACGGCGACCGGAAACCGTCTCAGGATCAAATAAAAGGTGATACAGCCGCTGACGGGCCGACGTGAATAATCGCGACACATTAACCTCGAAAAATAAGGGCTGACATCATGTCAGCCCTTGCGATTATAACGGGTCTACTTTCAGGCAGGAAACCGCATGTCGGAAACTGCCCTCCAGAACCGGCCGTGTTTTTGCACATTCCGGCCCGGCTATTGGGCATCGCGTACGGAATACGCAGCCTGAAGGCGGGTTGATTGGCGAAGGCAGTTCACCTTCCAGAAGCTGAATGGTTTTATTTTTTTCCAGATCGGGATCCGGAACGGGAACCGCAGACATCAGCGCTTTGGTATAAGGGTGCAGCGGATTGTGGTACACCTCATCATACGTACCCAGCTCCACGGCGTGGCCCAGATACATGACCAGCACACGGTCCGAAATGTGTTTTACCACCGCCAGATCGTGGGCGATGAAGATCAGCGACAGCCCCATTTCCCGTTGCAGTTTCTGTAGCAGGTTAACCACCTGGGCCTGGATGGAGACGTCCAGCGCCGAAACCGGTTCATCACAGATAATCAGTTTTGGTTCAAGGATCAACGCGCGTGCGATACCGATACGCTGGCACTGACCGCCGGAAAACTCATGTGGGTAGCGGTTTATGAGGTTAGGTAACAGACCCACCTTGAGCATCATCGCTTTCACCCGATCGCGAACTTCCTGGCGCGGCATCTTCGGATGATAGGTGCGCAGCGGCTCGGCAATGATTTCGCCAATGGTCATACGCGGGTTCAGGGACGCCAGCGGATCCTGGAAAATCATCTGGATGTCGCTGCGCACGTCGCGCCATTCATCCGGCTTCATCCCCAGCAGATCTTTGCCAAGCCAGGCCACTTTCCCGTCGGTGGCTTTCACCAGGCCGATGATCGCACGCGCAAATGTCGATTTGCCGCAGCCAGATTCACCCACCACGCCCAGGGTCTCCCCTTCGTACAGGCGTAGCGTGACGCCATCCACCGCTTTCAGGGTTTTGGCAGGCTGCCAGAACCACTGTTTACCGTCTTTGATATCGAAATGGACCTTCAGGTCAGCGATTTCGAGCAGCACATTTCTTTTTTCGTCGATTGCGTTCATACCAGCTCCTCCAGCGGCTTAAAGCAGGCGCGCAGACGGCCTGGGACAAACGCTTCCAGCGGCGGTGCGCTGTTACAGATTTCCATCGCATGCGGACAACGCGGCTGGAACGGACAGCCTTTTGGCAGACGCAGCAGGTTTGGCGGGTTACCCGGGATAGTCAGCAGCGACTCCCCTTCCGCATCAAGGCGCGGTACGGCATTCAGCAACCCGATAGAGTACGGATGGGCTGGCTGGTAGAACACATCGCGGGCATTACCGTATTCCATCGTGCGACCTGCATACATGACTAACACTTTGTCGCAGATCCCGGCAACGACGCCTAAATCGTGGGTGATCATGATGATGGCGGTGTTGAACTCGCGCTTCAGCTCGTTCAGCAACGTCATGATCTGCGCCTGGACGGTCACGTCCAGAGCGGTGGTCGGTTCATCAGCGATCAGCAGTTTTGGCCGACAAAGCAATGCCATCGCGATCATGACGCGCTGGCGCATACCGCCGGAGAATTCGTGCGGATACATGCGCATGCGCTTACGTGCCTCAGGCATTTTCACCGCATCCAGCATTTTGACGGACTCTTCAAACGCTTCGGCTTTACCCAGCCCCTTGTGGAGCATCAGCACTTCCATCAGCTGTTCGCCCACACGCATATAGGGGTTCAGGGACGTCATCGGATCCTGGAAAATCATTGAAATCTGCTCCGCGCGCAGCTTATTCAGCTCATGTTCCGGCAAATTCAGGATCTCTTTTCCGTTAAACGTCGCCGAACCACCGATCACGCCGTTTGACGCCAGCAGGCCCATCAGCGCGAATGCGGTCTGGGATTTACCGGAACCGGATTCGCCCACAATGCCCAGCGTTTCACCGGCACGCAGGTCGAAGTTGAGATCGTTAACGGCAGTAACATCCCCGTCGGGGGTTTTAAACGTCACGCGGAGGTCTTTAACGTCCAGCAGTGCGCTGGTCCGCTGTTGCGCCTGTGGCGCGGTTGCCGTTTCAATAATAGTCATGACGGCGCTCCTTAACGGTCTTTCGGGTCGAGGGCATCACGCAGGCCATCGCCGATAAAGTTGAAACAGAACAGGGTGACGACCAGGAAGCCCGCCGGATACAGCAGTAACCACGGTGACACTTCCATGGAGTTTGCGCCATCACTTAACAGAGCGCCCCAGCTACTCAGCGGCTCTTGCGTACCTAATCCCAGGAAGCTCAGGAAAGATTCAAACAGGATCATACTTGGCACCAGCAGGGAGGCGTATACCACAACCACGCCCAGCACGTTAGGAACGATATGACGCACCACAATATTGGCGGTAGAAACACCACCAACCTGTGCGGCTTCGATAAACTCCTTACGTTTGAGGCTCAGCGTCTGGCCGCGCACAATACGCGCCATATCCAGCCAGGACACCATCCCGATCGCCACGAAGATCAGCAGGATATTTTGACCAAAGAAGGTCACCAGCAGAATGACGAAGAACATGAACGGGAAGGAGTTCAGGATTTCAAGCATACGCATCATCACGGAGTCCACTTTCCCGCCGAGGTATCCGGAAAGCGAACCGTAAAGCGTGCCGACGATCACCGCCACCAGCGCCGCCGCGATGCCAACCATCAGGGAGATACGGCCGCCAATCGCCACACGCACCAGCAAATCACGCCCGGAGGAGTCAGTGCCGAAATAGTGCCCGGATTCCATATCCGGCGCGCTGGACATCATGCCCCAGTCCGTATCGAAATAGGTGAACTGAGAGAGCATTGGCGCCAGGGTGACAAACAGCGCAATAAGCACCAGCACGACCAGGCTGGCAACGGCGGCACGGTTATGCATAAAACGACGGCGGGCGTCCTGCCAAAGGCTACGACCTTCAACCTCCAGCTTTTCACTGAAGTTTTCCAGCGCCTCGCTGTTTTTCTTACTCAACATCATGGCGTGCTCCAGTTAGTAACGGATTTTCGGGTCGATAACGGCATACAGCACATCGACAACGGCATTAAACAGAATGGTCAGCGCACCCACGAGGATCGTCAGGCTCAGCACCAGCGAATAGTCACGGTTAAGCGCCCCGTTAACAAACAGCTGCCCGATGCCCGGCAGACCATAAATGGTTTCAATCACCATTGAACCCGTGATAATGCCGACGAAAGCAGGGCCCATATAGGAGAGTACCGGTAACAGTGCAGGCTTGAGGGCATGACGGAAAATAATCCGGCGCATCGGCAGCCCTTTCGCACGGGCGGTACGGATGAAGTTCGAGTGCAGGACTTCAATCATTGAACCGCGGGTAATACGGGCGATGCTGGCGATGTAGGCCAGAGATAATGCCACCATCGGCAATATCATGAACTTCAGCGCCCCGCCGTTCCAGCCGCCTCCGGGAAGCCATTTCAGGGTTATGGCGAATATCATGACCAGCAACGGCGCAACAACGAAGCTGGGGATAACCACCCCGGTCATTGCGACCCCCATTACGGCGTAATCCCATCGGGTATTTTGTTTAAGCGCGGCGATAACGCCCGCAGTGACACCGAGAACAACGGCCAGGATAAATGCAGCAGCTCCTAATTTAGCCGATACCGGGAAGCTGGACGCCACCAGGTCGTTAACGGAATAGTCTTTATATTTAAATGACGGACCAAAATCACCGTGTGCAAGCTGCTTCAGATAGTTGAAGTACTGCGTGGTGATAGGATCGTTTAAATGGTATTTCGCTTCGATGTTGGCCATAACTTCTGGCGGAAGCGTGCGTTCACCGGTAAAAGGACTGCCCGGTGCAAGACGCATCATGAAGAAGGAAATTGTAATTAGAATAAATAACGTTGGAATCGCTTCAAGACAGCGACGCAGGATAAATTTCAACATTGCCCGTACCTTCTGGCGTGTGCCTGATGAATGTTACAAAATAGACACAGTGGGGCAAGCTCGCTCGCCCCACGTATTGCCATTAATGCTTGATAATATAAAGATTCTTAACGGAAATATTATCCAACGGGTCTTTACCGGTATAACCCCCTACCCATGGTTTCACCAGGCGGGCGTTAACGTAGTAGTAAACCGGAACGATCGCAGAGTCTTTATCGAGCTGTTGTTCTGATTTCGCGTACAGATCGGCGCGCTGGGCGTCATCTGCCACCTTCAGGGTTTCGCCAATCAGCTTATCAAACGCCGGGCTCTTATAGTGTGCGGTGTTGTTCGAACTGTCGCTCAGCATGGTGTTCAGGAATGAGGTCGGTTCGTTATAGTCCGCACACCATCCTGCACGTGCCACGTCAAAGGTTCCCTGGTGGCGCGTATCGAGGAAGGTCTTCCATTCCTGGTTTTCCAGCTTCACGTTCACGCCGAGGTTTTTCTTCCAGATAGACGCGACGGCAATAGCCAGTTTTTTATGCAGATCAGAGGTGTTGTACAGCAGGCTAAAGGTCAGCGGCTTGTCGGCGGTATAGCCAGCTTCAGCCAGCAGTTTTTTCGCTTCTTCGTTACTTTTTTCCTGGGACCATTTGAACCATTCAGGTTCAACCAGCTTCATACCGTCGGTGTAAGGCGGGGTGTAGCTGTAAGCTGGCAGGTCGCCCTGATTCTTCACTTTATTCACGATAATGTCGCGATCCAGAGCCAGCTTCAGTGCGGTACGAACA
The DNA here is from genome assembly GCF_049238665.1 of Enterobacter cloacae complex sp. IR5450. Classification (NCBI taxonomy): domain Bacteria; kingdom Pseudomonadati; phylum Pseudomonadota; class Gammaproteobacteria; order Enterobacterales; family Enterobacteriaceae; genus Enterobacter; species Enterobacter cloacae complex sp. IR5450. Next base: position 84,600 of record NZ_JBMKIC010000009.1, read on the forward strand.
CGTACGTCGGTGAACGGTGCTTTCTGGTTGTTAATTTCGTAATAGTAGGTGCACAGATACGGATCGACGTGAACTTCTTTCGGGATCTCTTTTTTCAGCTTCTGGAACAGTTCAATCGGCATGTTGTTATAGGTCATGTCGATTTCACCACTGCGGTAGCGGTTTACGTCCGTCACTTCAGAAGAGATTGGCAGGTAGGTGACCTGATTGATAACGGTCTTCGCATTATCCCAATACTGCGGGTTGCGCTCCAGCACCATACGTTCGTTAACGACCCAGTCCTTCAGCTTATATGCACCGTTGGTCACGATATTCGCAGGCTGCGTCCATTTTTCACCAAATTTTTCTACCGCGGATTTTGGTACCGGGGAGACGGACGGGTGAACCAGCAGCTTATAGAAGTACGGAACAGGTTCGCTCAACGTCACTTCAAAGGTATTGGCATCGATGGCTTTTACGCCCAGGTCGGTTACTGGCTTTTTACCCGTGATGATGTCATCGATATTGGCAATATGGCCATACTGGAGGTAACTCGCATACGGGGAGGCGGTATTTGGATCCGCCAGACGCTGCCAGCTATAGACGAAATCTTCGGCGGTAACCGGCGTACCGTCGGACCATTTGGCATCTTTACGCAGATGGAAGGTCCAGACTTTGAAATCTTTGTTGTCCCATTTTTCCGCCACGCCCGGAGCCGGGTGGCCGTCTACGTCAGTCACCAGCAGACCTTCAAACAGATCGCGGTTAACGTTAGACTCTGGAACACCTTCAATTTTGTGCGGATCAAGAGACTGCACTTCCGCACCGTTATTACGTACCAGCGTTTGCTTCTCAGCCAGCTGAACACCAGCAGGAACGTCCGCAGCCATTGCAGCGTTGCCCGCGATTAGCGCAGTAAAAATCCCCGCCGCTACCAGACTTTTTTTTGTGATGATGGACATTGTGTTGATACTCCACTCATTATAATGACTGGCCTTCGCCAGTTGTGTAATCCCCTGTTGGGGCCTGTACAGCGCAGGAGTTTTTTTTGCTACTGTCAGGTTCTTTTTTTACTTCTTGCTATCACCGACTTCATTATTACTGACCGCTCGTACGGCGGTCTTGCGTCGATTCTTTACACCTCTCCCCTGTCAGAGAGATGCGTTGGATATCTTACGTGAGGGCTATATGAAAATAGTTCTCATCAACTTGTTTAATGCTGCAAAATATAAGGCCGGAAAGTACCAAATGGTGCCAACTCTCGCCAATACATTTTGCAAATTTGTTAAGCATTTCTCTTTTACGATGACTGGCATAACTATGGCGCCAACCCTGGCTTACGCCGAAATCAACAAAAAGACATGTAATTCATACAGATAAGAAATTTTGTTGCTCCAAACGCGACGAAATAGCTTAGCTGAACGATTTTTCACGATAATTTAACAATTGATTATTATTTAGCACATTCGTCTGAGTCAGCGTCGAAATTACTAATATCATTTCGGTTATCTGTCAGCAAGCCCCAGAGTATCATGTGAGTAAAATAACAGAGGGTTTGAGGGATTTATGCGCGGCAAGGGGAAATGAAAATAAACAACTTCTTGAAAAACAACAAAAGAGAGTTATTAGTAGAACTTATTATGACTGGCGCCTATTTCAACTTTATTTATATGATTTGCAGATAATCACGTAAAAAACGGAGCCGCTGGCTCCGCTCTTTCAAATGAAAGTCAGTGTACTAACCCGGGGAATATACTTTTTATACCGGTAACGATAAATTCGATGCCCAACGCCATTAACAACAGACCCATGATACGGGTAACCACGTTGATGCCCGTTTGTCCCAGCAAGCGAACCAGCCATGGCGCCATACGAAATACGCCCCAGCAGCACAGTGCAAACAGCGCAATAGCGACGGAAAAGCCAATCAGGTGCATCAGGCTGTGGTAGCGCGTTCCCCAGACGATAGTGGAACTGATCGCCCCCGGGCCCGCCATCAACGGCAGCGCCAGTGGCACGACCCCGATGCTCTCGCGGATAGCTGTCTCTGATTTTTCCTGCTTGTTCTGTTTATCCTCCCCCAGCTTGCCGCTGATCATCGACATGGCAATCGTCACCACCAGGATCCCGCCTGCTATACGGAACGAATCAATCGAGATGCCGAAGACCTGAAGAATGGCGTCCCCGAGATAAAGAGACGTAAGCAAGATGATGGCCACCGACAGGTTTGCCGTCAGGTTGGTTTTATTTCGTGCCGCAGCCGTCTGATAGCTGGTCATACTGATGAAGACAGGGATGATCCCTACCGGGTTAACCAGAGCAAACAAGCCGATAAAAAACTTGAAATATGTAGGGAAATCAAAGAGCGTTTGAATCACATTAAGCTCCGCAATTGAGCATGGCCAGGGAGAAACTGCGTGTCATGATAAATCCGCGCTGAAGATACGCTTTTTAGCCGCATACTTCACCAGAAATTTGTTCTTAAACGTTATCAATTCATGATGTTAAACATTTGTGTAATCAATGATATCGCTGCTTCCAATAGTTACTTAATTATTTAACAGTAGAATAATTAGCACAAAATAACCCTGCTGAAAGGTATCAGCTTAGGACAAAATTGATCTCGATCATAATTTTCGTACTCAGAAGTGAGTAATCTTGGTTACGCCGCCAGGGAGATCACCTATCAAAAAGGTATGATGCTAAGGTAAGGCTCTTTTAGTAAATTAGTGAGCTGGAGCAGTGAGTAATCCTTTGTTTTACTGTGTGTTACGCAAGTGGGATCGGCTCTGACTATACTGTCAGACGTATCGAGCGCTGGTTTACTAAAAGAGTTTAAACATTATCAGGAGAGCATTATGGCTGTTACCAATATCGCTGAACTGAACGCCCTCGTCGAGCGCGTGAAAAAAGCCCAGCGTGAATATGCCAATTTCACTCAAGAACAGGTTGATAAAATCTTCCGCGCGGCCGCTCTGGCTGCTGCTGATGCTCGAATCCCTCTCGCTAAAATGGCCGTTGCCGAATCCGGCATGGGTATCGTTGAAGATAAAGTGATCAAAAACCACTTTGCTTCAGAGTATATCTACAACGCCTATAAAGATGAGAAAACCTGCGGTGTGCTGTCAGAAGACGATACTTTCGGCACCATCACCATCGCAGAACCGATCGGCATCATTTGCGGTATCGTTCCAACCACTAACCCAACCTCTACCGCCATCTTCAAATCTCTCATCAGCCTGAAGACACGTAACGCAATCATTTTCTCTCCGCATCCACGTGCGAAGGACGCCACCAACAAAGCAGCAGATATCGTGCTTCAGGCAGCCATTGCTGCGGGTGCGCCAAAAGATCTGATCGGCTGGATCGACCAACCTTCTGTTGAACTGTCCAACGCTCTGATGCATCACCCGGACATTAACCTGATTCTGGCGACCGGTGGTCCTGGTATGGTTAAAGCAGCATACAGCTCCGGTAAACCCGCCATCGGCGTAGGCGCAGGTAATACCCCTGTTGTGATCGACGAAACGGCAGATATCAAGCGTGCAGTTGCTTCTGTGCTGATGTCTAAAACCTTCGATAACGGCGTTATCTGTGCATCTGAACAGTCTGTTGTCGTGGTTGATTCGGTATACGACGCCGTTCGTGAACGTTTCGCCAGCCACGGCGGCTACCTGTTGCAAGGTAAAGAACTGAAAGCCGTTCAGGACGTGATCCTGAAAAATGGCGCGCTGAACGCAGCTATCGTAGGTCAGCCAGCGTATAAAATTGCTGAACTCGCTGGCTTTAGCGTCCCTGCTACCACCAAGATTCTGATTGGTGAAGTGAAAGTCGTTGATGAAAGTGAGCCGTTTGCTCACGAGAAACTCTCCCCAACGCTGGCAATGTACCGTGCGAAAGATTTTGATGACGCGGTAGAAAAAGCAGAGAAACTGGTGGCAATGGGCGGTATCGGCCACACCTCTTGCCTGTACACCGATCAGGATAACCAGCCTGAGCGTGTTGCTTACTTCGGTCAGAAGATGAAGACGGCACGTATCCTGATCAACACCCCTGCTTCTCAGGGTGGTATCGGTGATCTGTACAACTTCAAACTCGCACCTTCCCTGACTCTGGGTTGTGGTTCCTGGGGTGGTAACTCCATCTCTGAAAACGTTGGTCCAAAACACCTGATCAACAAGAAAACCGTTGCTAAGCGAGCTGAAAACATGTTGTGGCACAAACTTCCGAAATCTATCTACTTCCGCCGCGGCTCTCTGCCAATCGCGCTGGATGAAGTGATTACTGATGGCCACAAACGTGCGCTCATCGTGACTGACCGTTTCCTGTTCAACAATGGCTATGCAGACCAGATCACCTCTGTTCTGAAAGCGGCTGGCGTGGAAACTGAAGTCTTCTTTGAAGTTGAAGCTGACCCAACCCTGAGCGTTGTACGTAAAGGCGCTGAACTGGCGAACTCCTTCAAACCTGATGTGATCATCGCACTGGGTGGCGGTTCCCCAATGGACGCTGCGAAAATTATGTGGGTGATGTACGAGCATCCGGAAACTCACTTCGAAGAACTGGCGCTGCGCTTTATGGATATCCGTAAACGTATCTACAAGTTCCCGAAAATGGGCGTGAAAGCGAAAATGATCGCCGTCACCACTACTTCCGGTACTGGTTCAGAAGTGACTCCATTTGCCGTTGTGACTGATGACGCAACCGGTCAGAAATACCCGCTGGCTGACTACGCACTGACGCCAGATATGGCTATCGTTGACGCCAACCTGGTCATGGAAATGCCGAAATCACTGTGTGCGTTCGGTGGTCTGGATGCGGTAACTCACGCTCTGGAAGCTTACGTTTCCGTACTGGCTTCTGAGTTCTCTGACGGTCAGGCTTTGCAGGCGCTGAAACTTCTGAAAGAAAACCTGCCAGCTTCTTACAACGAAGGTTCGAAAAACCCTGTTGCGCGTGAACGTGTACACAGTGCGGCAACAATCGCGGGCATCGCGTTTGCTAACGCCTTCCTGGGTGTCTGTCACTCTATGGCGCACAAGCTGGGTTCACAGTTCCACATTCCTCACGGTCTGGCGAACGCCCTGTTGATCAGCAACGTTATCCGCTATAACGCCAACGATAACCCAACCAAGCAAACTGCATTCAGCCAGTATGACCGTCCACAGGCGCGCCGTCGTTATGCTGAAATCGCAGATCACCTGGGTCTGAGCGCACCGGGCGACCGTACTGCCGCGAAGATCGAAAAACTGCTGGCATGGCTGGAAAGTCTGAAGGCGGAACTGGGTATTCCTAAATCTATCCGCGAAGCAGGCGTTCAGGAAGCTGACTTCCTCGCTCACGTAGATAAGCTGTCTGAAGATGCATTCGATGACCAGTGTACTGGTGCTAACCCGCGCTACCCACTGATTTCCGAACTGAAACAGATCCTGCTGGATACTTATTACGGTCGTAACTTCACTGAAAGCGATGTCGCAGCCGTAAAAGTTGAAATCCCCGCAGTTGTAAAGGCTGACAAGAAAGCGAAGAAAAACGCTTAGTTGACAGTGTGATAAAAAACCCGCCAGCGGCGGGTTTTTTTATATCTGAGGATCGGTAAAACATTCATGTTATTTTCGATTGTCGCCCTGTAACGCCGTCAGCGAGCCTACAGCCAGCGCCTCTTTATAATGCTTGCGGCAGACCGAGACATAACGTTCATTGCCTCCTATCACCACCTGCTCGCCATCAGCATAGGGTTTACCCGACTGGTCCAGGCGAAGAACCATACTTGCCTTGCGGCCACAAAAGCAGATTGTTTTCAGCTCAACCAGCTTATCCGACCAGGCGAGCAGATACTGGCTGCCGGCAAATAACTCCCCACGAAAATCGGTACGTAATCCATAGCAAAGAACGGGAATATCCAGCTCATCAACGACCTCTGAAAGCGCATGGACCTGCTCACGGGTCAGAAACTGGCTTTCATCTACCAGCACGCAATGGACAGGCTTAGAGGCATGCTCGGCACGAATGTCCTCCAGCAGGTCCGTTTCAGGGTTAAACAGCCTTGCAGGCGATGAAAGCCCTATTCTTGAGCTTACCTTCCCTGCCCCAAAGCGATCGTCGATTTCGGCGGTATAAACAACGGTACGCATCCCCCGCTCCTGATAATTGTATGAGGATTGCAGTAACGCCGTCGATTTCCCTGCATTCATTGCCGAATAGTAGAAATAAAGTTGTGCCATTGGCCGAAGAACCCTAATCAATGTGAAATATTCCCGATGGATCATTGTACCATATTTTGTACCGTCATCAGCGGCGAGCAGCACACTCCAGCCTGCCATGCACCCGTAAATCCTTCGCGAGTAGCGCAAAATAATGCGTTAAAACAGGCAGTAAAGGCATTAAACACTGACAATAAGGTGAGACCGCAACCAGAGATAACACTTCTTTTTATAGTGTCTTCTTCGTTCATTAAAATTCACTATTTATTAACTATTCCTGGCTTCGCTGCGTTTACACGGGGTAATACAAAAGGCTGATATTTATCAACCGCAACTATAATTCCTGAGGTAAAAGTCACAAAACAAACATGCAAATGACGCGCTTTTGCCGTTTGAAACGATATCTCGCAGCCCCAACAAACAATGAAATTTAAGTTAGCGTAATTAATAATAGCGTCGTTTATTTTGTATTTTTTGAATTCCTTACATTCCCACCTATTGCACAAGTGAAATTAAGGCTCTATTATTAGGACAACAAACCCACCCCCATTATAAGTTTGAGATTACTACAATGAGCGAAGCACTTAAAATTCTGAACAACATCCGTACTCTTCGTGCGCAGGCAAGAGAATGTACCCTTGAGACGCTTGAAGAAATGCTCGAAAAATTAGAAGTTGTAGTTAACGAACGTCGTGAAGAAGAAAGCGCAGCTGCGGCTGAAATCGAAGAACGTACACGTAAACTGCAACAGTATCGCGAAATGCTGATTGCCGATGGTATCGATCCAAACGAATTGCTGAACAGCATGGCTGCGGCTAAAACCGGTACCAAAGCAAAACGCGCGGCACGTCCTGCTAAATATAGCTACATCGATGAGAACGGCGAAGAGAAAACCTGGACCGGCCAGGGCCGTACTCCTGCTGTAATCAAGAAAGCAATGGACGAACAAGGTAAACAACTGGATGACTTCCTGATCAAGGATTAATCTGGAAAGATTCTGAAAAATCCCGCTTAATGCGGGATTTTTTATGCCTGTAATATTCGCCCGAACATCTCCTTACATTCTGTCATATTGTGAGGCTCCGTATTTAACGTCCTTGACAATCCCCCGCCAATTACAGAGTGACAGGCATAAAAAAACCGGTGGGCGACGCCACACCGGTCTTGTTCACAGGCTGGTGAGTTTATTACTTTATACCCACGCTACCTTTGAGCCAGGCTTTAAATTCTTCACCCAGGCTGTTATGGCGAATACCATATTCGACGAATGCCTGCATATAACCGAGCTTATTCCCGCAGTCATGGCTCTTACCTTTCATATGGTAGGCTTCCACGGTCTCTTTCTCGATCAGCATATCGATAGCATCCGTCAGCTGGATTTCATCGCCCGCACCAGGAGGCGTTTTCGCCAGCAGCGCCCAAATTTCAGCGCTCAGTACGTAACGACCAACAACAGCAAGGTTAGACGGCGCGACGTCCGCTTTAGGTTTTTCAACAACGCCAACCATCGGTACGCTTTCGCCAGGTTGCAGGTCAACGCCTTTGCAGTCAACCACGCCGTAAGCGGTCACGTCGTCGACTGGCTCAACCATAATCTGGCTGCTGCCGGTTTCGTCGAAGCGTTTAATCATTTCCGCCAGGTTTTCCTGGGAAAGATCGGACTCGTACTCATCAAGGATCACATCAGGCAGAATAACCGCGACCGGCTCATCACCCACTACAGGATGTGCGCACAATACTGCATGCCCCAGGCCCTTCGCCAGGCCCTGACGAACCTGCATAATGGTAACGTGTGGAGGACAAATAGACTGCACTTCCTCCAGCAGCTGGCGCTTAACGCGTTTTTCCAGCATTGCTTCGAGTTCGAAACTGGTATCGAAATGGTTTTCGATAGAGTTTTTAGATGAATGCGTCACCAGCACAATTTCGGTGATACCTGCTGCAATACATTCATTCACGACATACTGGATTAATGGCTTATCAACCAGAGGCAGCATCTCTTTTGGGATTGCCTTCGTCGCTGGCAACATCCTGGTACCCAATCCCGCCACCGGGATAACGGCCTTTCTGACTTTCGAATTAAGGGCAGCCATTGAAATTCTCCTGAACTGTTCAAGTTTTGAACTTTTATGCATTGAATAACGCGTTGAGTATACAGTCTCAGCCACTAATACGGGTCTGAAAAGAACGCGTTGCCGATCAATTAAGACAAATACGCATGAAACTTGCAGCGATAGTAGCACTGCCAGCAAAAACACAGGTAAAGCAATCTGAAAAATAAAATCTGACTGCTTACTCCGTGGACAACATTAAGCGTAACCGCCCTCCGGCACCCCAAATTTGGCACTGCCAGGAGGTGCAGCGATGGCTAATTTGATTAAGGTAAGTATTTCCCAGCGTACCCAACGGCACGCCGTTACTCACCTGAATATGGTGTTCGCCAGTATTCAGTGTGGCATTTAATCCCGCAGACACCAGAATAAGGTTATTCAACCCGCTGTGATAATAGCCAACCAGAAGCGGGAACTGCCCCGGTAAATTGGCCTGGCGAAAAAGTTGGTTGACCTGTTTTAGTAAACTGCCTAGCTCAGGAAGTCGTTGCCCCTGATGGGATAATTGTTCCTGTAGCAATCCATTAAACAGCGCCCGGAGTAATAAGGCCGCCAGAACGCCGTTATCTCCCGCTCGGGTAACATCCAGGCAATAAAAAGCGAGGTCGGAATCCGAGAGCGGCGCAATATCCAGCACCAGTCCAGGCTGGTCAGCCGCTACCAGCTGGCGATAATTTACTCTGCAATGAGAGATATTTTGCTGCACCGGCGGCTGAAGTTCCTGAAGCAGCTTCGCGGCCGCGAGCGGATTACTGACTAAAGCATCCCAGTCCTGGAAAAGACGTTCTTCTTCTTCCACCCGGGAATTAAACATATTGGGATACAGGCAGGCCAACACCGTTTCGCGCAGACGGTTTAAATCTTTAACCGGTTTGAGCAGGATATCCTGCACTCCTAAACGCAACGCCTTAGCAATATCCGCCATATTTTCGGTGGCCGAGATCACCAGTATCGGTGTCTGATAACCTTCATTACGCAGGTTTTCTACCAGCATTAATCCGTCCATGCGCGGCATCTCGAGATCGCAGATCATCAGATCCGGCGCCATGCTGGCCATTTTTTCCAGTGCCTCGACGCCATCTTCGGCAAGGGACGTGGTTGCACCCAGTGAGGATAACCACGAATCCAGTAGCGATCGGAAAACGGGCTCGTCTTCTACTATCAAAATATGTTTTCCGGCCAATGGCTGTGTCATGGTTCCTCCCCTGGCTGACAGTTACTCAATAGTGGCATGCTATTGGTACTATCGCCTGTCAGATTTTGCTGAAGTAATCAAAAAAGTGCTCAACGTGCTGTACGCACAAAAGGCAACAGTTCATCTATTTTCTTTTCGACGGCTAACGAGCCCGCTGCTATGGCGGCCTCAGCCCGGTGGAAATCAAGGGTAGAGATTTGTGGACAATAGGGTTGAATAAGAATATCCGGAGGATCGCCAGCCATACGGTTTCGCTTGAGGCGATTCTCAAGAATTTGAATAGAGGTCGTCATGATTTCAATGGCGTTCGGTGCGGTCACCGCGCGACGGGCAGCCAGGCGCCCTATTCTGCCGCGTAATCGAGCATGCCAGGCAAGTTTCTCCTCTTCCGTGTCATCGCTCTGAAGATTAACCGGCATCAAATCCTGCTGCATAAGGTGAGCGTCGTGCTGTAAATCCACGGCAATGACGATATCCGCCCCCATGGCGCGCGTCAGAGAGACAGGGACAGGATTCACTACGCCACCGTCAACGAGCCAGTAGCCATTGTGAGGCACAGGCGCCATTAATCCAGGCATACTACAGGATGCACGAACGGCGAGATGAATATCCCCTTCGGTGAGCCATAACTCCCTGCCCGTACTGAGGTTGGTTGCAACGGCCCCGAAAGGCATTTGGCAGTGGCTGAAGTCAGCGAGGGGCATTATCTTGCGAAACTGATTGAAAACGCGTTCGCCGCGCAACAGGCCGCCACGCTGCCAGGAGAGATCCATCAGGCGCAGCACATCCCAGTAACTGAAGGAGCGCACCCAGCTTTCAAGCTCCGGGAGCTTACCGCAGGCGTACGCGGATCCGACCAGCGACCCGATAGAACATCCTGCGACAATATCAACGTCAATCCCCATCTGGTTTAAGGTATTGATAACGCCAATATGTGACCAACCCCGGGCTGCACCTGAGCCCAACGCCAGTCCAATTTTTACCTTTCTCATTAGCCCTGTTTTACTTCCCCTGGATTCCCGACATAGCGTCAACGCACCTGCTCAGTTAACATATTGCTACCTTAAGCGTTTAACGCCTTATTTTTTGTTCCAGGAAGAGAATCGTGTCTCAACTCTGCCCCTGTGGTAGCGCTCTGGAGTATAGCCTATGTTGCCAGCGATATCTTTCTGGCAAGCAGGTTGCACCAGACCCGTCACACCTTATGCGCTCGCGGTATACTGCTTTTGTGATCAAAAACGCAGACTACCTGATTAAAACCTGGCATCCGTCCTGCCATGCTGCCGATTTTCGCCAAGAGATTGAAGCCGGATTTGCCAACACCGTCTGGCAGGGCCTCACCGTCTTTGAAGCCGCTCCCGGCCGCGATGCCAACGAGGGCTATGTCAGTTTTGTCGCCCGCTTTAGCGAACAAAACAAACCCGGCGCCATCATTGAACGCTCACGGTTCTTAAAGGACAGCGGGCAATGGTATTATATTGACGGCACACGTCCACAATTCGGTCGTAACGATCCCTGCCCCTGTGGTTCAGGAAAAAAATTTAAAAAGTGTTGCGGCAGTAATGCCTGACAACTCAGACTTCGCAAATACATAAACAGGATTTCCCGGCGATGCAATCATTACAACGTAAAGTTCTGCGCACTATCTGTCCCGATCAAAAAGGGCTGATCGCACGAATTACCAACATTTGCTACAAGCATGAACTGAATATCGTGCAGAACAACGAGTTCGTTGACCACCGTACCGGTCGCTTCTTTATGCGTACCGAACTGGAAGGCATTTTCAACGACACAACCCTGCTTGCCGATCTGGACAGCGCCCTGCCGGAAGGCTCGGTGCGCGAGCTGAACCCGGCGGGCCGTCGCCGTATTGTCATTCTGGTCACCAAAGAGGCGCACTGCCTGGGCGATCTGCTGATGAAAGCCAACTACGGTGGCCTGGACGTCGAAATTGCCGCCGTCATTGGCAACCACGAGACGCTGCGTACGCTGGTAGAACGTTTCGACATTCCGTTTGAGCTGGTCAGTCACGAAGGCCATACCCGTGAAGAGCACGACAACCTGATGGCTGCTGCGATTGAAGCGCATAACCCGGACTACGTGGTGCTGGCGAAATATATGCGCGTGCTGACGCCATCCTTCGTGGCGCGCTTCCCGAACAAGATTATCAACATCCACCACTCCTTCCTGCCAGCCTTTATTGGCGCGCGTCCGTATCACCAGGCATACGAGCGTGGGGTGAAAATCATTGGCGCAACCGCGCACTACGTGAATGATAATCTGGATGAAGGCCCAATCATCATGCAGGACGTGATTCACGTGGATCACACCTACACGGCAGAAGATATGATGCGTGCCGGCCGTGACGTTGAGAAGAACGTACTAAGCCGTGCGCTGTATCAGGTACTTGCCCAGCGCGTCTTTGTGTACGGCAACAGAACGATTATTCTTTAATCCCTCGGAAAATGAATTGATTAGCTTTACGCCTTTGCGGATAAAAAGCAGGCAAACAGCTTCATTTTCCTAAAGGAATGCTTTACAGGGGCGTCTCATTTGATATGATGCGCCCCGCTTCCAACACGAAGCAGGCCAGTTAAAAGCATTACCCCGTGGTGGGGTTCCCGAGCGGCCAAAGGGAGCAGACTGTAAATCTGCCGTCATCGACTTCGAAGGTTCGAATCCTTCCCCCACCACCATCTCCAGCTTTACCTCAAAATATGAATTACCCCTGGTGGGGTTCCCGAGCGGCCAAAGGGAGCAGACTGTAAATCTGCCGTCATCGACTTCGAAGGTTCGAATCCTTCCCCCACCACCATCTCCAGCTTTACCTCAAAATATGAATTACCCCTGGTGGGGTTCCCGAGCGGCCAAAGGGAGCAGACTGTAAATCTGCCGTCATCGACTTCGAAGGTTCGAATCCTTCCCCCACCACCATCACTTCCAGATGCTACAGCACTCTCTCAAAGCACAATGCCCCATGGTTCTTCAGTGCGGGGAAGGATGAGAAGCTTCGACCAAGGTTCGATTCGAGCGTAGCGAGAAAGCGTTGCCGCAGGCAACGACCCGAAGGGCGAAGCGCGAAGCGCTGAGTAATCCTTCCCCCACCACCATCACTTCCAGATGCTACAGCACTCTCTCAAAGCACAATGCCCCATGGTTCTTCAGTGCGGGGAAGGATGAGAAGCTTCGACCAAGGTTCGATTCGAGCGTAGCGAGAAAGCGTTGCCGCAGGCAACGACCCGAAGGGCGAAGCGCGAAGCGCTGAGTAATCCTTCCCCCACCACCATCACTTCCAGATTCTTTAGCACTATCCAAAAGCACAATGCCCCATGGTTCTCCCATGCGGGGAAGGATAAGAAGCTTCGACCAAGGTTCGATTCGAGCATAGTGAATTCTGTAGGCCGGGTAAGGCGCAACCGCCACCCGGCATCCGCACGAAACCCTGGATCGGGGACAAAAAAAACCCCGCATATGCGGGGTTGTATTAATACAGCGAATCAGCGACGAACACGCACAACCTGATATTTGCGCGTCAGGTACTCCACCGGCGCACTCCAGATGTGCACCAGGCGAGAGAACGGGAACAGCACAAACAGGGTCATACCCAACACCAGGTGAACGCGGAAGATGAACGCCACGCCGTCCAGATGCTCAGAGGCGCCCCCGCGGAAGGTCACGACAGACTGCGCCCATCCCACCAGCTTCATCATCTCGCTGCCGTCCATATGCTGCGCAGAGAATGGAATGGTCAGCAGACCCAGCGCACACTGCACCATCAGCAGGGAGAGGATAAGGATGTCCGCTCCGGTCGTGGTAGCCCGCACGCGTGGGCTGAACAGACGGCGTTTCAGCAGCAACAGACCACCCACCAGGGTCATCACGCCACAGGCGCCACCGGCGAGCATCGCCATCTTCTGCTTCACGTCAATCGGCAGCCACGCTTCGTACATCCAGTGCGGGGTCAGCATCCCCAGGAAGTGACCGGCGAAAATCCCCAAAATCCCGATGTGGAACAGGTTTGACGCCAGGTTCATCCCTTTACGATCCAGCATCTGGCTGGAGGCAGCACGCCAGGTGTACTGGCCATAGTCATAACGCAGCCAGCTTCCCACCAGGAACACGGTGCCCGCGATATACGGGTAAATGTCAAAGAAGAACATATTCAGGAAGTGCATTAGTGCTGTCCTCCGTTAGAGATATTCAAATATTGCGGAGCCACCGCTCCGGCAAAACGACGCTGATGCGCGGAGATTTCAGATTCGCCACAGCTCTGGTCAGCAAAGAATTTCACCTGCTCTTCTTCCCAGACGGCATCCAGTGCTTGTGGGGTATCGTCCCTGGCTTCATCCGCGATTTTTTCCGCCACTTTTTTACTGTCAACCGAGGCGTTAGCCAGTTTCACCAGCAGATCAAACAGGAGTGCATAGCTGCTCTCACGTTGCTGGAGACGCGCGCCGAGCAACGCCAGAATGGGAGCAATGTCCTGCAACCCGCCCAGCGCTTCCTCTTTCGGCAACTGCGCCAGATATTCCAGATACAGCGGCAGGTGATCCGGCAGCTCGCGGCTGTCGAGCTGCAAACCGTGCTGCTCGTACTGGGCCATCAGATCCACCATCGCCTGACCACGGTCGCGGGATTCACCGTGAACGTGTTCGAACAGCAGCAGAGACGTGGCACGCCCCCGGTCAAACAGCTGGCTGTAGTCCGCCTGCGCATCAAGAAGATCGCGCGCCAGCAGATCGCGGAGGAAAACGCCCAGCTTCTGGGCATCCTCTTTATCCAGGTTTTCAGATGACGCGAGTGCATCAAAGAGTTCCTGTTGATGCTGCACAAGCGCAGCATCAGGGTACTCGAGCAGACGCGAAACAATGACGAGTTCAATCATTGGTGCGGCTCCGTTTTGCTGGTCACATCCATCGCGTCGATGCGGCGGCTGTTGAACAGGTTGAATTTGCTGTCTGACCCGTGGCAACCGTCGCCAAAGGTAAAGCCACACCCACTCTTCTCCGGGAAGGCCTCGCGAGCCAGTTCACGGTGGCTGCTCGGCACCACGAAACGATCTTCGTAGTTAGCGATTGCCAGATAGCGGTACATCTCCTGCGCCTGCGCTTCGGTCAGACCAACCTCTTCCAGCGCGCGGGTATCGTTCACGCCGTCAACAGTTTCCGCACGTTTGAAGTGACGCATCGCCAGCATACGTTTCAGCGCCAGCAGTACCGGCTGGGTATCCCCGGCGGTGAGCAGGTTGGCCAGATACTGAACCGGGATACGCAGGCTTTCCACGTCCGGCAGAATGCCGTTGCTGCCCAGTTCACCCGCATCCGCCGCAGACTGAATCGGAGACAGCGGCGGCACATACCAGACCATCGGCAGCGTGCGGTATTCCGGGTGCAGCGGCAGGGCCAGCTTCCAGTCCATCGCCATTTTGTACACCGGAGACTGCTGTGCGGCGTCAATCACGCTCTGCGGAATACCGTCTTTCAGCGCCTGCTCAATAACCTTCGGATCGTTTGGATCGAGGAAGACATCCAGTTGACGCTGATACAGATCTTTCTCGTTCTCGGTGCTTGCGGCATTTTCAATCGCGTCCGCGTCGTACAGCAGCACGCCGAGGTAGCGGATACGACCTACGCAGCTCTCTGAGCAGACGGTCGGCATACCGGCTTCGATACGCGGGTAGCAGAAGATGCACTTCTCAGACTTACCGCTCTTCCAGTTGAAGTAGATTTTTTTGTACGGGCAGCCGGTGATGCACATACGCCAGCCGCGGCACTTGTCCTGGTCGATCAGCACAATGCCATCTTCTTCACGCTTGTAGATGGCGCCGCTTGGGCAGGTCGCCACGCACGCCGGGTTAAGGCAGTGTTCGCACAGGCGCGGCAGGTACATCATGAAGGTGTTTTCGAACTGGCCGTACATCGCCTTCTGCATGTTCTCGAAGTTCTGGTCTTTGGCGCGTTTTTCGAACTCGCCGCCCAGAATCTCTTCCCAGTTTGGACCGCTGGTAATTTTGTCCATGCGCTGGCCGGTGATCAGCGAGCGAGGACGGGCGATCGGCTGGTGTTTGCTTTCCGGCGCGTTGTGCAGGTTCTGGTAGTCGTAATCAAATGGCTCGTAATAATCATCGATGCCCGGCAGATGCGGGTTAGCGAAGATTTTACCCAGCAGCATGGCACGGTTACCCATGCGCGGTTGCAGTTTGCCGTTGATTTTACGGATCCAGCCCCCCTTCCATTTCTCCTGGTTTTCCCAGTCGGTCGGGAAGCCGGTGCCCGGCTTACTTTCCACATTGTTGAACCAGGCGTACTCCATACCTTCACGGCTGGTCCAGACGTTTTTACAGGTGACTGAGCAGGTATGACAGCCGATGCATTTATCCAGATTCAGCACCATGCCGACTTGTGAACGAATTTTCATTTTACGCTCTCCTGTACCTGGTCATTACCTTCGCCATCTAACCAGTTAATATTCTTCATCTTACGTACCACCACGAACTCATCGCGGTTCGATCCTACGGTGCCGTAGTAGTTAAAGCCGTAGGCCAGCTGGGCATAACCACCGATCATGTGGGTCGGCTTCGGCGTAATACGGGTCACGGAGTTGTGAATACCGCCGCGCTGTTCGGTGATCTCAGACCCCGGCAGGTTAACGATACGTTCCTGCGCGTGGTACATCATGGTCATCCCGGCCGGTACACGCTGGCTCACCACCGCACGTGCCGTCAGGGCACCGTTGCTGTTGAACACTTCAATCCAGTCGTTATCTTCGATACCCAGATCTTTGGCGTCCGCTTCGCTCATCCAGACGATTGGCCCCCCGCGCGACAGGGTCAGCATCAGCAGGTTGTCGCTATAGGTGGAGTGGATACCCCACTTCTGGTGCGGCGTCAGGAAGTTCAGCGCCTTCTCAGGGTTACCGTTCGATTTCGCACCCATCACCGCTTTCACGGAGCGGGTGTCGATTGGCGGACGGTACACAAGCAGGCTTTCACCGAAGTCACGCATCCACTGGTGGTCCTGATACAGAGACTGACGGCCAGAAAGCGTGCGCCATGGGATCAACTCGTGAACGTTGGTGTATCCGGCGTTATAGGACACATGTTCATCTTCGAGGCCAGACCAGGTCGGGCTGGAGATAATCTTGCGCGGCTGGGCCTGAATATCGCGGAAGCGGATTTTCTCTTCCTCTTTATTCTTCGCCAGGTGCGTATGGTCACGACCGGTAAACTCGCTCAGGGCCGCCCAGGCTTTCACCGCCACGTGGCCGTTGGTTTCCGGGGCCAGGGTCAGGATCATTTCCGCCGCATCAATCGCCGTGTTCAGCATCGGCTGGCCTTTCGCCGGGCCGTCCGCTTTGGTGTAGTTGAGCTTGCGCAGCAGGTCCATTTCACTCTGGGTGTTCCAGGCGATCCCTTTCCCGCCGTTACCGATTTTTTCCATCAGCGGGCCGATAGAGGTAAAGCGCTCGTACGTTGCCGGGTAATCACGTTCAACCGGAATAATGTGCGGCGCGGTTACGCCTGGGATAAGGTCGCACTCGCCTTTTTTCCAGTCCTTCACGTCCAGCGGTTGCGCCAGTTCGGCAGCGGAGTCGTGCTGGATTGGCAGCGTCACCACGTCGGTCTCTTTGCCCAGGTGCCCTACACAGACTTCGGAGAATTTCTTCGCGATGTCTTTGTAGATTTCCCAGTCGCTTTTTGATTCCCATGCCGGATCAACGGCCGCAGACAGCGGATGAATAAACGGATGCATATCCGACGTATTCATGTCGTCTTTTTCGTACCAGGTGGCGGTAGGCAGCACGATATCGGAGTACAGGCAGGTACTGGACAGACGGAAGTCCAGCGTTACCACCAGATCCAGCTTGCCGTCCAGACCGTTGTCTTTCCATTCAACTTCTTCTGGCTTCACGCCGCCCTGCTTGCCGAGATCTTTACCCTGAATACCGTTTTCGGTACCGAGCAGGTATTTCAGCATGTATTCATGGCCTTTACCGGACGAACCCAGCAGGTTAGAGCGCCAGATGAACAGGTTACGCGGATGGTTTTTACCGTTCTCCGGCTGTTCTGCCGCGAAGCGGATTGAGCCGTCTTTGAGGGATTTAACGGTGTAGTCAACCGGTGACATGCCCGCTTTCTTCGCCGCTTCCGCAATGCGCAGCGGGTTCGTGCCCAGCTGCGGCGCAGACGGCAGCCAGCCCATACGCTCAGCGCGCACGTTGAAGTCAATCAGGTGGCCGCTGTAGCGGGATTTATCCGCCATCGGCGACAGCAGTTCCTGGGCGGTAACCGTCTCGTAGCGCCACTGGCTGGAGTGGTTATAGAAGTAGGAGGTGCTGTTCATGTGACGGGCCGGACGCTGCCAGTCAAGGGCAAACGCCAGCGGTTGCCAGCCGGTCTGCGGACGCAGTTTTTCCTGGCCCACGTAGTGCGCCCAGCCGCCGCCGCTCTGCCCGACGCAGCCGCAGAAGATCAGCATGTTGATCAGGCCGCGATAGTTCATATCGAGGTGATACCAGTGGTTCAGACCGGCACCGACGATGATCATGGAGCGACCGTGGGTTTTGTCGGCGTTTTCCGCAAATTCACGCGCGATACGGGTGATCTGCGCGCGTGGCACGCCGGTGATTTGCTCCGCCCAGGCCGGGGTATAAGCCTTCACGTCATCATAGCTGGTCGCGCAGTTTTCGTCGTTCAGGCCGCGCTCCAGGCCGTAGTTCGCCATGGTCAGATCGTAGACGGTAGTGACCAGAGCAGTAGAACCGTCCGCCAGTTGCAGGCGCTTAACCGGCAGTTTGTGCATCAGAACGTTTTGCAGCTCAACCTTGTTGAAGTGCTCGGAACCTTCACCACCAAAGTACGGGAAGCCGACATCGGCGATCTCATCCTGGCTGCCCAGCATGCTGAGACGAAGTTCCGTCTCTTCACCCGTGGTGCCGTTACGCTGCTCCAGGTTCCATTTGCCTTTTTCGCCCCAGCGGAAGCCGATAGAGCCGTTTGGCGCCACCAGCTCGCCGTTGCTGTTGCAGGCGACCGTTTTCCACTCCGGGTTGTTTTCCTGACCCAGCGCGTCCACCAGATCTGCGGCACGCAGCATACGGCCTGCGGCGTAATAGCCGTCACGCTCTTCGAGCATCACCAGCATTGGCATGTCGGTGTAGCGACGCACGTAATCGGTGAAATACTGGCTTGGCTTGTCGAGGTGGAATTCGCGCAGCATGACGTGGCCCATCGCCAGCGCCATGGCGGCATCGGTACCCTGTTTCGGCGCCAGCCACAGGTCGCACAGCTTGGCGATTTCGGCGTAGTCCGGGGTCACGGCAACGGTTTTGGTCCCTTTGTAACGTACTTCGGTAAAGAAGTGCGCATCCGGGGTACGGGTCTGCGGAACGTTAGAGCCCCAGGCGATGATGTAGCTGGAGTTGTACCAGTCAGCGGACTCCGGCACGTCGGTCTGCTCGCCCCAGGTCTGTGGCGACGCTGGCGGCAGGTCGCAGTACCAGTCGTAGAAGCTCAGGCAGGTTCCGCCGATGAGTGACAGGTAGCGCGCGCCGGAGGCGTAAGAGACCATCGACATCGCCGGGATTGGCGAGAAGCCTGCCACACGGTCAGGACCGTAAGTTTTCACGGTGTAGACGTTGGAAGCCGCAATCAGCTCGTTCACCTCTTTCCAGGAAGAGCGAACGAAACCACCGCGACCACGCGCCTGCTTGAAGCTTTTCGCTTTGTCGGCATCTTCAATGATGGAGGCCCAGGCATCAACCGGATCGCTGTGCTGCACTTTCGCTTCACGCCACATTTTCATCAGGCGTTTACGCATCAGCGGGTATTTCAGTCGGTTTGCGCTGTAGAGATACCAGGAGTAGCTGGCCCCACGCGGGCAGCCACGCGGCTCGTGGTTCGGCATATCCGGACGGGTACGCGGATAATCGGTCTGCTGCATTTCCCAGGTCACCAGACCGTTTTTAACGAAAATCTTCCAGCTACATGAGCCAGTGCAGTTTACGCCGTGGGTAGAACGGACAACTTTGTCATGCTGCCAGCGTTGACGGTAACCGTCTTCCCAGTCCCGGTTGGTATCCAGAACCTGGCCGTGCCCATCGGCAAAAGTTTCACCCTTCTGTTTGAAGTAGCGAAACCGGTCCAAAAATTTGCTCATCGGGTATCTCCTGTGTGGAGCCTGTGGCTCTCTAAATCGACATTGCTGATTTGCAGCGAAGGTAACGCTATGAAAGATGGTGAGAATTGATAACGATCAAGACGAAGGGGGACTCTGAGGGGGGGTATTAGATCAAATACCACCAAAGCGGTAGTTGTTAATATTTTTTAACCTTATGATTTATATAGATATATTTTATTTATCGTACAATAAGCGAGGCAAAATTTAACATCTTAGGTATTAAGGGGTAGAAACACCTGTAAAGCGATGGCGATCACAGCGTGACCTGCGGGTGAGCACGGGTAACGCCATTAGTATGTTGTAACTATTTAGCGATTAAAAAAAGCGCGGCACTCAGGCCGCGCAAACGGATAATCAAGCTTACTTGTTTTTCTTGGTATTACGGCCATATACCAGCCAGGTGATGACCACGCAGGCGATATAGAAGACGAGGAATACTTTCATCGCACCCGCCGGAGAGCCGGTCAGATCCAGTGAGATACCGAACGCTTTTGGAATAAAGAAGCCGCCAATCGCGCCTATCGCAGAGATAAACCCAAGCGCCGCAGCGGTATCGGTGGCGGCTTCACGCATTGCCTGCTCGTCGCTCCCACCCTGCGCTTTCACGCGGTCCATGGTCAGCTTGCGGAAGATGACAGAGATCATCTGGAAAGTAGACGCACTGCCCAGCCCGGCGGTCAGGAACAGCACCATGAAGACGCCGAAGAAGGCAAAGAAGTTACCCCCCTCACCACCCGCAGGCAGCGTCAGGAACAGCAGCGCACAGAAGATGGCCATTACAACAAAGTTCACCAGCGTAACGCGCGTCCCGCCCAGACGGTCGGAGATCATCCCGCCCAGCGAACGTGCCAGCGCGCCGATAAACGGACCGAAGAAGGCAAACTGAAGGATCTGCACGTCCGGGAACTGGGTTTTAGACAGCATGGCAAAGCCTGCGGAGAAACCGATGAACGAGCCGAAGGTCGCCAGATACAGCAGCGCCATCACCCACAGGTGGCCACGCTTCAGAACCGGCAGCTGCTCGCTCAGTGACGCTTTGGACGCGGACAGATCGTTCATGAAGAACCACGCCGCCAGGGTAAAGACCACCAGGAACGGTACCCAAATCCAGGAGGCGTTTTGCAGGAACAGCACGGAACCGTCGGGCTGCGTCACACCGCCGCCGCCAAAGGCCGCAAAGATGGAGACAGAGATCGCCAGCGGTGCAATCAGCTGCATCACGCTCACGCCCATGTTACCCAGGCCGCCGTTAATGCCCAGCGCGCCACCCTGCTTCGCTTTCGGGAAGAAGAAGCTGATGTTTGCCATACTGGACGCAAAGTTCGCCCCCGCAAAACCGCACAGCAGAGAGATAATCACGAACACGCTAAACGGTGTGGAGGTATCCTGCACCGCAAAACCGAGCCACACGCACGGTATGATCATGATCCCGGTACTGAAAGCCGTCCAGCGACGACCACCAAAGACCGGCACCATAAACGCATAAGGAACGCGCAGCAGTGCGCCTGAAAGCGACGGCAACGCGGTCAACATAAACAGCTGATCGGTGGTAAAGGTAAAGCCCACTTTTGGCAGGTTAACCGCAACCGCACTGAACAACATCCAGACGCAAAACGCCAGTAACAGACATGGAACGGAAATCCACAGATTACGACTTGCTACACGGTGGCCGCGCTGTTGCCAGAACGCCGGATCCTCTGGACGCCAGTCTGTAATAACGGCACCAGTTTCCCTTTCGGGAGCGGATAAGTGACTCATAGACACCTCTGATTCTCGAATGATGCTGCAAACATTAGGACTTTAGGACGGCGGTAAGTTGATATAAATCAAAGGAAAAGTGGGAGGTTTTGCGGCAAAAAAAAAGCCATCACTCTTAATGAGTAGATGCAAAACGTAAAAAAGGTGTGGTTTTTCACGGTGCTGAGGCATCCCTGCTTCGTCCACCCACTAACCGTTACCCCTCTGGCAATTTAGAGGTAATCCTTTATTGGTATGGGTATACTCCAGGGTATGCACCAGAATAGCGCCATTCCTGCAATCAGGTCACGTCAGGAGCCCGGCAACTCTATGTTAAAAAGATGTTTATCTCCGCTGACGCTGGTTAACCAGCTGGCGCTTATTGTTCTGCTGTCCACCGCTATCGGTGTGACCGGCATGGCTATTTCTGGCTGGCTGGTACAGGGTGTACAGGGTAACGCGCATGCCATCAACGAGGCAGGCTCACTACGTATGCAGAGTTACCGGCTACTGGCGTCGGTGCCGCTGACGCAGGCTGACCAACCGCTTATCGACGAAATGGAGCGTACCGCATTCAGCCCTGAACTGGAAAGAGCCGCCATCCGTGACGGTCAGCAATCTCAGCTTAAGGCGCTTCAGGGCTACTGGCATACCCAGCTGGAGCCCGGCTTAAAGCGGGCGGAAGACCGGGAAACGGTCGCCCAGGATGTCGCCGGGTTTGTGTCACGCATCGATCATCTTGTCTCCTCATTCGATCGCACCACAGAGTTACGCATTGACCGTGTGGTGATGGTTCACCGCGCAATGGCGCTGTTTATGGGTTTGCTGCTGATTTTCACGGTTATCTGGCTGCGCGCGCGGTTGCTTAACCCCTGGAAACAGCTCCTGGCGATGGCCCGCGCCGTCACACAGCGCGATTTTACCCAGCGCACGCACATCAGCGGGCGCAACGAAATGGCGATGCTCGGCGAGGCGCTCAACACCATGTCGGCAGAGCTATCAGAAAGCTACGCGGTACTGGAACAACGCGTCCAGGAGAAAACCGCCGGGCTTGAGCAAAAAAACGAGATCCTCTCTTTCCTCTGGCAGGCGAACCGTCGCCTGCATATGCAGGTACCGCTTTGCGAACGTCTCTCGCCAGTACTGAACGGCCTGCAAAACCTGACTCTGCTCCGCGATCTTGAGCTTCGGGTTTACGACGTTGAAGATGAGGAAAACCATCAGGAATTTACCTGTCAGTCGGACATCTCCTGCGACGATAAAGGGTGTCATCTGTGCCCGCGCGGCTTGCCGCCGCTTACCACCAGCGGCACAACCCTCAAGTGGCGGCTGATGGACAGCCATACCCAGTACGGTATTTTGCTGGCCACCCTGCCCGCCGGACGTCACCTGAGCCACGACCAGCAGCAGCTGGTCGATACGCTTGTTGAGCAGCTCACGGCCACGCTGGCGCTCGACCGCCACCAGGAGAAACAGCAGCAGCTGATCGTGATGGAGGAGCGTGCCACCATCGCCCGCGAGCTGCACGACTCCATCGCCCAGTCCCTCTCCTGCATGAAGATGCAGGTGAGCTGCCTGCAAATGCAGGACGAAGGCATGCCCGAGAGCAGCAAACAGCTGCTCAGCCAGATCCGCAACGAGCTTAACACCTCGTGGGTTCAGCTTCGCGAGCTGCTGACCACCTTCCGTTTGCAGCTCACCGAGCCGGGGCTGCGCCCTGCGCTGGAGTCCAGCTGTCAGGAGTTTAGTGCCCGGCTGGGCTTCCCGGTGAAGCTGGATTACCAGCTGCCACCGCGTTTTGTCCCCTCTCACCAGGCGATCCATTTGCTGCAAATTGCCCGTGAAGCCCTGAGCAACGTGCTCAAGCATGCCGAGGCGACGGCCGTTACGGTCACCGTCAGCTGCCAGGATAATCAGGTGAAGCTCAGGGTTCAGGATAACGGCCGCGGCGTGCCGGAAAATGCCGAACGAACGAACCATTATGGTTTAATTATCATGCGAGACCGCGCGCAAAGCCTGCGCGGTGATTGCCAGGTTCGCCGGGGAGAGTCAGGTGGCACCGAAGTAGTGGTCACCTTTATACCCGAAAAGCCCCTCATAACTGCTCAAGGAGAAAACCATGACTAATCAGGAACCGGCATCTATCTTGTTGATTGACGATCATCCGATGCTGCGCACTGGCGTTAAACAGCTTGTCAGCATGGCGCCAGATATCACCGTCGTCGGGGAAGCCAGCAACGGCGAACAGGGTATTGAACTTGCCGAATCGCTCGATCCTGATTTGATCTTGCTCGATCTCAACATGCCGGGCATGAATGGCCTGGAAACCCTCGACAAGCTGCGGGAGAAATCCCTCTCTGGCCGGGTGGTGGTCTTCAGCGTCTCAAACCATGAAGAAGACGTGGTCACCGCCCTCAAGCGAGGGGCAGACGGCTATCTGCTGAAAGATATGGAGCCGGAAGATCTGCTCAAGGCGCTGCAACAGGCTGCCGCAGGCGAGATGGTGCTGAGTGAAGCGTTAACGCCGGTACTGGCCGCCAGCCTGCGTGCGAACCGCGCCACGTCTGACCGCGACGTCAGCCAGTTGACCCCGCGCGAGCGTGACATTCTGAAGCTGATTGCCCAGGGGCTGCCGAACAAAATGATCGCCCGCCGTCTGGACATCACCGAGAGCACGGTCAAAGTGCATGTCAAACACATGCTGAAAAAAATGAAGTTAAAATCCCGCGTCGAAGCCGCCGTCTGGGTGCATCAGGAGCGCATTTTTTAACTTACTCATCCGGCAGCAACTTCCACCGTGGATCGTCGGCAGGCATTGCGACGAGCGGTTGCACCACGGAAAGCGTGATCTCATTGGAGGAGACACGCTGCCCATCCTTATCTTCCACCACGGCCGTTAGCCGCCATGCGTTTTTCGCCCCTTCTGAATCATCCCATGCAGGCATGATCACACTCCAGCCATCGCTGCTGTTGCCGTTTGCCGGTGAGGTCAGGCTGAGCGCCTGGGTATCACCCAGCCAGTGGATCTGCCGGATACCGTGCGTGCTGCGAATTTGCAGCTTCAGCATCACGGTTTCGCCTGGCTTAAGATCCCACGGCGGCGTGGCCAGATATACCGAGAGGGTTTTGCGCTGACGGAATTCCATCACGGGCAGATTATCGCGCTCAGGTGAATCATAGCGGCTGCCCCGCAGCGAGCGCGTCGCCGCCACTTCTCCGGCGGAAAGCTGTTTCGCCAGCGGCACGCCAAAGCGATAGTTGAGCTTCAGCCCGAGGTTATTCTGGCTAACGCCGCTCTCCCCCTGCTTATGGGCAGCCGTCAGGGTGACCAGCGGAACGGGGGTATAGTTCAGCCCCAGGTTGACCGCAACCGGATTGTGATACCCCGTACCGCTGTTAAACAGATCGACGTTATCGCCAAAATACTGTTCAAAGCTGACGCTGGTGTTCAGGTGATGAAACCAGGGAAGCCAGGCTTTGGCCGTTACGTCGTACCCGCGCGCCATGCGCTGCTCGCGGATGTCGGAACGCGGCTGCCAGCCAGCGAACGGCTGGTAGTAATTGGCCGACAGGCGCAGGTTTTCACCCCACGCCTCTGCGCCCAGCCCGGCACGTTGCAGGTTGTCTTCCAGCAGGTTGTCGTAAAAGGTGTTGTAGCCCAGCAGCCAGTTTCCGGCAACCCAGCGCTGCCCGATCCCGACATTGCTCACCAGCCCATCTGTCTGCTGCGTCAGGCCAAGCTGGCTCCAGCTCAGATAACGGGTGTTGTCGTTCCAGGGGATAAACCAGCTACCGCTGCTGCCGTTAAAGTTGCCGTCGTCATCCACCAGTACATTGACGTTGGCGTTTCCCCAGGGTGAAAGCCAGGATTCAATCTGCTCGTTGACTTCCCCGCTGACGGCATCCCGCACTTTGCCAAACGCGAACTGTCGCGCCTGCTGCCCGGCCGTCAGGCCGTTATCGGTCATACTGGCTTCACCGAAGGCCTTTGCCATTTCAGCCAGATGCTTTTCGCCTTCGGTGGTCGGTTGCGCCATACCGAGATCCGGCAGGCTATCGCCGTTATTATCAAACGGATTCTGCGCCTGCTGCACGAAGGATTTCGGCGCACCGTGAACGGCTCCAGCCGTAAAAAGGGGGAGTAACAGCAAAAAACGGATGCGGGACGATACAGCCTTCAACGTCGTCAATCAGAACCTGTGTTTATGAACAAACGCTTATTATGTTAACGCCATAACCCCTGAAAACCAGTCTTAACAGAAATTTCAGGAATATCCTGAAAAGATTTGTCGGGTGGCGGCTTCGCCTTACCCGACCTACAAATTCGTACCGGTGCGAAGCCGTCAACCGACGCCCTTGCACTATTATCCCAACAGCGCCTTCAGCTCCGGCACGCAGGAGCCGCAGTTCGTGCCGCAGCGCAGCTTCACGCCCAGCGCTGCGGCAGAATCACAGCCTCCGGCTATCGCCTTACGTATCGTATTTTCACCCACGCTGAAGCAGCTACAGATAATTCGCCCGGGATCGGCATCTTCGCCCGGCCGTTGTCCGTGCAGCAGCGCATGGCGTTCAGCGAGTTGTACGGGTGCAGCAGCAAAGGCTTCTTCAATAAACGCATGCGCCAGCGCCGGCAGCGTATGGCCCTCCCAGTAGCCCAGCATCAGCTCGCCGTGATGCCAGGCGAGCACGCTGCTGCGTTCTCCCGTCTGTGCCACCTGTAACTGCCAGCCCCGACCGCTGGCGTACGCCATGACCCACGACAGCAACGGCTGCTCCCCCGCCACCGTCAGACGTGAGGCTTTACGCCACCAGCAGACCGACGGCGGCAGCGCTGGTAGCTCGCGGGCATACAGTTCACCCTGCCAGGCGGGTAGCCAGGGCAGGATCTTCACCGCGGTTTGTTTACTCTCCGGCTGGCCGGAACCGGCATCAACCCGCCCTTCCACCAGCGCGTTGACCTTCCCCTGCCGTGCAAATTGCGCGTTCCAGTGCATCGGCGCAAACAGTTCGCCCGCACGCTGCGCGGTGGAGATACGTACTCTGGCAACCATCACTCCGCGCGGTGAGCTTACCCGCGCCAGCTGGCCGTCAGTCAGCCCGGCGCGCGCCGCATCGGTTGCGTTCATCTCAACAAAAGGCTCATCGATATGCTGCATCAGGCGCGGAACATACCCCGTGCGCGTCATGGTGTGCCACTGATCGCGGATCCGCCCGGTATTCAGTATCAAGGGGTACAATTCGTCGACGCCTGCCCCATGCGAGGAAGGATCAACCGGTACAAGATTTCTTTGCGGGAAATCACCGGCATGCCACTGATAAGGCGCCAGCGCGTCCCACGTCTCTCGCGACAGCGACGCCAGTTCGCGCAGGTTTAGCGCCCGTTCGCCGTTATTTTCAAACGCCGTCAGCGCCGCATGTTCACAAAATATCTCCTGAGGGTGTTCCCAGGCGAAGGCATCGCCATAACCGAGCTGGTCTGCCATCCGGGCGATTATCCACCAGTCCGGTCTGGCCTCGCCCGGCGCAGGCAGAAAGGCGCGCTGGCGGGAGATACGGCGTTCAGAATTGGTAACCGTGCCGTTTTTCTCGCCCCAGCCCAGGGCGGGAAAACGGATATGGGCAAACCGGCTGGTGTCCGTCTCCTGCATCACCTCAGATACCATGACCAGCGGGCAGGCCGCCAGAGCCTGGCACACCGCGTGGCTGTCGGGAAGCGACACGGCAGGGTTGGTGCCCATGATCCACACCGCCTTCACCTCGCCGCGGGCAATAGCGTCAAACAGTTCCACCGCCATCAGGCCCGGGGTCTGCGCCAGCCGTTCCGTTCCCCAGAAACGCGCCACGCGCGAGAGATCGTCCGGCTCGAAGTTCATGTGCGCCGCCAGCTGATTCGCCAGCCCGCCCACTTCCCGCCCGCCCATGGCATTTGGCTGTCCGGTCAGCGAAAACGGGCCGCAGCCAGGACGGTTGAACTTCCCGCTGGCAAGATGCACGTTAATGATGGCGTTACACTTGTCGCTGCCGGTGGAGGACTGGTTGATCCCCATGGTGTAGAGCGTGATCGCGCGTGGCGCGGTGATAAACCAGTCGTAGAAGGTGCTAATCTCGTCTGAAGGCAGATCGCAAAACGCCGCCACGCGAGGGATCGGCCACTCGCCCCGCCCCTGAATCAGATTGAGCAACCCCACAAACAGCCCGGCGTCGCTGCCGGGTCTGAGCGCGAGGTGGAGATCGGCGATATCGCAGGTGGCGGTTTTACGCGGATCGATCACGACCACTTTCATCTGCGGATTGTTGTGCTTTGCCTGCACCAGCCGCTGATACAGCACCGGATGCGTCCAGGCCGCGTTTGAGCCAACGAGTACCACCAGATCGCTGTTTTCCACGTCCTCGTAGCTGCACGGCACCACGTCTTCACCGAAGGCGCGTTTGTAGCCCACCACCGCCGATGACATGCACAGCCGCGAGTTGGTATCAATGTTCGCCGCCCCGATAAAGCCTTTCATCAGCTTGTTGGCGGCATAGTAATCCTCGGTCAACAACTGGCCGGAGGCATAAAACGCCACCGCCTGCGGCCCCCATTCGTTGATGATGTTCCGTAGCCGCTCGCCCGCTTCGCCCAGCGCCTGCGGCCATGCCACCTCCCGGCCATCGACCACCGGGCGCAGCAGGCGTCCCTGCAACCCCGTGGTTTCCCCGAGGGCAGATCCTTTTACACACAGACGACCGAAATTCGCCGGATGAGTTTCATCCCCCCGAATGCTCACCTTATCACCGTCTGCGCTGGCGACCACGCCGCAGCCCACCCCGCAGTAAGGGCACGTTGTCCGGGTTTCGGTCATGAGGCCTCCGCACGCATCACCAGCTCTTCATTTCCAACCCATACCTTGCCGTTTTCAATTTTTACCGGCCAGGCGCGCACCACGGGTTCGCCGTTCTCCACCTGACACCCATCGCGCAGACGTATGCGCTGCTTGTAAAGCGGGGAAATCACCACCGGCTCGCCCGCTGCATCGCCAAGGATGCCGCGCGAAAGCACGTTCGCGCTGCTGCCCGGCTCCAGGTCGTCCAGGGCATAAACGGACGTTCCAAAGCGGAACAGCGCAATCGGTTTTCGGCCAAGCCGCGCGCCGATGCCCGCCTGCTCGGGGATATCATCGATGCCGCAAATTTCCTGCCAGCGCTTGTTCTCCTCCGCGGCGGGGACGTTCACCGCAGTGCGGAACAGCGCCAGGCGGTCAGGATCGTTAAGGGTGGTTTGCCATTCGCACTGGTAAGTTTCCACCACCCGAGCCATCTCCTGCTCCAGCTCGTGGGCGATCCCCAGGCTGTCGTTGAGGATCACCTCGCGCAGATAGTCGAGGCCGCCTTCCAGGTTATCCATCCAGGTACTGGTACGTTGCAGACGATCTGCCGTGCGAATGTAGAACATCAGGAAACGGTCAACGGTGCGGATCAGCGTTTCGTCGTCCAGATCGCTGGCGAAGAGGTCCGCGTGGCGCGGCTTCATCCCGCCGTTGCCGCACAGATAGAGGTTCCAGCCTTTGTCCGTGGCAATCACCCCCACGTCTTTGCTCTGCGCCTCTGCGCACTCACGGGTACAGCCGGAGACCGCCATTTTGATTTTGTGCGGCGCGCGCAGGCCCTTGTAGCGGTGCTCCAGCCTGACCGCAAGGCCGGTGGAATCCTGCACGCCGTAGCGGCACCAGGTCGACCCGACGCAGGATTTCACCGTGCGCAGAGATTTCCCGTAGGCATGTCCGGTCTCAAACCCGGCCTCCACCAGCGCCTGCCAGATTTCCGGCAACTGTTCGAGCGTGGCGCCAAACAGGTCAATACGCTGCCCGCCGGTAATTTTGCTGTAAAGGCTATAGCGTTTCGCGATCTGGCCGATGGCGATCAGCCCGTCGGCGGTCACTTCACCCGCAGGCATCCGCGGGACGATGGAGTACGTTCCGTCCTTCTGAATATTGGCGAAAAAGCGGTCGTTGGTGTCCTGCAACGGCAGATGCGCCGGTTTCAGCAGATACTCGTTCCAGCAGGAAGCCAATACCGATCCCACCAGCGGCTTACAGATCTCGCACCCGTGCCCCTGACCGTAGCGGCTGATAAGCTGGTCGAAGGTGCGGATATGGTTGACGCGCACCAGGTGGTAAATCTCCTGACGCGAGTACGGGAAGTGTTCGCAGATATCTTTCTTCACCTCCACGCCCTGCTCCGCAAGCTGGAACTCCATCACCTGCTTCACCAGCGCGCTACAGCCTCCGCAGCCGGTCGCCGCTTTGGTGCACTGCTTAATGGCGCCGATATCCGTTGCGCCCGCGCTTACCGCCTGGCAGATATCCCCTTTGCTGACGTTATGACACGAACAGATCTGCGCGCTTTCCGGCAGCGCCGCCACGCCCAGCGCTTTCGGCGCGCTGCCTGACGATACGGGTAAGATCAGCGTTTCCGGCTCTTTTGGCAGGCTGATGCCGTTGAGCATCATCTGCACCAGCGTGGCGTATTCGCTGGCATCGCCCACCAGCACGCCACCCAGCAGGGTTTTGCTGTCGTGGCTGACCACAATTTTTTTGTAGATTTGCTGCGGCCCGTGCGTCCACTGGTAGCTCAGCGCACCCGGCGTGCGCCCGTGAGCATCGCCAAACGACGCCACATCCACGCCCAGCAACTTGAGTTTGGTACTCATATCCGCGCCGGTGAAGCGCTTCTCCTCACCCGCCAGCACAGCGGCGGCCACGCGCGCCATCTGGTAGCCCGGGGCCACCAGGCCAAAGATTTTTCCCTCCCACAGCGCGCATTCGCCGATGGCAAGCACGTCCGGATCGGAAGTCCGGCAGCCGTCGTCAATACAGATACCGCCGCGCTCGCCGATAACCAGCCCGCTGCTGCGCGCCAGCGCGTCCTGCGGACGAATACCGGCAGAGAAGACCACCATGTCCGTTTCCAGCTGTTCACCATCGGCAAAGCGCAGCACCAGCCCGTCGTCTGCGGTGGCAATCTCCGTCGTCGATTTACTGGTGTGCACCCCTACGCCCAGCGCCTCAATTTTCTTGCGCAGCATTGCCGCGCCGTCGTTGTCGAGCTGCACCGCCATCAGGTTCGGCGCAAACTCCACCACGTGAGTTTCCAGCCCGAGCTGCTTAAGTGCATTCGCCGCCTCCAGACCCAGCAGGCCGCCGCCAATTACCACGCCGCGTCGAGAGCCTGCCGCATGGGCCGCAATGTTGTCCAGATCGTCGAGGGTGCGGTAGACAAAACAGCCCGGCAGATCGTTGCCCGGAACGGGTGGTACGAACGGGTACGAGCCGGTCGCCAGCACCAGCTTGTCCCAGTGAGTCTCATGGCCACTGGCGGTACGCACTACGTGTGCATCACGATCGATAGCAACGATCTGCTGCGAGAGGCGCAGCTCAATGCCGTTATCGGCAAAGAACTCCCCCGCCACCAGCGAGAGCGAGTCCGCGCTGCGTCCGCCAAAATATTCCGACAGATGCACGCGGTCATAGGCGGCATAGCGCTCTTCGCCAAAAACAATAATCTGATACTGCTGATGCAAATTGCGGTTAACGCAGTCTTCGAGGAAATGATGGCCGACCATACCGTGCCCAACCACCACCAGAGTAGGTTTTGTCATAGCGTTCTGTCCTGCAACCTGCGGTTGCGTTGTGAAACGATCGAACAGCCAGTCCGCGTGGGCGGGCGCAGCCGTTGCCAGTAAATCGGTAAAGGTTGCCGCGCTGCGGCAGTCACCCAGCAGCAGCACGCCAGCCAGCGCCCCCTGATGGATCAGTAAACGTCGATAGTGACGGGTCAGCGGGTCCCATGAACTCCAGACCACATCGTCCGCCTGCGCTGTCGCGCGTCCGAGGCTGAACAGCTCCACGCCGGTCACCTTAAGGCGCACGCCGTTGTCGGTCAGGGTAAACGGCGCGGTGACCTCCCCGGCCAGCCGCGCGGCAAGAATATCCGCCTGCGCCAGACAGGGGGCCACCAGGCCAAACGTCTGGCCGTCAATTTCGCAGCACTCGCCGATGGCGTAGATACCCGGCACGGAGGTTTGCATCTGCTGATCCACCACGATGCCGCGCGCGCAGCGAATGCCGCTGGCATTTGCCAGCGCAACGTTGGGCTGCACGCCGGTTGCCAGCACCACGCGCGTGGCGGCAATGCGGCGTCCGTCGAGCGACGTCACGGCATCGTCAGCGATGGCGGTGATGCCGGAGGCGAGTTCACAGCTAACGCCCCGCGCCGCCAGCGCCTCTTCCAGCAACAGTCCCGCCTGCTGATCCAGCTGCTGTTCCATCAGCCACGGACCGCGATGCACGAGCGTGACGTTGTCACCCTTGCGCGCCAGCGCTGCCGCTGCCTCCACGCCGAGTACGCCGCCGCCCAGCACTACCGCCGGCCCGGAGATATTCTGGATGGCGCGGGTTTCTGCCAGGGTGCGAAAGGTGAACACATGCGGCGCATCGCCGCCGGGGATCGGCGGCACAACAGGGGTAGAACCGGTGGCAAACACCAGCGCATCCCAGCCCAGCGTGCGAGCAGAGGTATGCACTTCACGCGCGTTGACGTCTACTGCGAGCGCCGTTTCTCCTCGCAGCACCGTCACGCCTCGTGCCGTGTACCAGTCTTCATCGTGCAGACAGATGTGCTCCGCCTGCTTTTCGCCACCCAGCACTGGCGAAAGCTGGATGCGGTTGTATGCCTGCTCCGGCTCGTCACCGATGACGGTGACAGCGAAACGACCGGGAACACGCCCGGTGAGCGACGCAATCAGCCGGGTTGCCGCCATACCATTACCGATAATGACCAGTCGCATCGTGCCCCCTCATTACGCCGCTTTCGGCTGTTTTTCGTAGAGGAAATGGAGGATCTGCTGGCGCATGTGGTGATAGCGGCTGTCGTCCGCCAGCTGCACCCGGTTGCGCGGGCGCGGCAGATCGACGCGCAGGATCTCACCCACGGTGGCCGCCGGGCCGTTGGTCATCATCAGTACGCGGTCAGAGAGTAGTACCGCCTCGTCCACGTCGTGGGTGATGAGCACGATGGTGGTGTTCAGCGCCTGCTGGATCTGCATCACCGAGTCCTGAAGATGGGCGCGCGTCAGCGCATCCAGCGCGCCGAAGGGTTCATCCATCAGCAGGACTTTCGGCTTCATCGCCAGCGCGCGGGCAATCCCGACGCGCTGCTTCATACCGCCGGAGATTTCCCCGGGGCGCTTATGCAGCGCGTGGCCCATCTGCACCCGGTCGAGATTGTGCTCAATCCACGCTTTGCGCTCGGCCTTACTCATGGTGTGACGGAAGACCTGATCCACCGCCAGCGCCACGTTGTCGAAGCAGGTCAGCCACGGCAGCAGCGAATGATTCTGAAACACCACCGCGCGCTCTGGCCCCGGCCCGGCGATTTCGCGGTTGTCGCAAATCAGCCCGCCTTCCGTCGGCAGCGTGATCCCGGCGATCAGGTTTAACAGCGTCGACTTGCCGCAGCCGGAGTGACCAATCAGACTGACGGTTTCGCCCTCGTGGATATCAAAAGAGACGTTTTGCAGCGCCAGAAACTCGCCGCTGGCGGTGGAAAAACGCTGGCTCACGGCCTGGACCTGAATTAACGGTTTCATCTTCACTCCTTATTTTTCCTGCCAGCTAAAGCGACGGGCGATCAGCATCAGCCCCTGCTCCAGCAGCAACCCGACCACGCCAATGATGACGATGGCGATGAGAATGTTTTCGACGTTGAGGTTGTTCCACTCATTCCAGATCCAGAAGCCAATGCCTAAACCTCCGGTGAGCATCTCGGCGGCGACAATCACCAGCCAGGCAATGCCAATGGAAAGACGTACCCCGGTCAGCACCGCAGGCAGCACGGCCGGGAAAAGAATGCGGCGCATGATGGTCCACTCTGAGAGTTGCAGCACCCGGGCCACGTTGAGGTAGTCCTGCGGAATACAGCGCACCCCTTCGGCGGTGTTAATGACCATCGGCCAGATGGAGCAGATAAAAATAGTCCAGCTCGATGCAGGCTCCGCTTTCTGGAACAGCAGCAGGCCGATAGGCAGCCAGGCCAGCGGGCTGACCGGACGCAGTAGCGCGATCAGCGGGTTGAACATACGGGAGAAAAAGGTGAAGCGGCCAATCAAAAAGCCCAGCGGAATGCCCGCCAGCGCCGCCAGACCGAAGCCGATGGCGACGCGCTGCAACGACGCCAGCACGTTCCAGCCAATGCCCATATCGTTTGGCCCGTCGCGATAAAACGGATCGGCAAACAGGGTCATGGCCGAATCGAGCGTGCTGAGCGGCGTCGGAAAGCCTTTACTGTTTATCGCCGCCAGCTGCCAGAGCACCACCAGCAGGCCGAGACCGAGCAGCGCCGGGATGACGCGCTGTAAAAAATCATTCATCCGACGCGTAAACGCGGGCGCACGACGGCGAACCTGTAACGGAGGCAGGACTATCACTTCCCCGCTCTCTGACGTCTCTTGTGGTTTTGTATTTTGCAGATGCTGCATACTCAGGCCCCTTTACGGTGAATGGCGAAGCGGTTGGCGTACCCTTCCGGATCGGTGCCGTTCCAGACGGTGCCGTCCATCAGGGTGCTGCTGCGATACGGTGATGCCGGTGTGGACATGCCGCCCACGGCGGTCGCGGCATCCTGCCAGACCGCGGTCTGGTTAATGCGCTGTGCAATGCCCGCGTAATCCGGCGCGGCGTTGAGCAAGCCCCAGCGGCGGAACTGGGTTAAGAACCACATGCCATCGGAGAGATACGGGTAGCTCACGGCACCCTCGTTGAAGAAACGGATCGGGTGCGCATCCTGCCAGCGCTGACCGACCCCGTTGTCGTACTCGCCGAGCATGCGTCCGGTGAGATACTGTTCCTTGCAGTTGAGCCAGGCGCGGCGCGAGAGGATCTGCGCGGTTTCGCGTTTGTTTTCCGCTGACGCCTCGATCCAGCGCGCGGCTTCCATCACGGCGCTCACCAGCGCCCGTGCGGTGTGCGGATTTTTCGCCACCCAGTCGCGTCGGGTGCCGAGGATCTTTTCCGGGTGATCGGCCCAGATGGACTGCGACGTAGCGGCGGTAAATCCGATGCGGTCGTTAATCGCCCGCGCGTTCCACGGCTCGCCAACGCAAAACCCGACCATGTTGCCAATGCGCATGTTCATCACCATCTGCGGCGGCGGCACCACCACGGTGCGCACGTCGTCAAACGGGTTAATCCCCGCGCTGGCCAGCCAGTAGTAGAGCCACATGGCGTGCGTTCCCGTCGGGAAGGTATGCGCGAAGGTGTAAGTTCCCGGCGCCTGCTGCGCAATCAGCTTTTTCAGCCCGTCGAGGTCACGAACGCCCTTCTCCGCCAGATCGCTGGAGAGCGTAATGGCCTGACCGTTCTGGTTGAGG
Source organism: Enterobacter cloacae complex sp. IR5450 (assembly GCF_049238665.1). NCBI lineage: Bacteria > Pseudomonadati > Pseudomonadota > Gammaproteobacteria > Enterobacterales > Enterobacteriaceae > Enterobacter > Enterobacter cloacae complex sp. IR5450. Next base: position 119,408 of record NZ_JBMKIC010000009.1, read on the forward strand.
GTCATCAGGTTCGCCATCTGCTGCGGCTTGCCCGCGATACCCAGCTCCAGACCGTACAGCAGGCCGTAAAGAATGTGCGCGGCGTCCAGTTCGCCCGCCACCAGCTTGTCGCGCACCGCCGCCCAGCTCGCCTCTTTGGTCGGTACAATGGTAATGCCGTGTTTTTTATCGAACCCTTTCAGGGCCGCGATAACCACGGGCGCGCAGTCGGTCAGGGGGATAAACCCGATACGCACGGTATCCTGCTCAGGCTTATCTGACCCCGCCGCCCATGCGGCCTGCATGACACCCGGCAATAGCATCGCACCACTCACCAGCATGCTGGCCTGCAATAATCGCCGTCTCGACAAATCCGCCATAATTGCTCCTGAAAAAAGGCAAAAAAAAGCGCCCGACGGTGCTGAAGCACCGCTGGACGCCTTTATCCTGAAGACGCATGCACCGCCGTTGGCGCATCGTTGAAAATGGTTAATCTGTTAATGCAAAGGTAATGCCAGCTTTTCATCCCCGGCGTTACGGGGTTTCTGCAAGAAGAGCGCTGTATTACGCACCTCAATCAGGCATAAATTGCCCACTGACTGTGCAACTACTCCCCAGGGGGTATCTTCCACAGATTTTTCACCGTAAGCAGCGCACGGGCGATATCTACCATGCGTTGGTTTTTATCCATCGCCATTTTGCGCAGGGCGGTCCACGCCTGCTCCTCGCTCATGTTCTGGTGCGTCATCAGCACGCTTTTGGCTTTGTCGATGGTCTTACGCTCCTCCAGCGTGTCGCGCAGGGAAGCAAGCTGACGGGAGAGTTGCTCAATTTCACGCGCCTGCTGGCGCACCAGCGGCAGCAGCGGTTTATCCGGAAATCGCGCCAGGATATCGTCGTGTTCATCGTCTGCGTGCAGGTTTTCGCTATAGCGGCGCTCCTCAACTGCCGTCATCAGATCGGCAATTGCCACCTCCTCCAGCGTGCGCAGGTGCTCAAGGCGCGCGGTTTGCAGGGCAAACCATTTGAGGGCGGTATCACCGTTATCTGCCGGAGGCTGGCGGGTGCACGCTTCACGCCTGAGTTTTTCAGTCTCCAGACCCGGCAGGCAGTTGAGGGTAAATGACTCCTGCACGTCTGGAGTGCAATGGGAGATAAAAACCTCAAAGCAGGCCTGCTGGCCATCAATGCGATCCACCAGCCGCTGGCGGGTTTCATCGTCAAAGAATCCCTGGGTGAAACCAATAGCCCCCAGCGCCCGCTCTTGTCCCACAAGTTCTTTGCCCTGCATCAGGCTGTAAAGGGCCACAAATCGGCCCGCGATGTGCGGATCGTCAATGCTGTCGCTGAGTTGGGGTACGATACTGAGCAAATGACGCAGTATGCGGCTGTAATGTTCCATCGCCTGCGGCGCGGTGACGCATTGACCTGTAACGCCATCACGCAGCGCCGTTAGCGTCTCAAGGCCGTGCAGTGCGCTGGCAATACGTTCGCACAGGGCGCTGCCCGGCAGCGGTTCGTTAAACTGAAGGTGCAATGCGGCGAGGTTTTCATCCACCAGGGCCCTGCTGGCCTTGCATTCAGGCGCGTACAATTTGCCCTGCGAGCAGAGCCAGACATTTGACGCACCGCGCTCGCACTGTAGCATATGCACCAGTCGACTGATGCCGTTCACCAGTGCGCCCAGCTGCGCCAGTCTGCCGAGCTGTTCCTCGCGCAACATTCTCGCACGCTGGAACCATTCGGTTGCGCCAGGGGAACTGCCAGCCACTATCGTCATCGTTTCTCTCCCCGATACGTATTCTTCGGTACGAGAAGCAATATTCGTGCCTTTTCAAAGAACAGGAGTCAACATGCAGAAGATTGTGATCGTCGCCAACGGTGCGGCCTACGGCAGTGAATCCCTTTTTAACAGCCTGCGCCTGGCAATCGCGCTGCGCGATAAGGAGAGTGAGCTGGAGCTGCGCCTCTTTTTGATGTCCGACGCCGTCACGGCCGGGCTGAAGGGGCAAAAACCCGCAGAGGGCTACAACATTCAACAAATGCTGGAGATCCTGACCGCGCAAAACGTTCCGGTCAAACTGTGCAAAACCTGTACCGACGGGCGCGGCATTACCGGGTTGCCGCTAATTGACGGCGTGGAAATTGGCACGCTGGTCGAGCTGGCTGAATGGACGCTTTCCGCCGATAAAGTATTAACTTTTTAATAATAACCCGCTAAAAATATTATTTTCTTATGGACGCGGTTTCAGCATCAAGTTTACCTGCACCGTTGCCGATAGGCATGGAAACAACACAGCAGGTATTACACTTATGTTCAGATCCATTCGCGCCCGCATCATTGCCGCGACGACAGGCTGTCTGGTCGTCGCCCTTCTTCTTAATACCATTATTAACTTTCAGGTCACGCGCCAGGATAATCAGCAGTCGCAGCGCGATATTCTGACCAGCACCAGCGCCAGCCACAACATGGCGATTGCCGACTGGGTGAACAGCAAAATAACCGTCATCACTTCGGCGCAGTCGGTCGCGCTCAGCGACGATCCGGTTCCGGTGTTTAAACAGCTTGCACTGGCGGGTGGATTTACCAACGTCTACGTGGGTTATGCCAGCAAAACGGCTAAATTTTCTGACCCAACCGGGGTACCCGCTGATTACGATCCCACCCTTCGCCCGTGGTATCAGCAGGCCGTCAGCGCTGATGGCCCGGTAGTGACTGCACCCTATGTGGACGCGGGCACCGGGAAACTGGTGGTGACGTTCGCGGTACCGGTTAAAGAGCAAGGCGCCCTGAAAGCAGTGGTGGCGGGCGATGTGGCGATGGACAGCGTGGTGGCTAACGTGCGCGGTATTCACCCGACTCCGGCCAGCAGCGGACTGCTTTTGGACAGCAACGGCACCGTTATTGCCGGCAGCGATCCTGCGCTGACGCTTAAGCCTTTTACGGAGACGATCAAAGGGACCGATTTTGCCACCCTGAAAAGCGGCAACCTGGTTGACGGAACGTTTAACGGACGCGAAAAAACGTTCCTGGCCACCGCCGTACCGGGGACGCACTGGCTGCTGGTTGTGGCGCTCGATAACGGCGATGCCACCGCCGGGATGCGCTCATTGCTTAAAGCATCTGCACTGTCGCTGGCGATCCTCGCCCTGCTGAGCGGAGCCCTCATGCACCTCCTGATTGCCCGCCTGCTTAAGCGGCTGTCCGGTATCCGTGACGCGATGAACAGCATTGCCAACGGTACTAACGATCTGTCGCAGCGTCTGCCGGATAAGGGGGGCGATGAAGTGGCGCATATTGCGCAGGCGTTTAACGCCTTCAGCGATAAGCTTTCTGTGGTGATGGTCCAGCTGCGTGATGCCAGCGCCTCAGTGAAAAACGCAGCGCATGAGATTGCGGCAGGTAATCAGGATCTTTCCGGGCGTACCGAGCAGGCGGCATCAAGCCTTCGCGAAACCGCCAGCGCCGTGGAAGAGATCACGGCCTCCGTTACGCAGTCAAACGAGTCGGCAGCAGAAGCGAATGAACAGGCTAGCAAGGCCTCTGCCGCCGCATCCCGCGGCGGCGACGTCGTCGCTCAGGCCATCAGCACCATGCAGTCCATCGAACTGGCTTCCGCGAAAATCGGCGATATCACCAGCGTCATTGACGGCATCGCCTTCCAGACCAATATTCTGGCGCTTAACGCCTCGGTGGAAGCGGCACGTGCCGGGGAGCAAGGCCGTGGGTTCGCGGTCGTTGCGGGGGAAGTACGTAACCTGGCCAGCCGCAGCGCTCAGGCGGCGAAAGAGATCAAATCCCTTATTGATTCCACCACCGAAAGCGTTGCAACCGGCTCCCGGTTTGTGCACCTTGCGGGCGACAGCATGGATGAGATCCGCGCCAGCGTCGGGAGCGTGTCAGGCATAATGTGTGAAATATCTATTGCCACCCGCGAGCAGATGAAAGGGATCCATGAGATTAACCACGCGGTGACTCACCTGGATCGCATGGTGCAGCAGAACGCCGAGCTTGTTGTACAGTCTGCTGCGGCGGCCAGCGCGCTGCAAAGCCAGGCGGGCGACCTTGCTGAGACCGCTGGCCATTTCCGCATATAATTTTTCCCGGGCGCGCGTTAAGCAGGGTAAACGCGCGTCCGCTGAAAGGTTTCAGGGATTTTGTCATTTTTGTTTAATCGTTGCGCCATTTTTTGATCGAAATCAGCACCCCACCCCTGCCCCTTTGGTGTTATGCAATGAGTAAATTGTGAACAACATCACGCTCGGGATGGGCAAAAACGACGGGGTATAAAATGGCACGAGTTAAAACGAGTCTGAAACTGTTTGGCGGGGATACGGTAGTGGTGCGTTGCTCAGAGCGTTGCCGCATCCATCTGATGAGTACAAAAGGACAGAAGCAATCGCAGGCAGATATCCTTACCGTCCAGGACGATAAGGCCTGGCTGACGGTGCCTTACACCGGCACCTGGGATGTGCTGATCGACAGCCACAGCCAGTCGCTCGAACATTCCGTAAGTTACGTGGCGGCATAACCATAAACGCCCGGCCAGCCGGGCGTATTATCAGGCAAAACCTGGCCGCAGCGTATTGCTGAGCGGGTTCCCTTCCAGCAGCGCTTTCACCTTCACCACCAGCTCACTCAGACAGTCGTCCTGCATACCGAGACGCGTCAGCTCCTGATCGAGCGAGAAAAGGTACTGGGCGTTAGTACCCAGCGGTCCACTGGCGGCGGCAATCAGCGGGGCAATCACCTGGGTTCGGGTGTCGGCTTCATACAGCGGGTGGCGCGGATCCATAATGAACACCAGCGCGTTGACGGTGCGGCCGTCATCCAGTTCCAGCTTGCACCAGCTGGGCATATAGCAGCCCGTGATCATCTCGCGCTTCCACAGCAGCGTCAGCTCATCTTCCAGCGTGGTATCCGGCAGCCGGTATGCCACGCCCGTGGTGCGCCCGCCCTCTTTTAGTGCAAGCATGCGTCCTGGCTGGCACGCGCTGCCGCGTCCGGCGGTCAGGCGCAAACAAAAGGCGCGGTGCCACCCAGGCAGCGTTCCGGTTGCTGATTCAACAAATTCGAGCGCCGGGTTCCACATCAGCGAGCCGTAACCAAAGATCCAGACCGGGCCATCATCCGGGCGGCAGGCCAGCGTTGCCGCAAGCGACGCCGCACGTTGTTCAGCCGACCACAGAAGCGATTCCTCAATAGCACCAAATGCCGTCTTACAATCTGCCTTCATCAAGAAATCACGCGTTAACACATTCCACCTCCGCCACTGCATGCTTCCTTGCGACATCTGTAATTCGCCTTCCCGGCATTCTGTGCTGTTCATTTTAACAGCAGTTGAGCAACGATAAGCAATTCGCGGGCCAGATGCAATACAGCGGCAGATCAACCGCCTGAAATGTCAAAATGGAGGCAGCGTGTTATTTGGCGGCTATTTCTTTTTGTGCCATTTATCATCGTCCCCTTTCTCATAGTCATTTTTCACGGCGGCCCAGGCCACCTTATGCGCCGTCTCTTCACGGCTGGCATCGTCCCGGCGATCTTCTTTATCTTTGTACTGATCCCAGGCGCTGTTAAAGGCTTCTTTGTAGATATCCTGAGCGTGGGCAGGCAATACGTTTTGCACGTTATCCGGTAATTCGCTTTTCGATTTGTATGGCATCGTTAACCTCTCTTTTGGCTAAAAGATAAGTGTGGACGACGATACGCGAGGGTGCCACCCGACAGAAAGAAATGAACAATATAAAAATGCAATTCATTGTTATTAAACTAATATTTATGAGAGATAAGGCATTATAAGCCTCAGGCATAAGAATTATAATAAAGGGTAAAATTAAGTAAAAAATACAGGGTATTTAACAGATTTCTGTTAGTTTAATACCTTTAAAATCTATCTATAATTACAAGCACCTGCATTGTTGGAGAAACGCATGACAGCAACACACGAGGCGGTAAAAACCCGCCACAAGGAGACCTCTCTCATTTTCCCGGTTCTGGCACTGGCTGTGCTGCTCTTCTGGGGAAGCAGTCAGTCATTGCCAGTGGTTGTGGGGATCAATATTCTGGCTCTGGTGGGTATTTTAACCAGTGCATTTAGCGTGGTACGCCATGCGGATGTTTTAGCCCACCGTCTTGGAGAGCCGTATGGGTCATTAATTTTAAGCCTTTCGGTTGTGATTCTTGAAGTCAGTTTAATTTCCGCATTAATGGCCACCGGCGACGCCGCGCCAACGCTAATGCGCGATACGCTCTACTCCATCATTATGATTGTTACCGGCGGCCTGGTCGGTTTTTCACTTTTATTAGGTGGTCGCAAATTTGCCACCCAGTACATGAACCTCTTTGGCATTAAACAGTACCTGATCGCCCTGTTCCCGCTGGCGATTATTGTGCTGGTGTTCCCGATGGCGCTGCCGGGTGCAAATTTCACCACCGGCCAGGCGCTGCTGGTGGCGCTGATTTCCGCGGCGATGTACGGCGTGTTCCTGCTGATCCAGACCAAAACGCACCAGAGCCTGTTTGTTTACGAGCATGAAGACGACGGCGACGACGATGACCCGCATCACGGTAAGCCATCGGCGCACAGCAGCGCGTGGCATACGGTTTGGCTGATCGTGCATCTGATTGCCGTTATTGCTGTCACCAAGATGAATGCGAACCCGCTGGAGGCGCTGTTAACTGAACTGAACGCGCCGGTCGCCTTTACCGGTTTCCTGGTGGCCCTGTTGATCCTGTCGCCAGAAGGCCTGGGAGCGCTGAAAGCGGTGCTCAATAATCAGGTGCAGCGGGCGATGAATCTGTTCTTCGGCTCGGTTCTGGCGACCATCTCCCTTACCGTTCCGGTGGTGACGTTGATTGCCTTTATGACGGGAAATGAATTGCAGTTTGCGCTGGGTGCGCCAGAGATGATTGTGATGGTGGCATCCTTGCTGCTGTGCCAGATTTCCTTCTCCACCGGCCGCACCAATGTGCTGAACGGCGCGGCGCATATGGCGCTGTTTATTGCGTATCTGATGACAATATTTGCGTAATTTTTTTGCGGGGTGGCGCTGCGCTTACCCGGCCTACGAAACCCGTAGGCCCGCGCAAGCGTAGCGCCGCCGGGCAAAGAAAAACCCGCCGAAGCGGGTTTTTTTATTAGTTGCTGGTATCCAGCTCGTCGAAGCTCTTCACCAGATCGTCAATCGCTTTGATCTGTTTCAGGAACGGCTCCAGCTTATCCAGCGGCAGCGCGGATGGACCGTCGCATTTCGCGTTAGCCGGATCCGGGTGCGCTTCAATGAACAGACCCGCCAGGCCGGTTGCCATACCGGCGCGCGCCAGTTCGGTCACCTGCGCACGACGCCCGCCAGACGCGGCGCCAAACGGGTCGCGGCATTGCAGGGAGTGGGTCACGTCGAAAATCACCGGGGACTGGTTAGAGACGTTCTTCATCACGCTGAAGCCCAGCATATCCACAACCAGGTTGTCATAACCGAAGTTTGAACCACGGTCGCACAGGATAACCTGGTCGTTACCGCCTTCGATAAACTTGTCGACGATGTTACCCATCTGGCCTGGGCTCACGAACTGCGGTTTTTTCACGTTAATCACGGCACCGGTTTTCGCCATCGCTTCTACCAGGTCAGTCTGGCGAGCGAGGAACGCCGGAAGCTGAATCACGTCTACCACATCAGCCACCGGCTGTGCCTGAGACGCCTCGTGCACGTCGGTGATCACTTTCACGCCAAACGTCTGTTTCAGCTCCTGGAAAATCTTCATCCCCTCTTCCAGGCCCGGGCCACGGTAGGAGTGAATGGAGGAGCGGTTGGCTTTGTCAAAAGAGGCTTTAAACACGTACGGGATGCCCAGTTTTTGGGTCACGGTCACGTAGTGTTCGCAGATGCGCATAGCGAGATCGCGGGATTCCAGCACGTTCATACCGCCAAACAGCACGAACGGCAGGTCGTTTGCCACGTTGATATCACCAATGCTAACCACTTTTTGTTTCATAGGATCGCCTTATTCAGGTGTGAATCGGAATTAAGATTAATGCAGTGTAATGTGTTTATGCGCGATCGCGTTGATCTGCGCGCGGATCATCTCGCTGATCGGGTCTTCCGGACATTGCTCGACGAAATAATTTAAATCATTCAGCGCCACGTGCTCGCAGTCGAGCTGCGCATAAATCAGGCCGCGGTCGCGGATTTCGTACGGATCTTCCGGATTGAACTGCAACAGCACTTCGCTTGCGCGCAGGGCCAGCTCCATCTGACGCTCTTCCATCAGCGCAGACTTCAGCGTATCCAGGAGCTTGCGGATCACTTCGGCGTTATCGGCTTCATCGAGATCTTCATTGAACAGCTCAGCTATCGGGCTGATGTTGCCTTTCAGCCAGACGTCCAGCGTATGCTCATCCAGCGTGTCGCCGTTAAACGGATTGATTAACCACATCTCACCGTCCAGCCACTCCGCCCGCAAAATCATCTGCGTCGGGAAAATGACCGGCACCAGTGGAATCTCCAGCTCGTGCGCAACCCACAGTAAAATGGCGCCCAACGCGACGGCGCTGCCCTGACGATTTTTCAACACCTGGTCCAGCCACAGTGCGTCAGACAGGCGGTACACGCCTCGCGTTTCGCAGAAACCCCATTCGCCGTAGAAAAGCTCAATCAGCTTCTCTAATTGCCAGTCCTGCGGACGTGCCTGATTGATCTCTTCGCGCGCCAGGCTGACCAGATTCTCCAGTTCAGCGTAAACGTACTGTGACGTAAAATCGTCGCGGATCATCTCTGAAATCAGGATCATACCATCGCAGAGCGGCACTTTGTTAAATTCGAAATCGGCTAAGGACCTCATGACTTACCCCAGTAACGGTATTCTTGTGGTGGCGAGTTTAATGATGATGTACAGCACCACCAGACCCAGCAAAAAGGCGATAAACCCTGTCTGCTGGCTGCGCGGACGATGACGCCCAAGCGCGATAAAACCCAAAACGATGTAGATGATAACGCCAAACAGCTTTTCAGTCAGCCATGCGCCTTTATCAGTAAATGGCAGATAGCCGGTCTTCCACATTAACCCGGCTCCGGAAAGGAACAGCACCGTGTCGATACAGTGCGGGGCGATGCGTACCCAGCGGGCGTTAATCAGCGGATTGTTGTTGTAGCGCCACCAGTAGCGGGCAATAAAAAAGCCAATGGTCAGGGCAACGGAAACCAGGTGAACGGAGATCAGCAGCGTAAACAGGCTCATGACCGCTGCCCCAGCGTCAGACGTTCATTGCCGCCGTAATCCCGGCAGGTTTCCACGGCAGCGTATCCGGCATGCGTAAACAGCGCTCGCACCGCCTCTCCCTGCGTCCAGCCATGTTCCACCAGCAGCCAGCCACCGGGAAGCAAATGTTGTCGTGACGTTGTCACAATGCGATCGAGATCCGCAAGTCCCTGATTCGCAGCGACCAGCGCGGTCAACGGTTCAAAACGCACGTCCCCCTGCGCGAGATGCGGATCGTCTTCGTCGATGTAAGGCGGATTGCTGACAATCATTTCAAACATGCGGCTTTCAAGCGCGGCAAACCAGCTGCTTTGCAGAACGGAAACATTGTTCAGCCCCAGCCGTTCAACGTTGCGCCGCGCGAGGGCAACCGCATCAGGCATCACGTCTACCGCCGTCACGGTGCAGTCTGGCCGCTCGCTGGCAAGCGCCAGCGCAATCGCCCCGGTGCCGGTGCCGAGATCGAGGATCTGACACGGCTGCGCCGGTAACCGCGCCAGCGCCTGCTCCACCAGACACTCGGTGTCCGGGCGCGGGATCAGCGTGGCCGCTGAGACGTACAGTGGAAGGGACCAGAACTCGCGCTCGCCAACCAGATGCGCCACCGGCTCGCCGGTTTTACGGCGGGCAAGCAGCGTCTCCAGCTGCGATTGCTGTTCAGCGGTCAGCGCGGTTTCGCCGAAAGCCAGCAGATACGTGCGGGCTTTACCCGTCACATGCTCAAGCAGAATTTCGGCGTCACGCTTCGGGCTTTCACTTGCGGAAAGCTCACTGGCGGCATGGCGTAACCAGCGCTGAAAATCCATTAATCCTGCTCGGACAGTGCCGCCAGCTGGTCGGCCTGGTATTCCTGCACGATAGGCTCAATCAGCATATCGAGCTTGCCTTCCATTGCCTCATCCAGACGGTACAGCGTCAGGTTGATGCGGTGGTCGGTTACGCGCCCCTGCGGGAAGTTATAGGTGCGGTTACGATCGCTACGGTCGCCGCTGCCCAGCAGGTTACGGCGGGTAGAGGCTTCCGCCTGCTGGCGTTTCGCCATTTCCGCCGCGTGGATACGGGCGCCCAGCACGGATAACGCTTTAGCTTTGTTCTTGTGCTGGGAACGTTCATCCTGACACTCAACCACAATCCCGGTGGGCAGGTGAGTAATACGGATAGCGGAGTCGGTGGTGTTAACGTGCTGACCACCTGCCCCTGAAGAGCGGAAGGTGTCGATGCGCAGATCCGCCGGGTTGATATCCGGCAGTTCCGCTTCCGGCAGCTCCGGCATCACCGCCACCGTACAGGCCGAGGTATGAATGCGCCCCTGCGATTCCGTCGCAGGCACGCGCTGCACGCGGTGGCCGCCGGATTCAAATTTCAGTCGACCGTACACGCCGTCACCGCTGATCTTGGCGATAACCTCTTTGTAGCCGCCATGCTCGCCTTCGTTGGCGCTCATGATCTCCACGCGCCAGCGACGGGATTCGGCATAACGGCTGTACATACGGAACAGATCCCCGGCGAACAGCGCCGCTTCGTCGCCGCCGGTACCGGCGCGGACTTCCACAAAGGCGTTACGCTCATCGTCCGGATCTTTCGGCAGCAGAAGCACCTGAAGCTGCTGCTCCATCTCTTCTGAACGCGCTTTCGCATCCTGTAACTCTTCCTGCGCCATCTCGCGCATCTCAGGATCGTCGAGCATCATCTGCGCGGTTTCGATATCTTCCTGGACCTGTCGCCAGTCGGTAAAGCATTTTGAAACATCACTTAACTGCGCGTATTCACGCGACAGCGCGCGAAAACGTTCCTGGTCGGCAATGGTCCCGGCATCGCCGAGCAGCGCCTGGACTTCTTCATGGCGCTCGTGCAGAGCTTCCAGTTTAGCGACGATAGAAGGCTTCATAGGCGTAAATGCACCTTGTCTTAGAAAATGGGTATAGGGCGCTATTCCAGCCCGAGGCTGTTGCGCAGAATTGTCAGGCGTTCATCGTCCCCGTCACGGGCAGCCTGCTGAAGAGATTTGGTTGGGGCATGGATCAGGCGGTTGGTCAGTTTCCAGGCCAGATCCTGCATAATCGCCTGCGCGTCGCCGCCCTGTTCAAGGGCCGCTAACGCTTTGGCCGTCAGGTCATCACGCACCTGCTCCGCCTGACCGCGGTATTCGCGGATGGTCTCGCTGACGCTTTGCGCGCGCAGCCAGGCCATAAATTCGCTGGTTTCCTGTTCAACGATGGTTTCCGCCTGCACAGCCGCCGCTTTACGCTGGGCGAGGTTGTGCGAAATGATGCTTTGCAGGTCATCCACGCTGTACAGGTAGGCGTTCGCCAGTTTACCCACTTCCGGTTCAACATCACGCGGAACGGCGATATCCACCAGCAGCATCGGCTGATTGCGGCGGGATTTCAGCGCACGCTCGACCATCCCTTTCCCGATAATCGGCAGCGGGCTGGCGGTAGAGCTGATAATAATGTCCGCCTCTTTCAGACGTTCATCGATGTCGCTCAACGCAATCACCTCAGCGCCCACTTCATCTGCCAGCACCTGTGCACGTTCGCGGGTGCGGTTGGCGATGATCATCTTCTTCACCTTGTGTTCGCGAAGATGGCGCGCCACCAGCTCGATGGTTTCGCCCGCCCCCACCAGCAGTACGGTGACGGTCGACAGCGATTCGAAGATTTGACGGGCAAGGGTACAGGCCGCGAAAGCAACCGAAACCGCACTGGCGCCAATGTCGGTTTCGGTTCGCACACGCTTCGCCACGGAGAATGACTTCTGGAACATTCGTTCAAGTTCGCTGGCTTTCAGATGCCCTTTCTGGGAATCCGCGAAGGCTTTTTTCACCTGGCCGAGGATCTGCGGCTCGCCCAGCACCAGCGAATCCAGACCGCTGGCCACGCGCATCAGATGGCTGACCGCATCGTTATCCTGATGCCAGTACAGGCTGTTGCGCAGCTCTTCTTCGTTGAGGTTGTGGTAGTCACATAGCCAGCGGATCAGCGCCTCGTGAAGGTTGTCCTGCTCCTCCACGCTTAAATAGAGCTCGGTACGGTTGCACGTCGACAGCACCACGCCACCCTGCACCATCGGCTGTGCAAGCAGGCTGTCCAGCGCCAGGTCGAGCGTATCCGGCGAAAACGTAACGCGTTCTCGCAGTGAAACCGGGGCCGTTTTGTGGTTAATACCGAGTGCTAATAGGGTCATGTTGAGCGGGAGTAGTACCAGCGTTAATAAGGTTAGCAGGACGCATCATACAGGATGCGCGAGATCAATAAAAGAGACTGCCCCCTTTCGGAGTAATAGCTTACGCCACGCTTTGAGATAATTTGAACGTAGACGGTGGCACCCTTCAACGCTAGCATTAACAATTATAACTGCAACGTATCTCAAGGATTTGTCATCATTATGACCCGAATGATTCGCCTGCTGCCTCTGGCGGCCCTGGTTCTGACCGCCTGTTCCGTTCATCAGCCGAAAGGCCCGGGCAAAAGCCCTGACTCACCGCAGTGGCGCCAGCACCAGCAGGACGTGCTGAAATTAAGCCAGTATCAGACCCGCGGTGCATTTGCTTATCTCTCTGACGAGCAAAAAGTTTATGCTCGCTTCTTCTGGCAGCAAACGGGTCAGGACAACTATCGCCTGCTGCTGCTGAACCCGCTGGGCAGCACCGAACTGGAGCTGAACGCGAAGCCTGGCGAAGCGCAGATTACCGATAACAAAGGCCAGCACTACACGGCAACCGACGCCGAAGAGATGATTGGCAAGCTGACCGGGATGCCGATTCCGCTCAATAGTCTGCGCCAGTGGATCCTTGGCCTGCCGGGTGACGCAACCGACTACACGCTCGACGATCAATACCGTCTGAGCCAGGTAAATTACACCCAGGGCGGTAAAACCTGGAAAGTGGTGTACAGCGCGTATGACAGCAAGACTCAACCGTCGCTGCCGTCCAATATGGAGCTGACGCAGGGTAGCCAGCGTATCAAGCTGAAAATGGACAACTGGATCGTTAAATGATGACCCACTGGCCCTCTCCCGCAAAACTGAACCTGTTTCTCTACATTACCGGGCAGCGCGCTGACGGCTATCACACCCTGCAAACGCTGTTTCAGTTTGTCGATTACGGCGACACGATCTCCATCGAACCGCGTCAGGACGGGCAGATTCACCTGCTGACGCCGGTCGACGGCGTGGCGCATGAGGATAACCTGATCGTGCGCGCTGCTCGCCTTCTGATGAAAACGGCGTCGTCGTCGGGTCGTCTGCCAGCGGGAAGCGGTGCGGATATCCGTATCGACAAACGCCTGCCAATGGGCGGCGGTCTTGGTGGCGGTTCATCAAACGCCGCGACCGTACTGGTGGCGCTTAACCACCTCTGGGACTGCGGTCTGACGACGGACGAACTGGCAACGTTAGGATTGACGCTGGGCGCCGATGTACCGGTGTTTGTGCGCGGCCACGCGGCGTTCGCTGAAGGTGTCGGTGAAATCCTCACGCCGGTCGATCCGCCGGAAAAATGGTATCTGATCGTTCACCCTGGCGTGAGCATTCCTACCCCGGTCATCTTTAAAGATCCTGACCTGAAAAGAAATACCCCGGTACGGTCAATAAAAACGTTATTAAATTGTGAATTCAGCAACGATTGCGAGGATATCGCAAGAAAACGTTTTCGCGAGGTTGATGCGGTGCTTTCCTGGCTGTTAGAATACGCGCCGTCGCGCCTGACCGGTACAGGGGCCTGTGTCTTTGCTGAATTTGACACCGAAACCGCCGCCCGTCAGGTGCTTGAGCAAGCGCCGGTTTGGCTGCATGGTTTTGTAGCACGCGGGATGAACATCTCCCCCCTACAGCAGGCCATTCTGGCGCAGACTGAGTTTCGGTGACAACGTCACCCTGTTCCAGACGTTGCATCGCGCTCTTTAATACACCGCCTGGATAGCGTTTGCTTAGGCCCCGCAGTTTGCGGCGAACGCTATCCACCACTGGACGCATGCCTGAGGTTCTTCTCGTGCCTGATATGAAGCTTTTTGCTGGTAACGCCACCCCGGAACTAGCACAACGTATTGCCAACCGCCTGTACACTTCCCTCGGCGACGCCGCTGTAGGTCGCTTTAGCGACGGCGAAGTCAGCGTACAAATTAATGAAAATGTACGCGGTGGTGATATTTTCATCATCCAGTCCACCTGTGCTCCAACGAATGACAACCTGATGGAATTGGTTGTTATGGTCGACGCGCTGCGTCGTGCTTCTGCTGGCCGTATCACTGCTGTTATTCCTTACTTTGGCTATGCACGTCAGGACCGTCGCGTCCGTTCCGCGCGTGTGCCAATCACCGCTAAAGTAGTCGCTGACTTCCTGTCCAGCGTCGGCGTTGACCGCGTACTGACGGTCGACCTGCACGCAGAGCAGATTCAGGGCTTCTTCGACGTGCCGGTTGATAACGTATTCGGCAGCCCAATCCTGCTGGAAGACATGCTGCAACTGAATCTGGACAACCCGATTGTGGTTTCTCCAGACATCGGCGGCGTGGTACGTGCGCGTGCTATCGCGAAGCTGCTGAACGATACCGACATGGCGATCATCGACAAACGCCGTCCGCGCGCTAACGTTTCTCAGGTGATGCACATCATCGGTGACGTGGCTGGCCGTGACTGCGTGTTGGTGGACGACATGATCGATACCGGCGGTACGCTGTGTAAAGCCGCTGAAGCGCTGAAAGAGCGTGGTGCGAAACGCGTATTCGCTTACGCCACTCACCCGATCTTCTCCGGCAATGCGGTAAACAACCTCCGTAACTCCGTCATTGACGAAGTTGTGGTGTGCGATACCATTCCACTGAGCGACGAGATCAAAGCGCTGCCAAACGTGCGTACGTTGACTCTGTCCGGGATGCTGGCCGAAGCGATTCGTCGTATCAGCAACGAAGAATCGATCTCTGCAATGTTCGAACACTGATCGAACACGGCCAAAAAACCCGCTACGGCGGGTTTTTTTGTTTATAGTATTTATTTGTATGACTTATGCCTCCTTCACCTGCCATTCATATGACAGATGATGCGCACACGGATGATAGATAATTGTGAAAAAAGTAACCTCCTCACATGTTCTGCCCTTTCGCGCCCTCATCGACGCCTGCTGGAAAGAGAAATACACGTCGTCACGCTTTGTTCGTGACCTGATAGCCGGGATCACCGTCGGGATTATTGCCATCCCGCTGGCGATGGCGCTGGCGATTGGTAGCGGCGTCGCGCCGCAGTACGGGCTGTACACCTCGGCCGTTGCGGGGATTGTGATTGCGCTGACGGGCGGGTCCCGCTTCAGCGTCTCCGGCCCGACGGCCGCCTTTGTGGTGATCCTCTACCCGGTTTCCCAACAGTTTGGTCTGGCAGGCCTGCTGGTTGCCACCCTGATGTCCGGCATCTTTTTAATTCTGTTTGGTCTGGCCCGCTTTGGTCGCCTGATTGAATATATTCCCCTTTCCGTAACGCTGGGGTTCACCTCGGGGATTGGGATCACCATCGGGACCATGCAGATTAAGGATTTCCTCGGCCTGCAAATGACCCATGTTCCGGAGCACTATTTACAGAAAGTGGGCGCGCTGTTTATGGCGCTGCCGACGGCCAACCTGGGGGATGCAGCCATTGGCATCGTTACCCTCGGCACACTCATCGTCTGGCCTCGCTTAGGTATTCGTCTCCCGGGGCATCTGCCCGCTCTGCTGCTGGGCTGCGCGGTGATGGGCGCCGTCAACCTGCTCGGTGGACAGGTCGCCACCATTGGCTCCCAGTTCCACTATGTTCTGGCGGACGGCTCACAGGGCAGCGGCATTCCGCAGCTGCTGCCGCAGCTGGTTCTGCCGTGGGACATGCCGGGCTCCAGCTTCACCCTGAGCTGGGATTCCCTTCGCGCTCTGCTGCCCGCTGCATTCTCCATGGCAATGCTGGGCGCGATTGAATCTCTACTGTGCGCCGTTGTGCTCGACGGCATGACCGGCACTAAGCATAAAGCCAATAGCGAGCTGGTCGGCCAGGGCTTAGGGAACATCGTTGCACCGTTCTTCGGCGGTATTACGGCTACGGCTGCGATTGCCCGCTCCGCCGCGAACGTACGTGCGGGCGCGACATCACCGGTTTCGGCGGTCATTCACTCCCTGCTGGTGATCATGGCGCTGCTGATCCTTGCCCCGCTGCTTTCATGGCTTCCGCTCTCTGCCATGGCTGCGTTGCTGCTGATGGTGGCCTGGAACATGAGTGAGGCGCATAAGGTGGTTAACCTGCTGCGCCGCGCGCCGAAAGACGACATTATCGTGATGCTGATCTGCATGTCGCTGACCGTGCTGTTCGATATGGTTATCGCTATCAGCGTCGGCATAGTGCTGGCCTCGCTGCTGTTTATGCGCCGCATCGCGCAGATGACGCGTCTCTCCCCGGTTAACGTTGAGGTGCCTGACGATGTGCTGGTGCTGCGCGTGATTGGTCCGCTGTTCTTCGCCGCAGCGGAAGGTTTGTTCAGCGATCTGGAATCCCGCATCGCGGGCAAACGGATTGTGGTGCTGAAGTGGGATGCCGTCCCGGTGCTGGATGCCGGCGGTCTGGATGCCTTCCAGCGCTTTGTTGCCCGCCTGCCGGAAGGCTGCGAGCTGCGGATAAGTAACCTCGAATTCCAGCCCCTGCGCACCATGGCGCGCGCAGGCGTGCAGCCGATCCCTGGCCGATTGTCCTTCTACCCTAACCGTGAAGCTGCATTAGCGGATCTGTGAGTCATCTGATGCAGAGACGCGTCTTTGCATCATCACCCCGATCGCCTGCTGGAGCCATTCAAGCACGGCAGGCGTCATCCACGTGCCTTTCATCAGATGCGGCTCCTGCTGCATGGCGAGGCGAAATTTTTGCTGGGTCTGCGGGTTTGTTCCCGCATAGGACTGGAATAAAACCAGCCACTTTTCTGCCAGCTTTTGCGCATCGTCAGAAGCGAGACTGAGATTATCTCGCTGCGCCTGATGCAGCTTCGCCACCAGCGGCGGCCACTCCATCATCCGGTCAAAGTAGTGCGCCCGGGTAAAGGCCATCTCTTCGGCAGTGAGATATTTCTCCCAGATGCTGAGCTTTGATTCGGCAAACGCCCGCGTGATGTAATCAGTTATCTCCGGCGTAATGCCGGTTTGCTCCTGCATCTGCGGCTCCACGCTGTGCATCTCGTTCAGGCGGGTCAAAAATTCCGGTTTGCCTGCGGTATCCTGCTCCAGGCGTTCCATCCACCGTGAAGCCAAATCGGTCGCCCGCGCGTCCGTGACGCTGACGTTCTGTTCCAGCAAGTGTTTAACCTCCCTCACCAGCCCCGACCAGATATCCGCCAGCGCCTCTTTCTCTACCGCAAACGGCAGTTGCTGCAACTCTTCTTTGCTAAACCAGCGATCGTACATATTCATTAACTCCAGAGTCTGTAGCCAGGATTCCAGATCCGGCGTCGCATCGTCGGTCAGCCCGGTACGCAATTCCACCAGCCGGTTGCGCAGCGTATGGATGCTACGCAGTTGCTTGTCCAGCAGAGTGATTTGCCCGTCGAGTAATTCGGCTAATGACAGCGAACGCTGTTTCAGAAAATCCCTGATTTCGGCAAGCTCCAGCCCGGCTTTTGCCAGCGTCTGGATCATATGCAGACGCTGCACATCCGCCAGGTTATAAAGCCGGTAGCCTGCCGCGCTTCTGGCAGAAGGTAACAACAGCCCTGTTTGCTCGTAGTGATGCAAAGTCCGCACGGTGATCCCGGCACGTTTCGCCAGTTCTCCCACCTGTATCAACATAACGGCTCCTTTTGTTCTGCCAGTGTCGTTACTCTGAAGCCTTACGTTACGTGAGGGTCAATGCGTCATGCAAAAAAAAACGACTTCAGATGAAGTCGTTTCGGTGTTCTTTATGGGGCACTAGCTATGCTTGCGCTGGTCGCGGCGGCATCGTTTATCGTAATGACGCACCCACCAGTATTTATCGCAGACTTCCTCATGTCCGCTCACGCGCGCCCCGGCGAGCCACAGTACCGCACCGAGGAAGATACTCAGCACCGCGCCATGCGCAAAGTATTGTGGGAGGTCAAGCTGCGGTAATTGGTTTAAGATTGAATAACCGACACCGGCGACCATCACGAACAGTCCCAACCCCATTAGCACGTTACCGAGCATTGAAGCGTTTTTGCGTTTCATATGTCACCTCCGGAACTTTGGGTTGTCAGGGGAAAAGCCCCTTCTCCTTGTGTGTAAAGTATAGACAACGCCTCTTATATGAGTTGCGTGAATGATCACATTTACTGATAACTCCCGGACAAAAATTTACAAATAAGACATTGAACAGCTTGAAATTCTAATTGTTCAAAGAAGAAATTATTCGCATTTCGGTGTACAGCAGGCAGAACTTTGTCAAGCGGCGCGCCAGACAGTAAACTACGCGCCAGATCTGGAACCCATTAGGAAGTAAATCGTGACGATTAAACTGATTGTCGGCCTCGCCAATCCGGGCGCAGAGTATGCTGCTACCCGCCATAACGCCGGTGCCTGGTATGTTGATCTGCTGGCGGAGCGTTTGCGCGCTCCCCTGCGTGAAGAACCCAAGTTTTACGGGTATACCTCACGCATCAATCTTGCGGGTGCTGACGTGCGGCTGCTGGTGCCAACCACCTTTATGAACCTGAGCGGCAAAGCCGTGGCAGCTATGGCAACGTTTTATCGCATCAATCCGGATGAGATCCTGGTGGCCCACGACGAACTGGACCTGCCGCCAGGGGTGGCGAAGTTCAAACTGGGCGGCGGTCATGGCGGCCACAACGGCCTTAAAGACATCATCAGCAAACTGGGTAATAACCCTAATTTCCACCGTTTGCGCGTGGGAATCGGCCATCCGGGCGATAAAAACAAAGTTGTTGGTTTCGTACTGGGTAAACCCCCGGTTTCTGAGCAGAAGCTGATTGACGAAGCGGTAGACGAAGCGGCCCGCTGCACCGAGATTTGGCTTCAGGACGGCCTGACGAAAGCCACCAATCGACTGCACGCTTTCAAAGCGCAATAATCGGCGTTCTGGGGCTTTTTTACCGCGCGTCGCGCGGGTTACGTGTATAATAGGCGTAGTTATTTACTTTTCTTCAATCGGTTATCGTTAACGGATTGATTATCAAGATATTAAGGTGATTTAGAAATGGGATTCAAATGCGGTATCGTCGGTCTGCCAAACGTGGGCAAATCCACCCTGTTCAACGCGCTCACCAAAGCAGGTATTGAAGCGGCGAACTTCCCGTTCTGTACCATCGAGCCGAACACCGGCGTTGTGCCTATGCCCGATCCGCGTCTGGACCAGCTCGCGGAAATCGTGAAGCCGCAGCGCATTCTGCCCACCACCATGGAGTTCGTGGACATCGCGGGTCTGGTAAAAGGCGCATCCAAAGGTGAAGGCCTGGGCAACCAGTTCCTTACCAACATCCGTGAAACCGAAGCGATCGGCCACGTTGTGCGCTGCTTCGAGAACGACAACATTATCCACGTTAACAACAAAGTGGATCCGGCTGACGACATCGACGTCATCAACACCGAGCTGGCGCTCTCTGACCTCGACACCTGCGAGCGCGCAATTCACCGCGTGCAGAAGAAAGCCAAAGGCGGCGACAAAGACGCGAAAGCGGAACTGGCTGCGCTGGAAAAATGTCTGCCACAGCTGGAAAACGCGGGCATGCTGCGCGCGCTGAAAAACCTGACTGACGAAGACAAAGCGGCGATCAAATACCTGAGCTTCCTGACCCTGAAGCCAACCATGTACATCGCCAACGTTAACGAAGACGGTTTCGAGAACAACCCGTATCTGGACAAAGTGCGTGAAATCGCTGCGGCTGAAGGTTCTGTAGTGGTTGCGGTTTGCGCTGCCGTTGAATCTGATATTGCAGAGCTGGACGACGCCGATCGTGAAGAGTTCATGGCCGAGCTGGGTCTGGAAGAGCCGGGCCTGAACCGCGTGATCCGCGCGGGCTATGAGCTGCTGAACCTGCAAACCTACTTCACCGCTGGCGTAAAAGAAGTGCGTGCGTGGACCATCCCTGTGGGTGCGACCGCGCCTCAGGCGGCTGGTAAGATCCACACCGACTTCGAGAAAGGCTTCATTCGTGCGCAGACTATCGCGTTTGAAGACTTCATCACCTACAAGGGTGAGCAAGGCGCGAAAGAAGCAGGCAAGATGCGTGCGGAAGGGAAAGATTACATCGTTAAAGATGGCGACGTGATGAACTTCTTGTTTAACGTTTGATTTGAATGAAAAAAATCCACGCTTTGGCGTGGATTTTTTTATTGTGAGGTTAAAACACATTGTCTAAGAGATCAGTTTTCATGCTGGAATCTAAGGGAATGATTTCGGCAGACACAAGCCTAACGCCTGAAAAGAGCCCTCGCGCTAGCGCTCTTTAAGAGATGCAGGACTCTCAGATTTAGCGAGAATGACCCCACCAGTTCTTGGGATCCGTCTTCCGGAAGTCAGAAATATCCCCTCTGAATACCCTTTTTTAGTCACTCAACATGAGAAGGTATCGTTGGGTCAACCTCCTCAAGGGGTTTATATACGTCAATATGACAATGTAAACCGTAGTCATCTTTTTCCTCGTAGCCTTTTTTAAACTGCTTGATATAACTGCTGATACAGTTCCTTTTTTGCCACCGGTTATAGTTATCATTTTTTTGGCGCTTTTGAACTTAATACGCAGGGCCCGATTGAGACAACACGTTACGCTTCATATCCCAGGAATAAAACCAATCATGCCAGCCATTTTTTTTTGCTGGATAGCTACAGACAACGATCACTTCCTTTGACAGGTTGAATGTTAAGTAATAGAAAGTCGCACCTTCAGGAGGGGCAGACCAAAATAGTTTTTCGCCCTGCACATTGAAGATGGTCAAAACGGTTGGTAATGGCTTAGGCTCGCTTAACACAAAGACTAACTGGCGTGTTAAGTCGACCAATGCATAGCTTAAAAATGGCACACTAACCAGTATGTTACTTTCACCACATGCCCATTGAAGCAGGTCTTTTTCTTTAATACAAATGAGATTTTCAATCATTGGTAAACCTCAACGTTTAAAGTTTGATCTGCTTCAAATCACCTTCAAAAAGTCCCACAAGATATACCCGGTATCGGGCTGGCTGCACTTCTTTATACGTTAATATAGCGGAAAACTCTTTTAAACACTTTGAACATGTGTTTTTCGAAACATCTAATTGGCTTTCATCATAGCTATATTTCTTATGTTCACTATCAAGCTTCACACCTCTCATTTTCTTAACCAAAAAGCATTTTACCTCTTCTGTGAGCGTGTCAAACTCATATGAGTTTACGATAGAGTAGACTATTACCCCCTCGCATTCAGGGCATGTTATTTCCTTTCCATACTCTATGAAATCATTGTCAATGCCATCAAGGACTAATAACTTCTTTTTCAGTCGATTAGTAAGTTTCATTATTTAAATTTTAAGTTTATCAATAAAAAAGTAAGGCTATAAGAAATGGAGGATTTTATTAATCATTAACATCATTTAGTCAAACATTCCATTCTATATAAACACCACAATCGAAGCTTTTTTCATTAGACTGTACAACAATATTTCCCCATTCATGCCTCCATTGAAATCCATATGGGGGATTGTTAATTTTAAGATTAGGCTTTGATGTTATTTCATTCTCAACCCATACTGTCAAACGCTGCTGCTCATCCGATAAATTACTCAGACTAGCCCTTTTATCCCAATCCTCTAACGTTTTATAAAAACTTCCATCCTTACTAGTAAGGAATAATGATGGAGAAAAAGAAAATGCTGAAGGCCTCAGTTCCAAAATGAAAACTTGATCTTTCCATTTAACATTATCGATAGCGAAATAAAAAGGACCTACTGTAGTCAATGGCGAGAAAAAACTTGTAAAATGCGGAATTTTTAAAAGTATCAACATCTTTTAATTCGATGGGGTAGTTGTTAATTTCTACAAATCCAGTATGAACATCAAGTTTCATTTCTAACATATCTAAAACACCTTTTTTGGAAGTGACTACTTTATATTCCAAACTATATATACCCCATGATTAAATGACTTTGTCTCATATGAGACTGAAACCCGCCCCCACTCAAAGTTCCACCTAATGATGTCTGTTTCCGTGGTATCAGGCGTGTCCAGGTTCAGTGATTCTTTCAGCCAATCAGACAGGCTTTTCACTGATTCATTTAGCATGTGAACATTAGTTCGTGCATTCCAATCATTTAATGATTTATAGTATTGACTATTTTTATCAACAAGATGAAGCATAAAATGAAAACCATAGCACACCGGGCGTATAGTAACTTGAAATTCTTTATCGAAAAACATTACTGAGTCAACAAGGTAGTGATTCGACATATTTTTATTTACAGCTTTGCGTTTTACTAATTCGTGGTATAAATCACACTTACAAAAGCCTTCTTCAGTATCTATTTTTAAAGGAAGACCATCAAGGTTTAGCTCACCGGTAATCGGGTTGAATTTAAATTCAATCATGCGACCTGAAGCTTATTTTTATTTGTAATAAAAAATGGCACTACAATGCAGCGTTGAGCAGTTTCATCTAATATAAAAGAATTATCTATTTTGATATTGACGTTGGCTCCAAATGCGTCCTCTGGTAATGGGTCGAATATAACATAATCTTTGTGAAGAACAGCACCTTGAGAAACATTGCCTTTTCCCCAGTAATTCAGCTTTTCGTCATAGTCTCTGGATCGTAACAACATTTGACTATGTGAAATCAGTAGCTCAACTATTTGTATTTTTTTATCATTCATTACATTACCTCGATTTTTATTATCGTTCTACCGATAATGTGGGGTCAGTCCATTAAAAATAAAATGCTTGTGAAATTCTTTAAGGGGTTAATGATTAGCTGTAATATGAAAACTGATAGGGGAAGCACCCTTCCCCTGCTGCTCAAACTTTGAGCAGCATGTTAGTAACAAGCGCAAACCCTGAAACCCCCATTATAGTTTAATTAGGATATTCGGCAACAACTAACCGCCTGATTTAGTCCTCTCCATTATACAAATCACCAGCATAATTAAATATTTTCAATTATTTTTTTTCTGTGAGATCAGCGTAACTAATAATTTCCTAAACGCCATTGCTGATATTTTGATTGCCGGTAAAGATAATTTTCATCTCTTTACCGAGCCATTCCCAACCAAAAAAATATAAAAAACGAACGGAAAAATAAATCCCCCACGTAATTATCTGTCAACAAAAATAAAAGTAAATATACCGTATTAAATCTCCATCAACTTCATCAACAGTTCTGGTTTTGATTTTATTAAAGTCAGCTAAAATACCTTTCACTGGCACAGTAGACTTTGATATATCATCATAAAATGCTTTTTGTTGACTTTCCGGAACATATTTTTTTATTAAAAAAACAAGATTCTTTCGTAACTCTTCATCTGTCATCGCTTTTACTCCGGAATTATAGTAACACGTTCAAAAATAACAGGGTAATTACGTTCGATTGGTAGCAACTGTAATGCCCCACCTTTACCATACTCAGGATATGCACTGGTGAAAAGCTCATATCCAGGCCCTCGACCACCATTGGCAAGAGGTACTTGCACCTGAGGCACTCCATTTTTATACAGTTGTAATGTATCAAACTCACCTAATAAACGTGCATCACTCCATGAATCAGGATTACCTTTCTCATAAAAAATTTGATAGGCGTCCCTGGCTTCATGTGCAGATTTATATTTCGTATACCCAAAATAACTTAACGGGGCTGATTTATTTTCTATTGTCTGTGGAGCATATTTGCTATCCATATAACGATATGCTGTAGAAGGCATAGTCGAACTAGGGCCATTTGGACCAACATAGAAATCAGGTTTTGTTTTACCGCTACACTCGCGGCTCAACCCCCACGGATCCACCCACCCCAGCGCATTCGGCGCATACTGGTAAAGGTTTATCCCCCCCGCCAGCCCTATCGGGTCCTGCTGCGTAAACCTTCCGCAGTCCGGGTCATAATACCGGAACAGATTGTAGTGCAGCCCTGTCTCACGATCCAGGTATTGCCCCTGCATGCGCAGGTTCTGAGAATATCCTGATACCTGCGTCTCGCTTTCCCGCAGCAGCTTGCCCCAGGCGCTGTTCACCCCTTCCCAGCGCACCTGTCCTTCGCTATCCGTCATCCGCTCCGGCGTGCCGTTGGGCTGGCAGTGGAACCAGAAGATTTCCGGGGCATCAACGCCGTCGATACGCGCCAGCGGGTCGTAGCTGTCCTGATCGCTGTAGACGTAGGTCAGCGGCACATCCCCGTACACTTCCTGCAACAGCCGGAACCCTTCCCATACAAACCAGGTGGTGACTGGGTTACCGGTTGGCTGTCCGCCCACCATCTGGCGACGCGTTTTGCTGATGCGTCGCCCGAGCGGGTCATAGCGTAAGCAGGCCTGCGTCTGCGGCCTGTTGCGATTCCGCGGCTGGCTGATGACCTCCGTCAGGCGATGCTCGCTGTCGTAGCGGTAGTGCCAGCGGGTCTGGCCGTTATCCTTCTCCACGGTGCGGCCGTGGATGTCATAGCGCCAGCGAATGCCGTTCAGCTGCGTCAGGCGGTTGTGCGTGACCTTCTCAGCAGACTCTGCAAGCGATAAAGGTTCTGTAGTGGTAGCGTTTTGGAACGCGGTTGAATCCGATATCGCTGAAATGAACGACGCCGATCGTGAAGATTTCATGGCCGAGCAGGGTCTGAACCGCGTGATCCGCGCGGGCCATGAGATGCTCAGCCTGCAAACCTACTTCACCGCGGGCGTAAAAAAAGTGCGTGGACCATCCTGTGGGTGCGACTGCGCCTCAGGCGGCCGATAAAATCCACACCGATTTCGTGAAAGGCTTTATTCGTACACAGACTATCGTGTTTGAAGACTTTATCACCTACAAGGGAGAGCAAGGCGCGAAAGAAACAGGCAAGATGCGTGCGGAAGGCAAAGATTACATCATTAAAGATGGCGATGTGATGAACTTCTTGTTTAACCTTTGAGTTGTTTTTAATGGGAAAAATCCCCGCTTGGGCGTGGATTTTTTTTTACATGGTAAAGAGAATGATGTCGGCAGTCGCAAATTTTAACGTCTGAAAAGGGTGCTGGTGTAAACGCTCTGCTGGTCAGGCAAGTCTCTCACCTTTATCAGGTATACCCCCTTTGCGTACGCCAGTTTCAGGCACTCTTGTCGCTGTAATTTTAATGTTAAATGTGAATTTAGTACGAAGGTCCTGATCTAGACAACGCGTTACGCTTCATATCCCAAGAATAAAACCAATTATGCCAGCCATTTTGTATTACTGTAAAATTACATACAACAACCACTTCCTTTGACTGGTTTAATGTTAAGTAATAGAAAATAGCACTTTCAGGAGATGCAGACCAAAATAGTTTTTCACCCTGAGCGTTGAAGATGGTCAAAACGATTGGTAACGGCTTTGTCTCGCTTAACACAAACACAAATTGGCGTGTTGAATCGACCATTGCATTGTCTAAAAATGGTTTGCCGAAAATATATTTTATCCTTTAGCGATCAAAACGCTTCTATGATCAGTTTCATTTTTTATCCAGAACATTTCATCTTGAGGTAACGATCCATTACTGCAAAAATCAACAAGTTCACCTTGCCAACTATCAGGAACATATTCTTGATAATGCATACTCTCAACATATTCCGAATATAATCTTTTATTATCAAAGTCTATAAATAAATCCGGCATAAGTTCATATATATCCCACCAAATTGTTTTTTGCGAAAGCCTTTTATAAAACTCCTCAGCAATGTCATCCTTATCGTATGAATAACCATCGTTAATTAAACCATCAATGAATATCTGCGCGTTTTCTTCATTTACAACTGGTATGTCATATCTTTCCTTATGGGTATTCTGTAGGTTTATTTCCACCCCACTTTTCACAAAATCCTCTACCCATTTTACTCTGTCTAAGACCCACATTTCCTTGAACGCAACGAACCAATAAAATCTTCCTTCATACTTAACTATCACAAGGAGTTCGTCATCTTTATTGATATTCATATAGTAACCTATCTTACATTCCCGGAGCCTGGAATCGCTACTTCTTCAAGCCATTCTGCCCATATTGATGGTAATTCACACGACCTACTTGGCGTTGTCGGATCCACGCGTAATGTTTGATTTTTTTATAGAGTAACGAACTTATCCCTTTTGCGCAGATAGAACTCTAGATATTTTTTAGGTCTATCCTGAAACGCACGCTCTTTGCTGTAGTTATAAGCATCGTTAAAATATTTATACGCTTCCTCGAATTGATTTAACACATAACAGACCATGCCGAGATCGATTAAGGGTGCAGTGTCTATATCCGATCCACGTGTCCGTAATGTCGTTTTTCCCCATTTGTTTTCCTCAGCATAATCCGCAAGATCAAAACATGCGCTGTACATGCAGGCAGCGATCCAGTTGGCGAGTTCCCATTCGAGCTTTGGCTCAGGAAGCGCTTGCCAGGCTTTTTGGTTTTGCTCTAAAGCCTCGGCGTATTTTTGGTTGTCGTGAAACTCGTTCCCTTGATCAATAGTATATTGTTATAGATATTATAATACTTAAGATCTTGTCCTTTTAAATAAAAAACTTTGCCTAAGAAACCGCCAAAAACACCATAATCTATGGTTAAATTTTATTTAAAATTATAAAGTTATTACATTGCAATCAATCATTTTATAGCAAATATTTTTTAGTATTAAGGACTCTATAACATTCCAATCACCACCACCGAGGCCAGCTCCTATCCTTGGCATTTGTATAGAAAGGCGATTAACTAAAGCAAAGTCAGATAATTTTTCAAGACAAACTTTCAGAGAGTCATAACATACGTATTGTTTTTTGTCGTTGATATTTTTCTTTATACCAACCTGCGCATACATATTCGCAATAAATATCTCCTCCTGAGCATCAACCATAACAAAATCAACCACCCCTAATTCTGGGAAGTTATTTTCTTTGAAGCAACTAAGATAGCTTTTTTTTGCCGCAGGATATTTATTTGAAAGGGACAGAACAAAACCTTTACCCCACTTCCCTTTATTATTCACAATATGAGCAATAACTGTGGATTTTTTCAAAGGTTCCACAGCATCTCCAGACAAGTATTTTATTCGCTTTTTTCTTGCAATGAACCCGTTGATGTTTGCCAGAAAACTTCAAATTCCTCATTTGAAATTTCTTCGGCGTCACTTAAGTTCAGGTCGCTTTTCTTACCATCATACAGCAGGAAGCCAACTTTTTCTTTTTTATCTAGCAAAGAGGAAGAAGCATAATAATTTCCATCTATAATATTTATTTGTCGCGTGGCTACTTCTCCTATGAACTCATTGAGAATAGTCCCTTCACCTGCAATAAAATCAACACTTCCTTTATAATATATTTTCACCTCAACCACAACTCCTCCCACTTTTAACAATTCTTTTAGAGACAACGAGATCTTTTGTGTTTAAGATCAAAAATGTATTTTTCCGGGGTTCAATTACATCTAAGCCAGTTACATCTAATTTTACCTGTAACGCTTGATGATAACCCAAAGGATCACCTCTATATTGATTGACTGTTGGGAATGTCACAATGTATGAGGGTAACGGAAGCTGACCTGCGTCCGCGGCCTGTTACGGTCCCGCAGCTGGCTGATGACCTCCGTCAGGTGATGTTCACCGTCATAACAGTAGTGCCAGCGAATGACGTTCAGCTGCGTCAGACGGTTGTGCGTGACCTTCTCAGCAGAGTCTTCAAGCGGTAAAGGTTCTGTAGAGGTAGCGGTTTACGCCGCGGTTGAATCCGATATCGCTGAAATCATCGACGGCGACCATAAAGAGTTCATGGCCGAGCGGGGGCTGAACCGCGTGATCCGCGCGGGCTATGAGCTGCTCAGCCTGCAAACCTACTTCACCGCGGGCGTGAAAGAAGTGAACGCGTGAATTATCCCTGTCGGTGCGACTGCGCCTCACGCGGCCGGTAAGATCCACACCGACTTTGAGAAGGGCTTCATTCGTGCGCAGACTATCGCGTTTTAAGACTTTATCACCTGCAAGGGTGAGCAAGGCGCGAAAGAAGCAGGCAAGATGCGTACGGAAGGGAAAGATTACTTCGTTAACGAGGTTCATGTGGTGAACTTCTTGTTTAACGTATGATTTTTTTTCATTCGATTTAGTTATTATTAACTTTAAAAAAACCCCTCTTTTAGAGGATTGTATTTTTTCCCTCCCCAAGGGTCGTCTAATAAAAACTTAGCAGGGATTGCTTCTTTTTCAGGCACAAGAGTAAAATTATAATAAATCTCGCCCCCTTCACAAACCTCATAAAAGAGCGAATAAATCTTGCCGGTTACGTTAATGCTTACATCAAATTTCTCTGTCGCAGATGCGATCTGGATCTTATTTTTATCCGTAATAAAAAATGGAACAACAATGCAGCGTTGTGCATTTTGATCTAATTTAAAAGCATTATCTATTTTGATATTGACGTTTGCTCCAAATGCGTCCTCTGGTAATGGATCGAATACAACATAATCCTTGTGTAAAACAGCGCCTTGAGAAACATTACCTTTTCCCCACTGACTCAGCTTTTCGTCATAGTCTCTGGATCGTAACAATATTTGACTATGTGAAATTAGCAGATCTACTGTTTGCATGATCTTATCACTCATTATATTCCCTAGACTTTTATTCTTGTTCCATATGATTGTTAGGTAATGCTGCCAACTTACTGATTTAGTGTATGATGGTGATTTTAAGGTGCTTGCGTGGCTTCCATTTCCATCAGATGTCC